>CASGHK010000029.1 GCA_949320185.1 uncultured Methanomicrobiales archaeon | reverse complement strand
CCCCGATCCCCGTGTCCCGTCAGCTCCTTGAGGACCTCAACTTGGACCCCCGGGTTCAACGCGCCTACCAGGAGACCGGCCAGATCGTGATCGTCGACTACCCTAAGGAAGTATCAGCATGAAAAAGAACGACAACGGCAGCCCCGTTTCACCCGCCTGCAAGCATGGGAATGGGGAGTCTGCCTCTTACATATTCGCCGACTGTTATAATGGTTCTGTCGGCATCGGCATACTAGCGCGAGCCATCGCGAACCGCCCCCCGAACGAAGACAGGATCCGGGGGATTGCCTGATGTCGTGGCCGGTATGGCGACCCGTAGGGACCGCCGCGTATTACAAGACGGGAATCGTTTTCGAGATCGCCGAGGGGCCGGACGCTGGGAAGTACGGGATCGTCCCGTCCGCCGCGCCGGGTCTCCTCCTCGACGGGGACGCCGCGAACGTTTACCGGATCGGGGGGACCGTCTCGAGAGATATGCCCCCCGCCGCCGTGGCACTGTGGGACGAGGACGGGCTCGCCGTGTACGTCAGGTTCATCCGGTCGAAAGGGGTTTACAAGATCCCTGCAGGCCCGATGGTGTCTGCATATGTGAACCGCTCGCCCGAGCCGGTTAAGATGTACTCCCAGGCCCCGGGAACTCTCACACCAGACCGGGTACGCGCGCCGGATCGGTGCCTCACCTGTACCCGATGCTCATACACCCCCGGTCCGTCCTGGTGCCCTATCCATGCGAACGGGAGAGCCGTTTTAGAGGCGGATTTCGCCCCACGATGCCCCGACTATGTCGCGAAGGCGACGATGAGGGGGGCAGCATGATCGACCACGGACAGATCACGATCGGAGACAATCTCACCACCCCCTCTCTGCTGGATATCTGGGAGCTCGACGGCAGGATCGCCTCAATTGAGACGACGATCCAGGAGGCACAGGATCAGGCCGCCGCGCCCTATCTCGAGGAGCTCGAGAGCCTCAGAGCGATCCGGGAGGACCTCTTCACGGCCGCCGCCGCACGGGACGCCGCGCCCGAGGTGTACCCGTTCGGGACGCTCTCGATCCATACGCCCTCAAAGCTCACGCCGCGCTCTATTGATCCGCTCGAATTCATGAGAGCGCACCCGGGGCACATTGATAGGTGTATTTCCAGTAGGGTCCTCATAGAGGAGGCTCAGAAAGTGCTCTCGGAAGCCGAGTTCCTCGCGCTCCTCAAGCCACGAGAACATATCTACGGGGCCCCTGTCCTGAAGCTCGCGCCGCCGCCCCCCCCCAAGGTAATGCCGGGCACTGCTGCGAGGCGGAAGAAGTCCGACATTCTAAGAGAGAGGTCAGAACCATGACGGTCCCCCCGATCGTCTTTGTGGTCCTGGTCGCCGGCCTGGTCGACCTCATCGACCGGACGCGGGCCCTGATTGATGAGAGGAGGTCGACCCTATGACGACCCCCTTTCACGGGATGCGGTGTACGCACTGCCAGATGGCCCTGGCGGAGCCCGATAGCTGCCTTTACCCATCATGCACCCTGAAGGCTCAGCTCCGGGTCCGAGCCGAAGCGACGGCCTCCGACCCGGCACAGGCCCAGCTCGGGGGGATCTGAGATGTACCCCGCCAAGGTCGTCGGGGTGAGGTCGTGACGCGACACCCCCAGCGGATCGGGTTCGCAAAGCGGATCACCCATGATGAGATCGCCATCAAGACCCCTACGGGGCCCGGGATCGTCGGCCGCCGCGAGCTCTTCGAGTATATCATCGGGGACCGTGAGGACCTCGCGATCTGGACCATCGACGGATCGGGCCAGGTCACCCTCAGCCATGACGGTAACCGCCTGTATCTCGACATGGGGGCCGCCCGATATCAGATGTGGGCCAACCACGGCCGGAAACTCTGCGAGGGGAAGATGTGCCAGGCCCCAGTACGCCTGGCCGCTCCCGGGGACTCGACCATCCCGATCTATTATCAGGCTGACCGGGGGGCGCTCACGTGAGCCTCATCTATGGCGGCTCCCTGACCCTCGGGGGGACCATCAACATCGGATCATACGAAAATATCAAGGTCGAGCTCTCCGGAGCGATCCGGGACGAGGCCGACCTCGAGGGCCTGGTCGTCACCCTCCAAACCGCCCTCGAGCGAATCGGCCGCGAGGACCCCCAGGTCCGGACCGCGATCGATTCGTTCGCCCGCCGGGTCCTCGGGTCGGGGGAGAGCTCGAGCCCCGGGATCCCGGAGGGCGCCGGCCCCGTCCGGACGCCGGTCTATCCGGGGATCCCTCCGACCGAGGGGAAGCTCGCGCCCGCGGTACAGGGCCCGCTCGGCTCGCCTTGCAACCGCGCCGACTGCGACCTCTCCGCCACCTGCGATCGCAAGCCGGCGACCTGCCAGAAGCTCGGGAAGGACTCGACCCCGCCCGAGGCCATGCCGGCCGCCCCTCGAGCTCCGGAGCCCCCCGCGAATACGGGCCTGGGCCGGTTCGCGAAAGCCGCCCCGGCAGCAGCGCCGACAACGAAGGAAACGCACGTCCCCCCGCCGTCGACACCTGCCGCCCCCTCAACGCCCAAGGCCGCCCCCAAGATGTCGGGCGCCGTCTGCGAGGACTGCGGGGCCGAGGTGACGCAAAAGCAGAAGGCGACCTCGACACTGTTCGTTTCAAAAATCCTTTGTGAGGACTGCGTCAAGGCTCTGACAGACGCGATCCCGGGGGACAACGCATGAATAGCCCCTGTGATCTCTGCATGAGCGCAAAGGGCAACCCTGGTGGCCCGGGTCGCATCTGCACCAAGACCGGGGACCTCCTCCCGGCTCAGGGCCTGAAGGCGTGCCCGCTGGATGATGTGTGGGGGTTCGGCCGATGAGCGAGTCCGAATGCCGGATCCTGGTGCCGCTCCAGATGAGGCCTGCCGGCCCCGAGGAGCGAACGACGGTGATCCCGTTCGAGGAGTATCTCGCCGAGATCCAGCGCCGATACAGAGAGGAAAACAAGGAGAAGATCGCCGAGAACCAGCGCCGATACTACGAGGAAAACAAGGAGAAGATCGCCGAGGACAATGCACGAGCCCGCGCCAAAAGGAGAGCTGCATGAGCCCCCGCGGATATTTCGACTGCGTCCATTTCCGGGGCGATCGTGGATCGGGATGGTGCCGATACGACGGCCATGCCTGTCGAGTCTATTGGCGGTCCGGACCGTGCCCCCTCGGGCCCGTCCTGGGGTCGGAATGACGCCCCCCACCATCGGCCGGAGATACGGGGCCCTCGAGGTCCTCGGCCTCGGTGACCCCCTCTATGTCACCAAGCGTTGCCTCCCCCTCTTCGTCCCTGGCCTTCAGATGGTCGACCTCGGTCGGATTGATGATGAGTACAAGATGCAGCCAGCCGGCAAGGCCTACATCACACAGGACGAAGCCCCACGGGCCGTCTTCCGCCCCGGTCTCGAGGAGGCCCTTGGGTACTGGTCTGCTCCGCTGATGCAGGTTAAGAGCCTGGTCCTCGGCCTCTCGCATGACCCGATCTCCCTCACAGGGGCGATCGCATGAGTGCCGATCTCCTCTGCGACGTTTGCCCCTCGTTCGGCCCCTGCCATATCGGGGAGGATGTGGATGACGAGCACTGTTGGAACTGGCGCCGGGACGCGGGGCTGCCGCTCGACCTGCCGCCCCCTGAGGTCGAGGAGAGGCCAGTAAAGGCGCCTCGACCAAAGAGGACCCGTGAGCCTGGCCCGCCGAAAGCACCGCGACCGAAGCGCACCAGGGTCCAAAGGGCTCAGCGCCGCACTTCGGATGAGCTTCTGGAGATACGCCGCGGGAACCTGATTATCCCTTACGAGGAGCGCTATGGGGCGTACTGGGCTCGCCTGTTCGGTGAGGGAGTGACCCCGCCGATCCGGTCAAAGACCATAGTAGGCCGGCCCGACCTCTGGAAGTATGCCGAGGCCCGAATGGCGGCGAAGTCGTCGGAGGCGGCCCTCAGGTCGGAACTGACGATCCTCTCCCGGATATCCCTCGAGCGGCTGCACGATCCGATGTTACTGTGTACCCCTCTTGGGGTCGAGATCTACGGAGATACAAAATCGGCAAAGTTTGCCGCGACGGCGATCCGGCGATACCGGATTTTTTATTCAATTGATATGACGGCCGATCGCGCCGCGGTCACGCAGTCACGCCGGGACGCCGGGAAGGTATGGAACCGGGACAAGCTGGCCAAGGCGTTTGGCGGACGCGATCCGCCAGTGCCCGTCCTGGCTCTTGTGCACCGACCGGACCTCTGGGAGTTCGCTGAAAAAGCTCTCACGGCCGGTTTTTCAGACATGACCGTGACTACCAACGCCAGGCGCCTGGCCCACATTTCAGCAGAGGACCTCACGGACCCCTCGAAGACAGCGCACAACCTGGCGCCCGGTGACGGGGGGACGGTTAAGTTCCTCCGAGGGGCGATCGTCCGGTTCAGAAAAGTCATGATGATAGGGGGATCCGGATGAAACCAAACAGTTGCAAGGCAAAAGGGAGGAAATTTCAGGGGGAGGTCGTCGCCATCATCCGGGCCTTTTTCCCGGAGTTGTCGGCCGACGACGTCCGCGGGGCTATCATGGGCGAGACTGGCGAGGACATCAAGTTGTCCGCGCTCGGAAAACGCCGCTTCCCCTTCTCCATCGAATGTAAAAAGCGCGAATCCCTGAACGTCTGGGAGGCCGTGGAACAGGCCGAATCGAATGCGAGAAAATCCGGGCTTAACCCGGTCCTCGTCTTCTCCCGGAACCGCTCCCCCGCGTATGCTGTTGTCCCGCTCTCTCTCTTCATGGAGATGGCCCGATCCTTCAATCTCGAGGAGGTGCCATCATCGACGTGAAAGAGGCCGAGGAGTATCTCGCGGGCCAGGTCCGGATCGCGATCGATCGGGGCCTCCCTCTCGAGACCGTGATCGATCACCTGGTCGATGTGGCCGCCCCCCTCCCCCCCGACCGGGGGCGGGCCTATGTCGAGGCCCAGTATGCAGCCGCTGAGGCGAGGAGAGAGGCCACAGAGGCCGAGAGCGCGTCAGAGATGATGCGGCTCGCAGCGATGACCCCGGCCGATATCGTCCGAGATGAGCTCAAAAGGCTCCCCAACCCCTATGAGCGCCTGACCCTGGCGGGTCGCTACGGCTTCCTGGTCTCGAGCGACCATCTCAGGCACCCGGAGATAGCCTGGCCCGAGCTCGAGGAGTATCTAGGGACCGCGCAGTTCCGGACGCAGTACGAGAAGGTGACGGAAGCAGAGAGGAAGGCGCAGAAGGCCGCAGCGACCAGAATCATCGTGAACGGCTCCACCCTTCACAAGATGACCGAGCACGCCCTGAACGCCCTGAAGCTCGCGAACGAGCCCCGGCGGCTCTTCGTCCGGGTCGGGGAGATTGTCCGGATCGTAACCGACGAGGACGGCCGACCCGCGATCCAGCGTCTCGACGAGGCCGCGGTCCGCGGAGAGCTCGACCGGGCGGCATCGTGGGTGCGCCTCCTCAAATACGGGGAGATGCCGCTCCATCCGCCGATTGACGTGGTCCGCGACCTCGTCCGGCTCCCTTCAATCGATCTTCCGCCGCTCCGGGGTATTGTGGAGGTGCCGACCATGCGCCCGGACGGCTCAGTACTGGACCGGCCAGGATATGACCCGGCGACCGGGCTGTATTACGCCCCCGCCCCGGGTCTCGAGATCCCCCGCGTCCCTGATGAGCCGCAGCCGCGACAGGTCGCGGCAGCCCGCGAGCTCCTCCTCGAAGTGGTCCAGGACTTCCCGTTTGTCGATGGGGCATCGAGGGCCAACACGATCGCCTGCCTCGTAACGACCGTGATCCGATCGATGATCCGAGCGCCCGTGCCGATGGCGCTCTTCGACAAGCCCGCGGCCGGGACCGGGGCAAGCCTGATCGCCGAGGTCGTGGCCGAGGTCGTCCTCGGTCGGGACGCGCCGATGATGAAGGCTCCCGAAGATGAGGGGGAGTGGCGCAAGCAGCTTCTCTCGATCCTGATCGCGGGTCGGCCGGTAATGGTCGTGGATAACATCGAGGGGCGGTTTGGCTCTGCAGCCCTCGCATCGCTCCTGACCTCGCAGGTTCACGAGGACCGGATCCTGGGGAAGTCCGAGAACGTCCAGATGCCGCACCGGACCGTCTGGATCGGGAACGGCATCAACATCCAACTCGGGGGAGACCTGCCCCGACGATGCTATCTGATTCGGATGGACGCCGAGCACCCCCGGCCCTGGCAGCGCGAGGGCACATTCCTCCATCCCAACCTCAAGGCATGGGTCCGCGAAAACCGCGCGGCGATCCTCTTCGCGATCCTCGTGCTCGCCCGGGCCTGGATATCGGCAGGCCGGCCCGTCCCGAAGTGCCTGCCGAAGGCCGGCGGCTTCGATGAGTGGGCCGAGACCATCGGCGGGATCCTCTACCACGCGAAGATCTGGGGCTTCCTCGGCAACCTCTCCGAGCTCTATGATGATGCCGACGAGGACGGGCCCGCCTGGGAGGCCTTCCTCGAACGCTGGTACGAGATCTGGCAGGACGAGCCGATTACGATCGCCCGAATGGTCGATTACATTCACTCGGAGTCCGGCCAGGTCGCCCTCGATGACCAACTTCTCTCGGTGGTGCCGCCGGACATTGCCGAGTATTGGTCGAAGCAGGGGAACCTCTTCGCCTCGAAGCTCGGGTATGCACTTCGGCACCGGAACCGGCGCCCGTTTCCGAACGGATACAAGTTGGTGAGGGTCAAGAAGAGCCAAAAGGCGGCACAATGGACCGTACGGAGGGTTCGAAAATGATGGTAGGGGGGGTATCGATCGCAAAAATTCGGGACCCGGTTTACCCTCTATTCCAATCAAATCCCATCATACTGCGCTCCGATTCCAACCCCTTGGGGGGTATGGGGGGTATTGGTCTACTCTCTTCGCGGGAGGAAAAAATCTCTCATATGTGTAAGGGCCAGACCAATACCCCCCATACCCCGTTGACCATCCGAATCAGCCACCAAATCGCGCGAAAGAGCCCAATCGGGAGGAGTATTGAACTCCGAATTTTTGCGATCGATACCCCCCCCCGATCCCATTCAACCATCCGAAACCATCAGAGAAACGAGGAAACCGACATGAAACCGACATCAACGACCAACAACACACAGCCCGGAACTCAGAACTGTGTCCCGGGGACGCTATGAGCTTCAAGCCCGCGGACATCGCTGCCGCGTTCGCTGAGCTCAAACGTGATGGGACCACCGTCGACCTCGTTGCCGGCGAGACCTATCGACTGCCGTCCGGCCTGCAGCAGGTCGGGGAGGGGTCGATACTCGACGGCCACGGCGCGCACCTGATCGCACCGAACCCGATGCGGATCGTCACCCGCAAGCCCGGGGCCGTCCTCCGCAACTTCTCCGCCAACGGGTATATCACGCTCTACAACTACGCCTCCCGCTACCTCGTCGAAGACGTCGCGATCGATCACAGCCTCGACGGGGCCACGCACCTGAACCACGGGGCGAAGGCGGCGGCGACCGGAATGTTCATGACATGGCTGCCCCTCGCGCAGACGAAGATGCTCGAGAAGCTCACCTATCGACGGTGCACCGGGACGCGGAGCTACCACCACACGTTCAACTTGAATTTGGAGGGCGCGCAGGAGGGCGGCGAGTTCCGCGACGTCCTCTTCGAGGATTGCCGGGCGCTCTCAGCCGGGAGCGGCTTCGAGCCGCAGAACCGGAGCAAGGGCGCGCCCGGCACCCGTGATTGGTCGTGCGGCTTCGACATCCCGGACGCCGGCGACATCGCGCGACTGACTGTCCGCCGCTGCATCGCCGACGACGCCTGGCAGGACGGGTTTCACCTGGACGGCAGTTGGGACAAGCACCGGCAGAATCAGACCGCCATTCTCTTTGAGGACTGCCTGGCCACTCGGTGCGGCCGACGATGCTCAGCTCAATCAGTGGAGCAATTCCGGTCAGGCTACTATCTCCAGACGGGCGTCGTCCGCCGCTGCCGGTCGGAACACTGCTCGAACGCCGGCTTCGCCCTGCTGAACGAGATCCCGAACAGCCTGGTCGTCGAGAACTGCCGGGACATCGGCAGCACCTACGGCATGATCCTCAACTACGGGGCGCCCGGGGCGAAGGTCCAGTTCACGAGCGAGGCGGCGAAGGTGCGATCGTTCGTCGGCCAGGGCGGCAGTCGCGGGGGCTCCCTCGATCTCACGCTCATCGACCCCCCGTCGCCGGCGATCACATTCGGCCGGGCGCTCCGCATTGACTATCATCTCTGCCCCGGACACGCCGCACAGCAGCGCGACAAATACGATCGGCTCGGCTATACACTGTCTGGTGCGGGCATCACCATTCGAGCGGCTGAGAAGCCCGAGATGGAGGTCTGGCCGGCATCTCGCATGAGTGGCAACCCGGCATTTGTTATCAGCGACGAGGCCCCATACATCCCGCCCGACATCCCCCTCCCGGTCCCCCAGGGGCGCCTCTGGTGCGAGGATGGATCCGTATGGTATCAGGTCCCGGGTCTTGCTCCAAGCCGCTTCTGCTGGATTCCTGAGGACCTGCAGAGCGGTACAGTGATCATGGTGTCGGATGGGACTGTGTGGGCCACAGCGCCCGGGGCTGATGGTCGGCTGATAGCCTGGCTTCCGGTTGACCTCCAGCCCCACTTCGTAGCCCCGACCATCGGGAGGCCGAGCCCGTGATTACCCAACACACATACAGGTGTCCCTCGTGTGGGCACCTGCAATCCCGCACCCCTCAGACTCCAAGCTGCCCTCCCTCCCCACATGCCGAATGCGATAACTGCGGGGCTGTTGCGTATCACTCGAGCTCATTCACGTGGGAGCCCGCCGAACACACGATAGAGGGGGCCAGCCGATGAGCTCTGCCCCCAGGATCCCGGGGCCCGAGCTCTCCCCCTCCCTCATCATGCAGGCCGAGATCCTCAGGATCCAGGTCCGCCGGTTCGGCGCCTGGGAGCTCGTGACCTATCCCGACCGCCGGGCCCGGGACGTCTCCCGCCGGGTCGAGGTCCTCGAGGAGGTCCTCGAGGTCCACGGCCGCGCTGGCCTCCTCGAGACCGAGCCGGTTAAGGTAGCCCTCTCTCTGCGAGGGGTCGGCCACCGGGCAGAGTGCAACTTGAAGACCCGGGCCGCCCGGAAGATGGCGACGGCGATCGAGGACTTCCGCCGCTGGTACCGGGGCCGGCCCTGATCTCCAAATCCAATACTTTTAAGGGTCGCAAATTTGAGAACGGGGTAATGTCTGACATCGACCCCAACCTTTTCTATATCGGCGCTGTTGGCGCTGTGGCGTTCGCTACCGGGCTTTTCGTCAACCGCCCGAAGATAACTCGAGTGCTCACCTTTGCCGGGTCCGTGCTCTCGGTTCTGCAGTCGTGCTCGAGCGCGATCGCGGATGGCACGGAGACCGCCGAGGAAGAGCGCCGGGTTGGAGTGGCCACGATCGCCGCATACCGAGATGGCGGGGACACGCTGAAGACGTTGGTGGAGCGCTGATCATGGCCGACGGGTGGACATTCGAGGACCTGCCGACGCCCCCGAGCAAGCCGGGCCAGGCCCCCGACCCCGAGCCCCCGGTCCCGTCTGACTGATGGCGACCGACCCCCTCCCCCCGGACCAGCTCGCGGAGCTCTGCGAGGCGTACCGAGCTGGCGCCGGTATGCGCCCTCTCAGCTACGAATACCGCCGGCCGCGGAACGAGATCCGCGACCTCCTGGTCGGGGCCGGGGTCGAGATCCGCAAGTCGAACCGACACGCGGCCCGCGATCGCGAGGTTGAGAGGGTGGCAAAGGCCGAGCGAGAGGCCCGGGTCCGGACGGTTGCCGGGTGGCTCGTCGACGGGATCACCAACCGACACGAGATCCTCGAGCGCGCAAACGATCCGGAGCTCTCGTATCAGTGGGGGGTCGAGCTCTGCACGATTGATCGGTATATCGCCGACGCCCGGGTCTTGCTCCGGGAGCAGAACGCCGAGGCGATCGAGGACCGCCGAGCCGTGGCCCGTGCTCAGTTCGATCAGTTGTGGCGCGAGGCAAAGGGCACGGACGCACGGCTAAAGGTCCTCGACCGCCGGCTCAAGTTCGAGGGCTCCGACGCGCCAGCACGGCTCGAACATGGCGGCCCGAACGGAGGGCCGATCCGGATCATCTCGCTTCAGGAACTCTCGGACGAGGAGCTCGATGCGCTCGCGAACGGACTCTGAAGCAGCCCTCAGGGCCGCCGCGGGTGAAATGTCGGCGCACCGCAAGCGGGCCCGTGAGCACCTGCTCGACTTCACGACGTACACGAAGCCGGACTATCAGGCGTCATGGCATCATCGGGCCCTCTGTGAGGTCCTCGATCGCTTCGTGGCCGGGGATATCACCCGGCTCATGGTGTCCATGCCGCCGAGACACGGTAAGAGCGAGCTCGTCTCCCGTCGCCTGCCGGCCTATCTCCTCGGCCGGGATCCGGACGCGAACGTGATCGCCTGCTCGTACTCGGCCGACCTCGCCAGCTCGATGAACCGGGACGTACAGAGGATCATCGATAGCCCCGCCTATCACCGCCTCTTTCCCAGCACCACGCTCTACGGGTCGAACATCCGCACGACGGCACAGGGGGCGTATCTCCGGAACTCCGATATCTTCGAGGTCGTCGGGCATACGGGCGTGTATCGCTCGGCCGGGGTCGGGGGCGGGATCACCGGCATGGGCGCCGACTTCGGCATCATCGATGACCCGGTGAAAAATCAGGAGGAGGCAGCGAGCCCGACGTATCGATCCAAGGTCTGGGAGTGGTACACGACCACACTCTATACGCGACTCGAGGAGGCCGACTCGCGTATCCTCCTGACAATGACCCGATGGCATGAGGACGACCTCGCCGGCCGGCTCATCAAGGCCGCTGAAAAGGAGGATGGGGAGAAGTGGGAGATCATATGCCTCCCGGCCCTGGCCGAGGGGCCCCGCGACCCGCGCGATCCCCGTCGAGAGGGAGAGCCGCTCTGGCCTGAGAAGTTCCCCGCCTCCCGTCTGGCCGCGATGAAGATCACGCTCGGCACCTATCCTTGGTCGGCCCTGTACCAGCAGGCACCGGCGCCGGCCGGAGGAGGCCTCTTCAAACGAGAATGGTTCCGCTACCTCGATCACGACGGGAGCGATCACGTCCTCCACACCCCCGCGGGCGATCGCCGGGTCCGGGCCGCCGACTGTGTGGTCTTTCAGACCTGCGACCCGGCCGGCTCGACCAAATCGAGCGCCGATTATTTCGTCCTCGGAACGTGGGCCGTCACACCTTCGCAGGATCTTCTTCTCCTCGACATCCTCCGCCGCCGGCTCGAGGGGCCCGACCAGCCCGCCCTCTTCCATCAGGGGTATGCCCGCTGGCGGCCGGCCTTGCAGGGCGTCGAAGCGAGAAATACCGGCCTCACTCTTTTCCAGCAGCTCGAGCGGGACGGGCTCCCGGTCGTCGAGCTGAAGCCGGATACGGACAAGTTCACCCGCGCCCTGCCGATGGCCGCCCGGTACGAGGCCGGCTGCGTCTATCACCTGGCCGGGGCCCCGTGGCTCGTCGACTACGAGCTCGAGCTCGTGAACTTCCCCGGGGCCGCTCACGATGACCAGGTCGACGTCGCGGCCTATGCGTACTTGATTCAGCAAAAATTCGGCTTAGGGATCGAGCCCGTCCCTGATCCGGTCTATGACGACAGCAGCGAGATCCCAGACTTCGGGGGAGACTACACCACAATTCCCGGACTGTAGGGTTTTATCATGGCACGAAAACAGCAGCAGAAGCCCGGATCGCCCGCCCGCGAGGCGGAAGGGGTCGTTTGGGTAGCATCAACCGGGGTAACCTGGTCGGAGACGCCGATCACCGTCGAAAAGCTCAGGAAGGTCGCCGATGGGCCATACGGGGACGGAGCGACGCAGAAACAGCGGAATTTAATCTTTACCGGCCCGGCCCGGTATCAGGTTGTCGACGAGAAGGGCGAAGAGGACCCCGAGCTCTCCGCATGGATCACGGCGATGGCGAAAGACCCCGCGGTCGCCGCCTATTACCGGATGATCCAGGGGTGGCACTCGACATTCTGGTATGGGCCGGCCCTCTACTCCCCCACGATCGCCAAGGTCGAGAACGAATGGCGCCTTACGGAGCTCCGATACCTCCACCCGGGGAACTTCGCAACCGCCCCCGAGGGGGATTTCAGGGCGAAAGCCGACCTGCTCCCGGGGATCGTCCAGACCGAGGAGGGCGAGATCCAATACTGGCAGGTCCAAAAGGAGGGGGAGCCGCCCAAGCGGATCGAAAACGTCCTCGTCATGCAGGACCCGATCCGGCCCGAGCTCGGGAGCCGGCCGACGGTCATGTCGATCGTATCGGTCTTCGCCATGCTCGATTACCTGTGGGCCGCTCAGATGCAGAAGTGCCACAGGACCGGCTCCCCCCTGCTCTTCGTGAAGATCCACGGCGCCCGGACCCGGGCCCAGCTCGGGGGGAAGGTAAAGGGCGATGTCGAGTACGCGAAAGAGTTCATGCGAAACTGGGGCAAAAATACCGGCTTCGTGCTCCGGGATAATATGGAGCTGATCGATCCGCACATCACCGACACGGCGGACAACCTCGAGACGATCGCCGCCCTCAATGCGATGATCACGGACCACTTCAGCCCGGCCGCCTACATCTCGAAGGACGGCCAGACGATCGGCGGGTCCGCGGCCCCGGAGAAAGAGCTCCTCGCGAATTATACGCGCGGGATCCAGGCATGGATAGAGGACTTCTTCGCCGGCCTCTTCCTGATCGTCCTCGAGGCGAACGACCTCAAGGGCTACTCTGTGATCGTCGAGCTCCCGGATCTCCAGTTCGACGAGCGAGAGCTCGAGATGAAGATCGCCGAGTCGAGCTTTACGACCGAGTCCTCGACCTTGAACGAACGGCGCCGGCTCTACCATCTCGAGCCCCTCGACGAGGAGAAGGAGGCCGAGCTCCGGGCCGAGTATGCAGCCCGGGCCGCCCTGGCCGCCCCGGTCCCGGCCCCCGTGGGGAACGTCGGCCGGGCAAAGGCTCCGGCCAAGATCGTCGACCGGACCGAGGCCGAGCTCGAGGCCATCACGACCAGGGCGCGAAATAAGATCCTGGCAGCGCTCGAGGCCGAGGGGATCGCATAGATGAGCGCTCAGATCATCACCGGGGACTGTCTCGATATCATGCGGGGCATGGAGGCGGGGACCATAGACGCGATCGTGACTGACCCCCCGTACTGCTCAGGGGCCCGCCGGTCGGCCGACATGGCGACCCGGGGGGGCATGTCCCCGGGGAAAAAGTGGAACGACGCCCCCATCGACTCCGACCTCATGACGGCGCCGGGGTATACCTGGCTCATGCGGGCAGTCGCCCTCGAGGCCCGCCGACTCCTGAAGCCGGGGGGCTGGCTTGTGGTCTTCGTCGACTGGCGGCAATACCCCGCCCTGTATGGGGTGATCGAGTCGGCAAACCTCCGAGTATCGGGGATGCTGGTATGGGATAAGGTCAATTTCGGGATGGGGCCGGCCTTCAGGAATCAGCACGAATTAGCGATCGTCGCCTCGGTTGGAACAGGAAAGGCCTATAGCCATTCGATCGGAAACGTCCTGACCGTAAAGCGCCTAAGCTCCTCGGCCGTCCACCCGACAGAAAAACCGGTCGACCTCATGCGCCCGATCCTCCGGGTCGTCTGTCCCTCCGGGGGGCTGGTCCTCGACCCCTTCGCCGGGTCCGGCACGACGGGAGCCGCCGCCCTCCTCGAGGGCATGGAGTTTATCGGCATCGAGCGAGCCCCCGAGTACGCCGACCCGGCCCGGGCCCGCCTGGCTGAGCTCGAGGGGGAGGCCTAGATGGCCGACGACCTCCCGAAGCGGATCCCGAAGAGCGTACAGCAGACGATCGACGAGGCCCTCGCCGCGATGCAGGAGGAGATCGGGGAGGTCCTCGTCAAGCACGGCGCCGACGCCGCGATCGCAGGGGACGCCGCCGCTCAGATGGCGATCGCCGGCCGGGTCTCGTGGGACCTGGTCGATAAGGCCGCCCTCGGTCTCATGAAGGAGTACGCCGCGAACGTCGCCAAGGGCGGATCCATCTGCACGGTGACCGACGAGGCCGGCCAGGTCTCGCGCGAGTTCGTGCCCTGGCTCGAGGACTCGACCAAGGCGACCCGGGACAAGTTGACCGAGCTGATCGAGCAGACGATCCAGAACGGCCAGGGCCTCGGAGCGAAGGAGGGGCCCGAGGGCTACCAGCCCGGGAGCCTGGCCGACCAGCTTAAGGACCTCTTCGACGAGAGGAAATCCCATGCCGCGACCGTCGCCAGAACCGAAATGTCCGGGATCCGGAACGACGCCGCCTTTAATCGTTACCTGAAAGCCGGGATCGAAAAGGTGCGGGTCACCGGGCCGGATGACGATCTCACCTGCGACGAGTGCGGCCTGGTCGTCGATGAGGTGTACCCGATCGATGGTGCGCCGTGGATCCCGATTCATCCAAACTGCAGGCATGGCCTCGCCCCGGTCGTCGAGGATCCGGAGATGATCCGCGAATGACCCCGGAACTTTTCGCCCTCCTCTGCCTGGCGGACGCGATCGCGATCGCATTCTTCGGAGCGGGGACCTATCTCCTCTTCCGCTCCCGGTGGTGGGCCCAATGAGGGCCGACGGGCCCCGGGGCCGCCGGGACTTCTCGCCCCGAGAAGAGGCCTATATTCGGGCTCATGCCCGGGAAATCTCATGGGCTCAGATCGCCCGGGACCTCGGCCGGCTCTATCCCGAGGACAACGGGGGGAACCGCTCCCGGGGTGCGGTCCAGGCCTTCGGGACGACCGATCCCGAGGCCCTGGTCGCGAAGGTCGTCAAGGTCCCCAAGCCCCTATACGACCAGGCCGCGGCCCGGGGCCTCGACCTAAACCAGGTCCTCGAGCGCGCCCTCTCGGCCATGATGAAAAAACCGAAGAGCACGAAATAATAATCTTTTATATTTCTCTTCTGCAAATCTGCAATTTTCCCTGATCTTGTCACAATAAAATTGATTTATAAACCAACTCCGGCCGACCGCTTTACTCATGCCCTACGCATCAGCGGACGATCTCCCGGATGAGGTGCGGGACGCCCTCCCGCCCGAAGCCCTCGAGGTCTACGTCGACGCGTTCAATGAGGCCTTTTATGGAAAGTGCCGAGACGCGGGAGACCGTGAGGGATGCAGTTCTGAGATCGCTTGGGACGCGGTCGGCCGCCGAGCGGAGGTAAAGAATACCGCCACGTTCGGCACGGCCACCCCGGTCCCCGCAGACGCTCACGAGGCGATCCTCCAGGGCCTGGATCAGTGGCTCCCCTCCCCTCTGCCGTGGGTAGCAGGGGGTAAGACGTTTCTCGGGATCCGGAACTTCACGGGGACGGAAACCGCATGGGACGAGGTCCCGATGGTCTTCGTTCCCGGGGAGCCGGTCCACCCGAATACCCGGGCCCTCCGGGAGAACCTCGAGGCCGAGCTCGCCCGGGTCGGGGGACGCCTGGCCGGGCGCCTGCAAGGGTCGACCATCTCGACCGCCGGGACCCCGCGCCTTTCCTCTCAGTTAATTTTCGAGGATCCGGAGGTCCAGCAGCTCCACGCGAACAACAACCTCGGTATATCAACCGGGTTTGATTCGTTTACGTTTCCGTCCGGCCACATCGCCGGCCGGATCGAGCCCTCGCACGTCCTCTTATTCGACCTCCGGAAGGGGATCCCGCCCAACGATCCGCGGACTATGTTCCTGAACACGGGAGAGAAAGCAATGGCAGACGACACCGAAACCAAGGGGATCCTTAACCGGATCCTGGCCGCCCTCGAGCGCGGGCCGGCCGCCCCTGCAGCGCATACGAACACGGCCTCGCCGGCCGCGACCCCGGACCCCGAGACCCTCAAGCGCCTCGAGGCCGAGCGCCTGGCCAGGGAGACGGCCGAGAAGGAGGCGACCGAGGCTAAGGCCAAGCTCGCCGAGTACGAGAAGGCCGAGGCCGAGAAGGCCGAGAAGGAGGCCGCCGAGACCCATGAAGCACAGTGGGCCGAGGTAAAGAACCTCATGCCCAAGGGAGCGACGCACAAGCCTGAAGACGAGAAGAAGCTCCGGGCCGAGTTCGACGCCAACCCCGTCGGGTTTGCGCTCAAGGTCGCGAACGAGAACCTCGGCCGGAAGAGCCCCGCGCGCCAGGCCGAGGGAGCCACGGCGGGCAACTACAACGGCCCGGCCCCGATGAAGACGGACGAGGAGATCCTCGGCGACCTCGGGATCCCGTCGATCGACTTCGGGGGGGCTGACTGATGGCGGCCGGAGAGATCCGGGGCGAGGGCCTGACCGTCAAGGTCGTTACCTTCGGGGCAACGGTCGCGATCGGGGACGTCGTCCATCTCGAGAGTGACGGCAAGTGGGACCCGACCGCCGACCAGGATAAGGGCTCTTTCGGGGTCGCCCTCGACGCTGGCGGGGACACCGAAACGGGGCGGGTCGTCCTGATCGGCCCGGTCGACGTGAAGAACGGCAGCACGACCGCGATCCCGCTCGGGGCTCGAGTCATGAGCTACACCGGGGGTACGGTCATGCTCTCGGATCACGGTGCGGTCGGCGAGAACGTCGGGATCGCCCTGGAAGCGATCGCCGGAGATGGTACCGGGACTGTATTCATCGGCCAGGGGGCCTAGATCATGGGAAAAGGCATCATAACGGCGGCGAGCATCTCCGGATCGCTCGACGCGAAAAACATCGTCATGGATGTGCTCACGCAGGCGAACGCGATGAGCGGGATCTCCCGGCTCTTCAACGTCGTGCCTGTCCCCGAGCTCACGACCACGGTACCGATTCAGAAGCCAGGCACCATCAGCGAGGATGTCGAGGAGTTCGAGACGACCGAGATCAAGGGCGGGGAGTTCTTCAACGTCGATTTCTCCCTCAAGAAGGATCGGGTGAAGCTCGCAGCCTCGGATGAGGCCGGGTTCAAGTCGAAGAAGGGCGATCCGCTCGCCCTGCAGAAGGTCGCGACCGCGGCCGAGCTCGCGGGCATCCTCGATAAGAAGTGTGTCACCGCCCTGCAGACGACCCCGCAGACGGGCGCCGCGGCCGGGGTCTGGTCGACCGTCACCAATTCGCCCATCCGGGACTTCGCTAAGGCCGTCGCCGCGATCCGCCCCTTCAAGGCGGACTTCTGCGTCATGCCGTCGGCCGTCCACGAGGCCTATCTGAATACCAACGCGATCCTCTCGCTCGGCACGGGTGCCCCCCAGGTCCTCGAGGGCGCGGTCGGTACGGTCCCGGTCTTCAACCTCCCGATCTTCGTCGACGACAACGCGACCGCGAAGACCGTCACCGTCGGATCGGCGGCCGGTATGGGCGCCGTCATCGGCAACGGGCCGGTTAAGGTCCGCGAATGGGACGCACCGAACGAGGGAGCGAAGATCTATCAGATGGACGTTTTCCGCCAGGTCAAGGCCCCGATCTTCAAGACAGACGCGGGGCTCAACAAGGCAGTCTATCAGCTCACGGCCGTGATCGCCTGATTCGGAGGGATCGGGGCGATGCTCGGCGGATGGTTAAGACGGCTCCGGCTCCGGCTCATGCAGCGGGACGAGTTCGAGGGGATCGGTCCCCTCAATTCAACCGCCGAATGGGAGAGCGCAAGCCCGGACACGCTCGCCTTTCACTGGCTGATCAAGAAGCCCCTTCGGTATGTCGCGAAGTCGATCGCCGTCCCGGACTCGTGGATCGCGAACCTCGAGGGAAACGCTAAGATCCTCTGGGAGGTGATCGATCGGGTCTACCTGCAGCACGAGAAGCAGGCCGGCCGCCGGGCTCTCCTCGAGCCGATCCTCCGGTATGGGGTGTGCCTGGTCAATTTCGACAACAACTATTCCGAGGTCTCCAATGCTCTCCTCGCCGGCCTCTTCGCCGAGCGGGCCCGGTTCGAGTTCTCACCCTCTCAGATCAACCCGGATAACTGGTTCCAGGACGGCCGGGGCCGGATCGAGATGGTCCGGACCGCCCCCTTTGCCGTGATATCGGTGAACGATCGCGAGGTCCTCGTCGACCGGCCGCTCTCGACGCCGTTGATCACGACGCATGATCGGGACTCGGGAGCCCTCCAGTATCTCGCCCTCAGCCTCTCGGCGATGGGCGAGCCATACCCGGGCCTCTGTTCGTATCCAATCCTCGCCCGGGGCGCCTCAGTGCTCGAGGTGGCCCCGTCCCTGATTCAGGAGCGGGCCGCACAGGGGGAGGCATGACGGTTACCGCCGCGACGATCGCGCGAGTGTCCGGGAGCCGGATCACGCTCGACGCCGAAGGCCTGGCCTACTATCTCCCCCTCGCCCTCGAGGTCCTCGAGCGAGAGGATCCCGGGCTCGGCTCGGCAACCTACGATCGCGCCGCGGCCCTCATGGTCTGTCACCTGGCCGCCGCGGACAAACAGGGCGATCTCGAGATGAAGAGCGAGAACCGGGGCGGGGATTGGTCGTATGCAAAGGACCCGGGCCAGACCTCCTATCTGGTCCAATATCGCGCCCTGCTCGAGCAGTTCGCCGCGCCGGCCGACCTGGCCGATGAGGGGATCGTTCGGGCGGACGCAACGATCACGGGCCTGGCCCTCGACGAGGTCCGGCTCCCGACCTTTACCGACCTTGAGGGAGCATGAGCACGATCGACGCCCGTTTCATCCATCAGGCCCGGGTCCGGACGGGGGAGACTCCGACCGGGACGGCGGACGCCTATGGTAAGCGGGGATCGGTCCCGACCTATACTCTCTTCGCCTGCACCTTCAGCCGGCCGAAAGGGGGTATGCGCCGCCTCGAGTCGGGGGACCTGGTCGAAACCCTCCCGACCCTGATCTATCCGGCCAACGTCAGCCTCGCAGAGGGCCAGATCCTCGAGGGCCTCAGCCCGGGCTATACCCGGCACTTCAAGATCCTGAAGATCACGCCGGTCTATACCCGGGTTTTGGACCACTTCCGCGCCGACATCGAGGGGGCCCGGGGGCCATGACGCCGCCGCAGGTCTTCGAGATCGACGGGGCGCATTACGACATGATCGTATCGACCGCCGCGATCGTCGAGCGCATAGAGGCCGACATGGAGGAGATTAAGGCCCTCGTCAAGGGGTGCCCCTGTAAGTCCGTCCAGGACCTCGAGAAGAAGGTCGGGACGCTCGAGGAGAAGATCGAGGCCATCGGCCGAAGCCTGGCATACCTGAAAGGTAAACTGGTCGCGATCGGCATGGTCGCCGGGACCGTCGCCGGATGGATCGGCTCCCTCCTCCATGGCGTCATCGGGGGCCGGCCATGAGCGCCGACGTCGAGATCAAGGGCTTCGACGAGCTGGCCCGGAAGCTCCGAGAGATCGGGGCCGACGTCTCGGCCGAGCTCGAGACGGCCGGAACAAAGGGGATGCTGGTCCTCGAGGGGGCCATCAAGGAGGGGGCCCCGGTCCGGACCGGGGAGCTCATGAACTCCTATACGACCGAGGCGACCCGGGAGGGGGATCTCGTCGTCATCACGACCGGGACGAACAAGACATACGCCGTTTTCGTCGAGTACGGGACCGGGATCCACGCCGAGAACGGGGACGGCCGAAAGGGAGGATGGGCCTACATCAACGAGGACGGAGAGCGGGTCTTTACGATGGGATCGCACCCTCACCCCCACGTCCGGCCGGCCCTGGATAAGACCCGGGAGCAGATCCCGCAGGTCGTGATCAAGGCCCTCGAGGACGTCCTCCGGAGGCGGTTGATGTGAGCGCGATCGATAGCGCCGTCGAGGTCCGCCTCAAGGCCGATCCGACCGTCGCCACCATCGTCGGCGCCCGGGTGTACTTCGACGCCCTCCCCCTCGAGGGCCGGCAGTTCCCCGCGATCCGAATCTCGAAGGTCTCGGACCTCCCGGATCCGAAGGTCCCGGGGGACCGATTCGCCCGGATCCAGGTCTCCGCCTACGATAATCCGCCGACCGTAAACGGGGGACGATCCCCGGCCATCGTTGAGGCCCTGGCCGCAGCGATCGAGGCTCTGTTCCACAAGCCGCAGCTCGGGAGCGAGCCGGCCGCCTGGTCGAGCTTCGGGGGGGCCGTGTACAGCGTTGTGAAATCTCGGGCCGAGCCTGGCCCGAGGCTAACCGAGCCCGGATCGGGATACTATCAGATCCCGGTCGACGTGCTCATCGAGTTTAGGACGTGAAATTATGGTAGATGTGAAAGGGATCGATATCCCGAAGGGAAAGGAAGTGAGCTGGTACGCCGGAGCGGCATCCGCATCTGAAGAGGTCACGGTCTCGGCCGCACAGGTCACGGCCGGGATCGCGCTCGCAAAGACCGCTGAATACTGTTCCGTAACCGGGACCGTCGATGGGGTCGTCGCAGCATTCCGCGAATGCAACGGAGACAACACGACCGACGCGACCGACGCAACCGGGACCACGCATGTAACCTATGCAGGGATCACCGAGGGGGACGTCGTCGTGATCGACTACGTAACCGCCGACGATGTGGACCTGATCCAGGTCGCCGCGTCTCAGGACGTTTCGTGCTCCTCGAGCGGGTCCACCCTCGAGGCCGCCGTGAACGGCCAGGCGAACAAAGTCAAGTCGGCCGGCACGGTCTCCAACTCGGCGAGCATGAAGGAGATGCACTATAACCAGGCCTTCATCGGCCAGTGCCTCGGGGACCGGATCGCCGGCTCGCCCACGACCGGGAAGGAGAAATGGACCAACAAATACAACGGCATGAACACGATCGGCGCCCTCATCGGGATCCGGAAGTCTTCGGCCGGGGTCCCCCTGTATAAGTGGTTCCTGGTCGGCGCCACGGCCAACACCGTCGATTCAGACTTCCCGACCGAGGATCACTATTCGCGGTCGATGTCGTTCGATGTCGACTACTTCGTCGAGGCGAAGCTCGCATGAGCCGGGGAAAGGTCATAGAAGACCCCTCCCTTTCTGGGAAGGTTGCGGCCAAAGCTGCCGAGCTCGCCGACGCCCGGATCGAGGGCATGACAGTTGCGGATCGGCTGACTCGGCAGGCCGTCCGGCAGCAGACGATCATCGTCGACCTCTCCGACCCGGAAGACGAGGAGCCGCTCGAGGTCGAGCTGCAGATCCCGGTTATGGCCGAGGTCGATTATCTCTCGACCATGCAGATCCGGCTCGAGGAAACAAAGACCGTCGCCGAGTACGAGGCGATCATGCAGACGACCGCCGAGATCCTCGGCCGGCTCTGTGTCGACGAGAGCCTCGACGCTGAGTTCTGGAAGGCCGGACACTTCAAGACGGAGACCCTGTTTGGTCTCGTAAAGGCCGTGACCGAGGAGGCCGTCGAGCGCCTCCAGGCCAGTAAGAACTTTCGGAAACAGTCCGGACGGCCGGGGGCTCCTGCAGCTGTGCGCGTACCTCGGAAAGTTTCCCCATGATCTCGTATCGTGCTCCGACGAGGAGATCGAATACCTGAGATCCGCATGGAACTCAATGCATGAGAAGGAGGGGAAACGCTAAATGGGGGTCGGGGGAGCGCTGGCGGAGCTATTCGTCACGCTCAAGTTAAAAGACGAGATGAGCGCCCCGCTAGAGGACGCGGGGAAGAAAACGACCGGGACGGGTCAGAAGCTTAAGGACCTGGCCCCGGCCGCAATGGCCGCCGGTGCGGCCCTGACCGGGATCGGAGTCGTCGCGACGGGTCTCATTGACAATAACCGCGCGATGGACGCCTCTTTTAAGACGACCGCCCTGTCGATGGGGGTCTCGGAGACCTCGGTTAAGGACCTGGCCCGGGGCCTGCAGAGTGTTGACTCGCCGATCGAAGAGGTCGCCGCAACCCTCGACGTTCTGGCCCGGGCGGGAATGACCAACGTCGACAGCATGGGGAAGACCGCCTCGGCCTTCGACACCCTGGCCGACGCGACGGGCCAGAACGCCGACACACTGACGGATCAGATGGTCCCCGCGTTCAAGGCCCTGGGGATCCCGCTTGAGGAGGCGCCCGGCCAGGTCGACGGCCTCGCTACGATGTTTAGGAAAAGCAACGTCGATATCGGCGAATTTTCTAAAATTATGACCAAGGTAGGCCCGGACCTCGGCGAGATGGGGGTCGGCCTCGAGGACGTCGAGGCAATCATGATGAGCTTCGCCGATCGGGGCATTCAGGGGCGTGAGGCAACCTCACGATTCGCCGAGGCCGTCGCCGCGTCCGGGGGGTCGACCGATGGGCTCTACAAGGCCCTCGGGATGACAGCGGAAGAGGTCGCGAAGTACTCGGGGGAGCTCAAGAATTCAGAGGGAGCCGCGGCCAGGTTCGCCGAAGCTCAAAACTCCAGCTTCGGGGTAATGGATCAACTCGGGTTCGAGCTCGAGAAGGTTAAGCAGTCGTTAGGGGACACTCTCAAGCCGTTTGAGGGGGTCGCGACCGCCGCCCTAGCCGTCGGCCCCGCGATGGCTGGCGTATCGAGCGCCGCCGGCCTCCTCGGCAGCGAGACCGCGAAGAACCTGATCCCCGGGCTCGGCAAAGCATCAGAAGCCCTCTCCGGAGGGGGGGGCCTGATGGGCGCCCTCAAGGGGGCCGGGGCCGGTCTCCTCACCTTTGCGACCGGGCCGATCGGGATCGCGATCCTGGCGATCGCCGCGATCGGGGCCGGGATCCTGTTGCTCGATAGTAAATTTCACTTTATCGAGCCGACCCTCAAATGGTTCGGCGAGATATTCGCGGGGATCGGCGATTTCCTCGGAAAGACGTTTGGCCCGATCCTCGATGGGGTGATCGGCTACATCGGCGAGCTCTTCGGAGTCATGGACACGGGCAAAGGCCCGATCGAGGACATCCTCGGGGCCTTCAAGGGCCTGGGGGAGTGGATCGGAAAGACCGGAGCCGCGATCGGCGAGGTCCTCGGCCCGGCCATTCAGGCCGCGGCAACGTGGATCGGTCAGACCTTCGGGCCTGCCATCAAGGCCCTTTTCGGGATCCTGAAGGAGATCGCCGGCTTCCTGGTCGGCAGGCTGATCAGCAACATCCAACAGACCTGGGGCGTGCTGCAGGCGATCGGCGGCTGGCTTCTCCAGACCTTCGGGCCGGCCGTTGAGAAGGGGCTCGGGATCCTGGTCGACATTTGGCCCGGGATCCAGGCCGCGATCGGAACCGCCTGGACGACGATTAAGAGCACGATCGGCGCCGCGTGGGAGTGGATCGCGGGCCTCTTCTCAGGTAAGAGCGGGGGAGGCTTCGATATCGTCGGCATAATCGGCGGGATCTGGACGGCGATCAAGGATGCTGTAGCCGGGGCCTGGGATCTCATCGGCAAGGCTCTAGGCCTGGCCCTTGACGGTCTGATCTGGCTGATCAAGTCCTATATTTCGGTATATACCGGGGCGATGGGCCTCATATGGACCGCGATCAAGGATGCTGTATCGGGCGCCTGGGAGCTCGTCAGCGGGGCCGTATCAACCGCTCTAGGGGCGGTTTTGGCCGTCATCGCCGGGGTTAAACAGAGCTTTGTCGACGCCGTCGGAGCCATTTGGACGGCGATCAAGGATGCTGTATCGGGCGCCTGGTCGACGATCAAGGAGTCGGTAAGTACTGCCGTCGACGGAGTTAAAGCCGCGATCGGGGCGACCCAATCGGCTTTTGTGTCGACCGTCGGAGCGATCTGGACGGCGATCAAGGATGCTGTATCGGGCGCCTGGGAGACCGTTAAATCCGCCGTTGGTACTGCCCTTCAAGCGGTCATAACGCATATCGGGACGTTCCTTGAGGGGTTCGTTTCAGCGGTTGGAGCCATTTGGACTGCGATAAATTCAGCCGTCGCCGGCGCCTGGTCGACGATCAAGGAGTCGGTAAGTACTGCCGTCGACGGAGTTAAAGCCGCGATAGCGGGCACTCAATCGGCTTTTGTTTCAACCGTCGGAGCGATCTGGACGGCGATAAATTCAGCCGTCGCCGGCGCCTGGTCAACGATCAAGGGGTCGGTAAGTACTGCCGTCGACGCTGTTAAAGCCGCGATCGGGGCGACCCAATCGGCTTTTGTTTCAACCGTCGGAGCGATCTGGACGGCGATAAACGCCGGGGTATCGGGAGCTTGGGCGACGATAAAGAGCTCGGTATCTTCCGCTCTCAATAACGTTAAGGGGGCGATCGATTCGGCTAAATCAGGGTTCGTTTCGGCAGCTAACTCTATCTGGTCGGCGATATCCGGGACGGTATCATCCGGGTTTTCGGCGATTAATTCGGCCGTTAGCGGGGCGATGGCGAAGGTAACCGGGACATTCACGGGGGCCTTAAACGGGCTTAAAAGCGCCTGGTCATCATTTATTAGTTGGCTTGGGGGCCAGACGGTAACCCCGCCGACGACCTCGACGCCGCCAACGACGCCGCCATCCGGATCCGGGGATACGTACGTCCCGCCGACCTCGCCGGGAATGTCGGCTGCAGAGTACGCCCTACGAGCAACGGGGCCTCAACCAAACCCGAAAAGTTACGCCGATAACCGAGAGGATCAGCTCCGGTACGGTCGAGACCTCGACGCCTGGAAGGAAGAGTACCAAAAACAGCTCGCGATCGCAAAGTCGAAGGGCTATAAGCACGGGGGCGGGATCTACGACGCGCCCGGGGGCCGGTCCGAAGGCCTGGCCTGGCTCCAGACGGGCGAGCGGGTCCTCTCGAGGGCTCAGACCGCCGAGTATGACGGGGGCCTCCTCGCCGAGTTGAGGGAACTTAAGGACCTGATCAAGTCAGGAGCGCTCGGAGGCCGCGGGGACGTCCAGTACTTCCCCAACGCCGTGATCCGTGAAGAGGTCGACTTCGATCGGCTCATGGCCCGGGTCCGGGCCGCGGAAGCGAACGACCACCTCAGGCGGGGCGGGACCCGGGGGAGGCCGATCTAATGCCTCCCTCTTTTTCGGTCACCTTCGGATCGGTCAGCCTGCAGCAGGCCGAGTACATCAGCGGGGACTTTGGGATCCTCACCTCCTCGGAGGTCCTCCTTTCGCAGAAGCGCGGGACGAGGACCTCGGCCGAGATTCACCCGACGTTTCGGTTTTCCTGCATAACCGAGGAGCCCGGGCATATCTCGACACTCCGAGGCATGATCGGCGGGAAATACCCCCTGGTCATCCTCGAGGATCCGGACCTCCACGGGATCGCCGGCACCTATGCCAACTGTTCGATCGCCGACCTGGTCCCCTCAAATTGGGGGCTCGATTCGGCGAGATATGAGATCGAATTCATCAGCGACACGAGGTAAACATGGCTAAAATTCTCAAGCGTACGGAAGTGGAATGGGTCCACTATGACAAGGATGGAAAGGAGAAGGATCGCGGGGTCGACGTCCACGAGGAGATCGTCGAAGACGACGCGGAGGCCTCCTGATGGCAGCCGGCACGATGATCACGAACGCCGGCCTTGTCGAACGGGCGAAGCTCATCAACGGGATCTCGACCGCTCCGTTCATGTGGATGGCTCTGGGGACCTCGGGGACGACGCCGGCGGAGGATCAGACCGCGCTCGGCGCCGAGATCACGACGAACGGCGGACAGCGAAAAGCAGCGACCTGCGGCTACGAAGCGGATTATAAGAGCGTCTGGTCCTGCGTCTTCAGCTTCACGGGGGACCTGGCGATCCTCGAGCTCGCGATCTTCAACGCACTCACAAATGGTACGATGTATCTCCGGCACGCCTGGGCGGCTGCCAAAAACGTCGAGAATGGGGAGAATATCCTCTTCACCGTGCGGTCGACGGAAACGAGGGTGACCTGATGCCGCTCGACACGATGTACGATCTGGTCCCCGGGTCTCCGGAGGTTGCGCTGGTGGACGATATCAATGACAGCCAACTCACATTCGACATCACGGCCGGCTCCGGACTGGTGCCCCCGATGCTCATCACCATCTGCGATCGAACCCACTTCGAGACCATGCTGGCGACATCGTACGTAGGGACCGAAGTCACGGTCGCCGCTCGAGCTCGGCAGGGGACCGCCCGAGCGTGGTCCGCAGGTTCGGTCGTCCTGGTCGCCTGGACCGAGGAGCACTATGCAACCATGAAAGCGAACATCATCACCGCGAGCAAGTCCGCCGGGTCTAAACTCTACCTGGCCGAAACGATAGGAGCCCTCTAATATGGCCGCAGAACCGCAGTTTGTAACCACCCCTAAAACCGCATGGGCAACCCTAACGGCAGTGAACGCGACCGCCTCGAAAAATCACGACGGAACCGGAACCATCGACACGGAAATCTTCAAGGTATTCGAAGCGGGGGCGAGCGGGGGTTATGTCGAGAGCGTAAAAGCGGTATCGCTCGGGGATAACGTGGCGAGCGTGCTCAGGGTCTTCCTGAACAACGGGTCCGCGAACACGACGGCCGCGAACAACTCCCTCTATAAGGAGGTCGCGTTACCTGTGACCGCGATCGCCGAGGCCACCGCCCTGCAAGAGGTCGAGGTCCTCCTCGGGATCAACCTCCCGGCAGGGTATAAGATCCTCGTCTGCCTGGGTACGGCCGTGGCGACCGGGTGGGCCGTGACCGCTCTGGGGGGGGACTACTGATGGGCTTCGGCGGGATGAAGGGCGGCTCGGTCGCCTATGAGCTCGTCGAGGAGGACCTCGAGGGGTGGGGATCTAAGACCTTCGGGGACCCGACCCGATACCTCACCTTCGCCGCACACATGAATCCGGTCTGTGCCGACGACGCAGCGCCCCAGGTCCTCTATTTCCCAAAGTCCCTTCATATCCCCGCCGGGGTGACGCTCGCGCCGTCGAATCGGTGCAAGGGGCTCTATATTTTCGTAAATGGGCACCTGAAGATCGACGGCACGATCTCAATGAGCGCCCTTGGGGCCGCGGCCGCTGGAGTCGACACGCCCTTAAGCCCGGTCATCAGGAAGGCCCGCAACCTCCGCCGCACGATTGGCAAAACAACCACGATATCAGAGGACCTTTTCGATGTGCCGTTCGGGTCGATCGGCACGGTCCCGGCGGCAGGCGGGGCCGGGGGGGCCGCCGTATCGAGATCGGGCTCGGGAGCTACGGCGGGGCTAGCGGGGACCGCCGGGACAAATCGCGCTTGCGGGGGCGGGGGGTCTGGTTGTGCCGGGACGAACACAACCGGCAGCCCAACCTCTGGCAGAGGGGGGAATGGATCGGCATATTCAGGGGGGCCCGGGGGGGGTTGTGCCTGGACGGATACAGCAGGGGCCGCCCCGGTCGGAGGGGCCGGTTCTGATGCAGGCGGCGCCGGTGGAAATCAGGGGAGGATCGCCTCCACGTACTCATCGTCCGGAGGGGTTGGGAACCCCGGGGGGACGGGAACAGCAGTTCAGTTCGTCGGGACAGGGGGGGTTATTTTCCTGGTAGTCCGGGGAGAGATCTTAATCACAGCCGCCGGGATTATTGCGGCTGATGGTGTCGCGGCTAATGGATCGTTCGTCTATTCTGGCGGCTCCTCGGGCGGGGGGTCGGTGAATGTGGTGTATGGAGCCAACTATACAAACCTTGGATCTGTACGCGCGAACGGAGGAGCAGCCGCGGGGACAAATAAAGGCGGGGCCGGGGGGGCCGGATGCGTCACGGTCGAGAAGCTCGGGGGGCTCCTGGCATGATCATCATTAACAACCCCCACGATCTCGCCTCTCGTCGGTTCGTGCTCGAGCATGGGGAGGGGCACACGATCCTCGACATGGCCGACGCCCTGGATCTCTATCCCGCGATCCCCGGGGGGCCCTGCGTCCCGGTTCATATCTCGGCATATCGGGACCCCGAGACCGGGGGCGATATCAAGGGCTATGATTGGATCTACGCATTCCCCGCCGACCTGGCCGAGGTCGTGGAGTTTATCGCAATGGTCGACCAACGGGCGATCGATAACCCGTATGGGGGCCCGGTATGATCCTGGTAACCTTCGACATTATGGGGACCACGATCACGGCCGTGATGAGCCGTGAGGAGTTTATGGATCAGGTCATCAACAATCACGGCAACCTGACCAGGCCACGCTATCCCTACACCTGGAAGAGGATCGAGAATGCGACCCCGGCCGAGGTCGCGAAGGCCAAGAAGATCCGGATCAACGACGACCACGACCCCGAGATCCTGGCCGCGAAGCTCGCCCGGAAGGCTGAGAAGTTCGACCAGGTCCGGACCACGATCGCAACCGAGAAAGCCAAGCTCGAGAAGAAGATCGCCGACGGGATCAAGGCGAAAAAAGATAAGTCCTGATCATGACCCCGCCGACCCTACCGATCGAATCGTTCGGATCGACCAATCGATCCGCCCGGCTCAATCTCTCGAGGCTGAACGGGATCCGGTACATCCCGATCGATGTGACGGCCCGGGCCGCGATCGCAACCTCGAGCCTGTGGACCCTCCCCCCGATCGACGTCGGGACCGCGGCAGCCGTCGAGCTCGAGGAGCTCCCGCTCGATGGGTATTATCCCGTCGAGGTCCGGAGCGGGGCCGCGCCCTCGGTCGGGATGGAATGGCGCCTTAATGTGATCGTCGTCGCCGCGGCCGCCCTGGCGGAAGATAGTTTTTACAGCTATCAGTCGTTCGAGGTGGACGTCGCCGCCGGGGTCCGGACCTCCGAGCCCGTCCTCGAGGACGTCCTCGATCTCACCCTTTTGGGGCTCAAGTGGATCCGGGTCCGGAGATCGATCAATGATGCTATGTGGAGCTTTGAAACCTCGGTCTTCGGTGCGACCGATCCGGACCTCTCAGCCTACAAAGAGATCGTGATCACGGCCGCCGACAAGACCGGCCGGCAGCATGTCCTCTTCTCGGGCCTGGCTCCCGACCTGAAGCGCCAGTACGCCCCGGTCGCCGACGAGACGGGGATCGGCGGATACGGCCAGGAATGGTATCTCTACCGGCAGCATCCGCCCGCAAACCTGCGAGTTATCGCCGCCTCGGCCCTCCCGCACGAATCGATCGGGGCCCTGCTCCCGGGGACCCGGATCCAGGCCCGCCGGCTCCAGCCCGTCGAGGGGTGGGGCTCGACAGTCCCCTCTGATGAGGTCGTGACCGAGTTAGGCCAGAAGAAGAGCGCCACGATCGAGCGATACAACGCCCTCACGGACTCGATCCTGTATGTCATGCCGGACCCGTCCGGATCGCACGGTCCGATCGCCTACTGGGTGCGAGAGGACGAGATAGACGACGGGTTTAAGGGGCTCGACCTCCCGGCCCCGGTCGCGATCCGCAACCCCGATCCGGACCTGGCCGGCCGGGTGACCGAGGAGACGGTCGGCGCCGACCAGTACAACCGGGTGATTGTCCGGGGCCTGGATGCAAACGGGACTTTTATAGAAGTGGTTGCAGAATCGGCCGAGGTCACTGCAGGCGAGCCCGCGGTCGAATACCTCGAGGTCGATTATAGGCTGACCTCAGAGGCCGCGTGCATCGCTCGAGCCGAGGACCTCCTCGCCTACTTCGAGAGCGACCCGGTCCTCTACTCGGCGACCTTCCGCGATCGGGTCGACTTGCGCCTCTTCCAACTCCTCGACTTCTCGGGCTTCACGGAGATCCCGGACGGCCGATACCGGATCCTCAGTATCGAATATGAGCTCCTCCCCCTCGGGCCCTATGTCCACCTCGAGATCGCGAAGGATCAGGGGCTCAAGAATCAAAAGCGATTGATGGAGATGGCCCGGCCGACGGGGGCGAGCCTCTCGGCTGACCTGGTCGCCGGCCTGGCCGCCTCCCTCCCGAAAAACAAGCTCGGCACGGTCGCCGCGATCGTCGGATCCTCCTGTCGGGTCGACCTCGACCAGGGGGGCCAGATCACGGCCAGGCTGGGAGGCTTCTGCACGATCGGAGGGCGGGCCCTCATCCTCACCGACGTTATGGGATGGGTCGCGATCCCGGTCCCCGAAGCCTGAAAAAAGGGATTAATCGTAGTTATAGAGTTTATCAACCGAGATTTTGTATGAGTCGACCTCGGCCGCGGGGGTCGACCCAATATACATGATCTCGAAACGCATGGTCTCGCCGGGCTCGAGGTTATCGGCACTGCCGAGGGACGTTCCTAGCACATTGCGGGCCTTGTCGAACCATTTTACCTCGACGAATCCTGAACTGATCTTCTTCGATCCCGTATTCTTCGCAGAGCCGGCAACATAGATCGACTGGTATGGCTTCTCCCCGGTCCGCTTCCAGTCATGGCTTACAAGCGTGAGCTGGAGATCCGCAGCCTCGGGGGTCGGCTCCCTCGTCGTCGGGGCCGTGCTCATCCGGCTGAGGGTCGCGACCGGGGCGGATGTGGCCGCCGTCGGGGCGATCGTGTAATAGGGCCGGGAGGTCTCGGCCGCCGGGGTGATGGTCGACGACGTGGAGCAGCAGCCCGCGCCTAAGAGAAGAAGGCCGAGACAGAGGAGAGCCCCCGCGATGAGATACGGTCGTGGAATCGTCATAATACAGGATGGAGGGGCCATTCCAAAAGGATTCCTATTCCCGCTCGAGGCTCTCGTACGCCAGCCGCATACGCTCGGGGGAGAGGAGTTCACGCATGATAGATACCTGTTGCTCCATCTGAGCAAGCCTATTTTTAGCCTGTACCGACTCGGCGACGACCGACTCGAGGATCTCGGAGTGAGCATGGAGCTTTTCCGCGACACGGCCCGAGAGGTCGAGGATCTCGGGGGGAACAAGGATCGTTACGTAAGGCTCCCCCTTGAGGTAATGCTCGGCGAGCTCCCGCTTAGTATAGCGCCGATAGGCTCCCGACAGATACCCGGCATGGCCCATGAGCATTTCGACGACCTCAGAGGGGACCCCGAGCTTAAGCTGAGAGTGAAAGTATTTCCTGAGCATATGCAGATGGAGGGTTGATCGGTTGGTTGTGGGGTCGACGTCGAGCCGGCCGGACTTCTCGACAGCGAGGAGCCAGGCATCCCGGATCACCCGGGACGAGAAGGGGAAGAGCCGATCCGATCGGTCGACCCGATCGCCGCCCTGGTCGGCAAACCCCTTACCCCGGCCGAGGGCCCGGATCCGGACCTGGTCCCGGACCTTGAGCCATTCCCGGAGAACCCCGGCCGCCTCGCTCGAGATGAACGTTACCCGGGGGGCTCCGGTCTTTGTATAGGACCCTCGGAGCGTGATCTCTGCCGGGGAGGTCTTCAGATTGAGATCCTTCGGAGTGACCTGCAGGAGCTCACCGATCCGCATTCCGGACGAGGCCAGGATGAGGGCGATCGCCCTCCCCCTCAGGTCCATCTGTTGGAGGATCTCGGCGAGGACCTCGCGATCGAGGTCAGCCTCGATCGTTTGGGTGCCACCCCGGGGGAGGCGAGTAACCAGGGCCCGCCGGTCTCGGGGCGGGATCTCGCGATCGTGGAATCCGAGCCAATCGGCCACGACCGAAAAGCGAAGGGTCGCCGTGTTCGGGGGGACCTCATTTAGCGCCTTCACGAATCGGACCAGGTCCGGGATCACCTCGGGGCCCGCGAGGAATTCGGCCGCGAGGAGCTCATACCGCGCGAGCTCGGGAGGGGTTACGGTCCGCCCCGCGCGCACTTTCCCATACTGAAAATCGAGAAATGCAAGCAGGTGAGATCGGTACCCCGACTGGGTTTCGAGCCGGGGGTACTGGTCGAGGAATTGCGCGATCGGGCCCATGCGTACGCGTCCGCAGAACCCAGTTATAAGGTAATAGGCGTGTAGAGCGAAAGATAAGGTTCTATAAAAGGTTTTCTTATCGCATGATTGGAGGAGACCGGGAATCACTAAAAGAAAGAGTCCTCGATCACCGGATCGGTTCAAACCTGCGGGAGTGTGGTCTGCCCTGGAACGAGCATTCGAGAAACGGCGGGCAGCTCCATTGGTGCGTCGAGTACGGCAAACGACCGGTCGGCGAGGCGAGCCAACCTATCAAACAATCGATCAGGGAGGCGAGCATAGAGGACTACCATTGCATTAGCCGAGCGGGCACGAATCTGGTATGTGAGCGTGCGAAGGGCTGCTCCGTCTTCTTCGAAGAGCGTTGGAGCGTGTTCCAGAACGACGAGCGGTTCCCGGGCGCCGGCGAGCTCCCAGATCAGATCGCGAGCGGCGCCAATCGTGACGAACCGGCAGTGATGCCCCCAACCGGATGAAGAGTCGGCCAGCACGGAGTCTTTGGGACAGATGCAGACAGCGGAGAACCGGGAGACCGTCGGCTCACGGACGAGGGACTCGATACAGGTGGGCGGGCCGAGCAGGGTATGGAACCTTCCAGCCTCGAATGTCAATCCCGGACATAACGAAAGGTGCATGGAGAACCATCAGATTTCCGCTATTTGAACTGCATGGTGTGCGCGGTGAAACTGCAACCGTGTCCACGTATTTATGGTATCGAGACCAAAACAGGATGAGATGTCGTCACTGATCGGGCTCCTGGACATCATCCTGCACCTGGACGATTTCCTCCTCCCAGTCATCCAGGAGTACGGTACCTGGACGTATGGTCTTCTCTTTCTAATCATCTTCATCGAGACAGGCCTGGTCGTGACACCCTTTCTTCCCGGGGATTCGCTCCTCTTCGTCGCTGGAGCGTTCGCAGGAGTCGGTGTCCTCGACATCAAGGTGTTGATCCCGTTGCTACTCATCGCAGCTGTGGGGGGTGACCATGCGAACTACTGGATCGGCCGTCACCTGGGAGACCGAATTCTCGCCTGGGATAATCGCATCATCCGTCCAAAGTACGTCCGGTCGACACAGGATTTTTTTGATCGGCACGGAAAGAAGTCCATATTTCTCGCCCGTTTCGTCCCGATCGTCCGGACATTCACCCCATTCCTCTCGGGTCTTGGGCATATGAATTATGTCGAGTTTGCGAAGTGGGAGTTGGCCGGTAGCGTTACCTGGATCTGTCTCTTCGTCGGTGGTGGGTTCTTCTTCGGAAACATTCCCGTTGTCCGTGATAACCTGACCATCATCATCATCCTGATCATCGTCGCCAGCTTCGCAGTCATCGGCCTCGAGGTCCTCCGCCAGTATCGGGACCAGCTCTCCAAGAGGCTGCGACGGCACTGAGGAGGACCAGTGGATCTCCTCGAGGTGCTCCTCGTCGCGCTCGGACTCTCCATGGACGCGTGCGCAGTCTCCATCGGCCGCGGCACGGCGCTCGGTTCGTCCGAGCGAGTCCGAGGCGTGCTGGCAATGGCTCTCTTCTTCGGGCTCTTCCAGGCCCTGATGCCGATTGCCGGCTGGTATATCGGATCGTCCTTCGCCGCGCTGATCGAACAGGCCGATCACTGGATCGCGGCCCTTCTGCTCGCAATCATAGGGGGTCGTATGATCTACGAGTCCCTCTCGGGGACGGAAAGCGAGCGAAGCGCCGATCTGTCGCTCCGTCTCATCCTGGTGCTCGCACTCGCAACAAGTATCGACGCCCTTGCCGTCGGAGTCGGAATCGCCGTCCTTGCCGAACCAATCCTGGTCCCAGCAACTCTGATAGGTGGAGTGACGTTCATCATCTCCCTCGCAGGAGGACTCCTTGGATCGAGACTCGGCGACCAGTTCGGAAGGAGAATGGAGGTTATCGGCGGGATCGTATTGATTGGAATCGGGACGAGAATTCTTATCTCGCACCTGATGGGTTGACCAGGCACGGTTGAGATGAGGAGGAGGAGATCGGTGTCAGCTGGAGCCGCCGATGACCCGACGCAGCTGGGCATCCAGGTCCTCGAGTGAGAACGGTTTCGGGAGTACTCCCATAAATCCGTACTGATGGTAGTTCGCCATCACGGGATCATTCGAGTAACCGCTACAAACAATAGCCCTGACCCGATGGTCGATCTCGAACAGCCGCCGGATCGTCTCCACGCCACCCAGCCCGTTCACCGTGGTCAGGTCCACTATCACCGCCTGGAACGGGATTCCATCGGCGATGGCGCGCTCAAAAGTGGCAAGCGTCTCGTCCCCGTCGCGGGTGAACGTTCCCTGGTATCCCAGAACCTGGAGCATCTCGCTCCCAACCTCCCTGATCATCTCCTCGTCGTCCATCCAGAGCACCCTTTCATCCCCACCAACCATTTGGGCCGACGTCTCTGGTTCAGGAGAGACAGACTGGTGGCTCGACGGCAGGTACACGATGAAGGTTGTACCAGCTCCGGGGCGAGACTCGACCTCGATGGTACCGCCATGGTTCCGGACGATCGAATGAGTAACGGTCAGACCCAACCCGCTTCCGAACTGCTTGGTGGTGAAGTAGGGCTCGTAGATCTTCGAGACATACTCCCTCGGGATGCCGGCCCCGGTATCCGAGACCTTGATCCGTACATACTTCCCACCCTGGAGCATCAGGATCTCGTCGTCACCGAGCACTACGTTCTCGGCTGTAACCGATAACGTCCCCCCGTCCGGCATCGCCTGATCTGCATTGCTGACAAGGTTATGGAAGACCTGCTTGATCTGCTCCTCGTCCGCCTCGACAGGCCAGAGATCCTCGGGGATGTCCATCATCGGTCGGATGGTGGACCCGCTTAGGGCAAACAGAGTTGAGTCCCGAATGAGATCCCCGAGTTTCAACACCCTTTTGATCGGCTTTCCCCCGTGGGCAAACGTGAGGAGTTGGCGGGTCAGGTTTCGCGCACGGTGGGCAGCCTTTTCCGCTTCGACAAGACGTTCAAACGCCTTGTGATCCTCCATCAAATGGGCTTTCGCGACGATGATGTTGCCCTCGATAGCGGTCAGCGTATTGTTGAAGTCATGAGCGATCCCACCCGCCAGAACTCCAATCGACTCGAGTCGCTCGTTCTTAGCAAGGTCCTCCTCGATCCTCCGCTCGGTCGTCAGGTCCCTGAATACAATCACGACGCCGATGATATCACCATTGCTGTCACGAACGGGTGCAAGCGTCTCGCCGAGGGGGTGCTCTGACTGATCTCGGGAGACCAGGAGAAGATGTCTTCCCCGATCCCTCTGGGAGTCACGATGGAGGACCTGGGCGACGGGATTCGCGCACGGTTTGCGCGTCCTCTCGTCCTCGGTTCTGTATACCTCGGTGATCTCTCGTCCGATAGCCATCTCTGCTGTCCAACCGGTCAGCTGTTCGGCCGTTCGGTTCATCAGGACAATTGAACCTCGAACATCCGAGACGATGACTCCTTCGCCGATATTCCATAGAGTTACCGCCAGCCTCTCCTTCTCGGCCGCAAGGGCTTCCTCGGCACGTTTCCTCTCGGTAATATCCGACATTGCGAGCAATATTCGGTCGGTCTCCCCTTTCTCCTCGTAGACCCACCGAGCGTTCAACAGCATCACCCGACGACCGAGGCCCGGAAACTCATGGTCGAGCTCGAGACCTTCGTGCTGGAAGGAATGCATCAATATCCGTTCAAGGAGGGCGAGAAACTCCGGAATATTCCAGACCTGGTCTGCAAGCTCGTGAACGTAACGTCCTTCTATCTTCTCGGGAACAGTCTGAAACGTCTCGTAGAACGAACGGTTCGCCGAGATGATCCGCAGTCGGTTGTCCAGGACTATCAGGACTTCACGGATGGTATCGACGATATTCTCTGCATACTCCCGTGCCCGCTTCAGTTGCTGGATCTGCTCGGTCCGCTCACGCTCGATGCTGTAACGGATCGATCGATTTAGGAGATACCCGTTCATCTGGCCCTTGACGAGGTAGGTATATGCTCCCTCCCTGAGGGCATGGATCGCCATCTCTTCGTCGGCAAGGCCAGAAACGACAATTACCGGCACATGCGGTGCCACCGACCGGATTTTTATCAGCGTAGCAAGACCGTAGCTATCCGGAAGATTGAGGTCGAGCAGGATTGCGTCGAATGGCTGCTCGCTCAGGAACTGGAGCGCGTCAGCCAGACGGCCAACCGGAACAGTCTCGTACCGTTCGGTATTCATCTCCGCCAGCATCTCTCGAACAAGTCGCGCATCGCCGGGATTATCCTCGACCAGCAGCACTCGAAGCGCCTCAGGGTCCGTGATCGCCGCCTCCATGGATGGATCCCGTAGGGGTCGAATTTCGAACCCCACTGGGCACGTTGCTCGTCGTCAACCCCACGTACCTCCCACTTTGGGTAACAGATTGGACCTGAATTCCAATTTCAGCCTCGAATTTAACGCGATATTGGGATCAGGACGGGACGTGAAGTATACTTGCGCGGTCTTATTTAACTACTTTGCGTGGTTTGTACTTCCTATAGTTCATTCGGATCGCTCGCGACGACCTGCCCTGCTCACGTGCCGACTTCTCGACGTGATTTTTTCTACAATGCCTTATCATACCATACGAGTTGCTCTTTTGGAATCTTTTAGAGGATCCGAGACTTGTTGGTCTCATAGAAAAGCACATCTGTCGCATCCCCAGGAGCTCTACGACCCTTACAATGGGTTGTCGTGCGTTCACGTATTTCGGCAGAATTGAGTGATCAGGATAACGCAGTCCCACGGAGAGGTTCGATGGAAGCTATTGGAATTTCAGCTCAATGGGCTCGTCAGGGTATGATTATTATCTTGAGGTACGGGACCAACCGTTCTGACATATCGTCCTCTTCCGAAGAGTGAACGAGGTAATGAGCCCCCCTCTCCCATTCGCCATGGCGTAGGAAGAACAAGGAGAACGCAGGCAATCCGGTGAATCAACGGGCACCAGGAGAAGGTGATCGGTGAAATGCTCCGTACTCTCGTTCCCCACACTCAGGCTCCGCCCCATCCCGAGGGAAGCCTTGCGATGCGGGTCCAGTACTCCTGGATACCTCGCAACATCTCGATGTATTGGTCGAGGGTGACCGGCTTGATAATATAAGTGTTTGCATGACATCGGTAGGAGGAGAGAATGTCCTCGGTGGACGAGGACGTTGTCAGGACAACAACCGGGATATCACAAAGTTCAGCGTCAGTCTTGATCTCCGAGAGCACCTCGCGCCCATTCTTTCTCGGAAGGTTGAGGTCGAGCAGAACAAGATCGGGCCTTGTGGCCTTTGAATGTGGTTCCTGTCGTCGCAGGAACGAAAGGGCTTCAACACCGTCACGAGCAACCGAAATATCCGCGTGATGTCCGCCGAGCCGAAGGGCTTCGCGGACCAGACGTACATCTCCGGCGTTGTCCTCGACCAGGAGCAGGTGGACGTAGTCGGAACCGCCCATTCGATTCATAGGGCCATAAAAAGCCTTATTGGGATTTATACATTTCCTCAGAGATGGTGGACATCATAGGGAAGCGAGGCTGAGACGACGTATGGCGGTGATGAGGCCAGTGATCTCCGCCTCCCCCTTCATGAATGACGCCGAGGCACCTCGCTCGTGAACTTGCTTTGCGAGTTCCTCGTTCATCAGGCCGGACAGGACGATGAGCGAGGTATCTGGAGCCACTTCGTGGACTGCATCGACACTGCTCAGACCATGCGCATCAGGGAGAGAAAGGTCGAGCAGGACAACTGGATAGGACCGGTTCAATAGTTCGGCGATTCCCTCATCAAGACGGCTCGTAGAGTGCACATCGAATGAACCGGGAGCCATCTCTTCGAGGAGCTCCTGAAGCAGCCGTAGATCGGCGGGGTTGTCCTCGATGACAAGAAGGGGGGTGCGACTAATGGCCATACCAGATCCCATCTCCACTCAAGTCTCTGGAAAGCCAGTACCGTTCAATCGACTGGACCACGCGGAAGAACTGGTCTAGGTTAACCGGCTTGATTACATAACAGTTCGCATGGAGACGGTACGCGGTCAGGATGTCCTCCTCGGCAGTCGAGATCGTCAGCACCACCACGGGAATGTCCTTGAGAGATGCATCAGCCTTGATCTCGGAAAGGACCTCGCGCCCGTTCTTCTTCGGAAGGTTCAGGTCGAGGAGGATCAGATCGGGGCGGGGAGCCCAGCCAAAGATGCCCTTCCTTCTTAAAAAGGCGAGCGCATCGACCCCGTCGTTGACCACGTGAAGCGAATGGCAGCCCCCAATCTCACGCAGAGCCTCCCTGATCAACCGGATATCCCCGAGACTGTCCTCGACGAGCAGAATGTCGCGAGGCATGAGGCATCGCAAAGTTGTCGACTCGCCTTTCGTCTCCACCCTGCCCCTAGCGGAGGACGCGGCTTGCTCTGGATGTGATGATGGAATCATGCATCCTCTACCATCGGGTGATCTGGAAGAGTGAAAAAAAAGGTTGAACCGGACCCTTCACTGGATTCAACCCAGCAAAGACCCCCATGTCGCTCGATAATTCTCTGTACGACAGCAAGTCCAATCCCTATGCCCGGGTACTTCTCACGAGCGTTCAAACGGGAAAAGAGCTCAAAGACCCGATTATGAAATTGAGGATCGATCCCGATCCCGTTATCCTGTACCCGGAACCGGGTACTGCCATTGAGACGCTCAGCATCAATCATGACGCGTGGAACGGCATCCGAGTAATATGTAAGGGCGTTATCGATCAGGTGTTCGAAGACCTGCACGAGCTGTGCGCGATCGGCCCATACAATCGGCATTGAACCCACGGTGATCTCTGCATGGGTGGTGGCCAGCTTCTGCTCGAGATGCTCCAGCGCTTCGGCGACCGCCATTCGCGCATCCACCGGGCCGGATGGTCGAGCCCGACTGACAACGCGTGAATAGACGAGCAGGGCATCGATCAGTTCCTGCATGCGCTTCGCACCGTCAAGCGCGAAGCCGATGAATTCGAGTCCCTCCTTATCCAGGCGCCCTGCATATCGCCGTTCGAGCAGCTGAAGGTAACTCGAGACCATCCTGAGCGGTTCCTGCAGATCATGACTTGCAGCATAGACAAATTGCTGAATCTCCCGGCTCGATGCAGAGAGATCCTCCCGCCCACCTCCCATACGACTCTCCCCCTCGAGGCGCTCGGTTTCTTCGTCGAGCCGCACCACTGATCCATTTTTTTTCCCGCGTGGATCGTCCGGAGAGATCACCTGGTCCACCACCACCTGGATACGTCGGTTGTTTCGAGCAGGAAACCGGTACCGGCCGGAAGCAGGGGTCGAGCCATTTCCGGGCGCTGGTGAGGACGCACGCAGCGGATTGTTTGTTTTTTTTATCTCAAAATCGGAATCGGGCTCAAGAGGAAGGACCTTACAAAAGCCGAATCCAACTGGATCTCGCCCGATGAACTCCTTCACCGAGGGGCTCCTCAGTAGGACCTGTCCTTCGGAGTCAAGGACCAGGATGAGATCCCGGGTCTGGTTCAGGACCGCTTGGGCAAGCAAGAGCCCGTTCGGATCCCCTCTTTCATGCTCCCGGCAGGGGAGATCCCGACCGATGATTGCTACCGCGAATGTCGATCTCGCTGGTCCCGGCTCGATCACGACCCTCGTCGGTACGAAACCCTGTCCAAGCAAGCAGAACCGGACCACACCATCGACACGCTGATCCATCGGAGCGGTCAGAAGAGACCGAAGATAGGGGCGGTCCTCGGAACAGACATACTCTTCGAGCAGGGTACCGGCTACGTCCCGAGATTCAACACCGTAATAATGGGCGAATAGACCATCGGATGAGCGAATCCGGCCGAGGTGGTCCGTGACGACAGAGATCACCGTCGGCGGCTTTCGATGAGCTGGACTCCGATCTCCTCCAAGTTCACTCATGTCACTTGTTGTCCTTCAGACCATCCGAGCGGGCTTTCCCGATATTCGCTCGAATCGGTGGTTTATCACATCTCCTGAAATGCGATGATCGCAACCGCCACCCTGTCGCATACCAATCACACCCCACAGATCTTCATATGACTCATTCGAGGATATTCAGCATCAGGGCCAGGATTCACTGGATCCGGCGTTCGATGAGAAAATTCCCCTTCCGACAGCGCAGGTCCCGATCAGCGACAGAACTCTGTTCTGCCGCTCTTCATATATCAAGGTGCCGAGATGGGATGCCCTTCACGCTCATCTCGAGCCACCGACAGGCCATAGAGGTCTCTGATCGCATCCTCGATTGCGGACTCGAGCGACGTTCGTCTCTCACGGTCCGACTCCCCCTTTCCTTTCGTCGTAATTCGGTCCCAGACCAATGAGGCAATCCGGTCCCCAAGACCGCACTCACGGGGATCGTAGGGATCCGGTAGCCGTATAGGTATCCGGGAGAGGCACCGAGCAGTGACACCACTGTGACACTGGTTATCGAGGATTGATCCGATCATCGCTGACTGCAACAATCCATGGAGAAAGAGGTTGGCAGGAAGTACCTCGGCGATCCCCTGAGATGTCAATGCATCCCCATAGTGATCATAAAGAAAGATCGGATATCGAGTGCCTTCCTCGAAGAGAAGCCTGGGACCGGATGGCAGGGGCACATTGCCGAGAGGGACATCGACAATGATTCCCATTCGCCGTGCCACGCGGGCGGCACGAGGTGGAAGGTTCCCTGAGATCGCGAACCTGGCGGCATCCATGGCAGTACCATACGGGACCAGGTCTTTCAGGCCGATAACAGGCCGAATGACCCGAGCGGCTCTTCGATCGGCCTTCAATAGCCGGTGACGAACGTCCACCTCCACCATGAGGGCGGGGTCGCAGGTGAAGGCTTGTGCTGGACGGACCCCCCCGACAACGACCTCCCCGAGTGAGGCGCACCCGGTCACCAAGCAGCGCCGCCGTTCTGCGGCGAGCGCGTTGCCGAACGACCAGCTGTCAATCTCCAGGGCGCTTCGTGGATATGCTCGCCTGTTATTTTGGCCACTCACCAGGCTTTCGGTGACGATCGGTCCCTCGACCGGGTCCTGAGCTATCCGGAGAGCGACCTCGCTCCTATCAAGGGAAATATCGCAAATGACCTCCGTTCGGGGCCCGAGCCACCGTCGCAGCATGGTTGCGCGATCGGAACGCAGGATTGAGCAGGAGTACAGGGCGAGAACCCGTCCACCAGGATTGAGGTGCCCTGCCCCCGCCTCGGCGAGGAGGAGAGCGGGATTGGTGCCGCTACCCGCCGATCGATAGTGCTCCTCGAGATAGCGGCGGACTTCCGGCCGGCGGGTCATCGTGAAGACGGGATCGCCAATCAGGACACGATCAAACCCCTGGACGCCCCCGAAGATGGTCTTCCAGTCGACGGCGCGAAGGCGTGAACGGGAATCCGCAGGGATGAGCTGCCCGGGCGTCCCATCAAAAAAATTGTTTTCGACAAGAGGATTTCCCGATCGAACAGTGAGAGAGAGACCTTCGGCTGCCTCCCTTTCGAGGAGACGGGAGCTGAAGAGAGTTGCTCGCGGGTCCGGGTCGATCGCGAAGATCTCGATCCCTCCAACCTTTGCCCACCCCGCGATGTAAAGGAGAAGTCGCCCGGCGCCGCACCCCGGGACCAGAATGCTATCGATATCTTTCGACTCCGAACCGGCCCATCGGGCGAACTGCGAAAGGAGCATCCGTGACGGCACCTGTACTTCCTTTCCCGTACCAACGAGCGAGAATTCGCCTCCATTCACCCGGATACGCCGGAAGAGATGGCGGTCCCAGGCGAGGGCACGCAGTCCCGGGGGGACGAGCGATAGATCCACACCGGCCCGCTCGAAGTCGGCGTGCATCTGACCTCCCGCTGGCAGGATCGAGCCGTCCCCCACGATAAGGTCGATGATCGGCCTCTCAACAGCGAGCGAGAGTTCATCCTCAGTCCAATCCGCCCGTTCCGCAAGCGCGCGCCGGAGAATACGCCCTCTCCAGGCTTCCATCCGCTCGACAAGCACGTCGACGATCCCCGGCATCATACCGGGCTCCATCGCCGCCATGATGGAACAAACATCGGACGTATCCAGATATCGCACCCGGGGATTGACCAGGTCCGATGGAGCGGAGACGGTGTCGATCAGCCCGAACCGACCCTGCTGTACGACTATCGCGCATCGGCATCCGGACGACCAGGCGAGACGATGAAGCATCGCTGGATCGCCGCCTTCTCCTTCATCCCCTGTGAAGACGACAGGTTCACCGTCTCTCAACCACACACGGTAGCAGAGCCCATCACCCGGGAAAACTGGCCCGCCTGGGGTGAGTCCCGACTCCAGTAACAGGTGTTCCAGCACCTCCTGGGCTGAAACCCGGTCCGTCATCAGAACCTCTCCCGCCGGGCACCCCAAACCGAGGAGTTTTTTAGTGCTCTGTCATTCCCCCCAGTGTTTGACATTCGATGCATACGCTCAGGACGACAACGGATCAGCTCACGGGTTCGGGTGACCATCGCCAAGGGTCACCGTCATTCGAGAAAAAGCTCGACAAGGTGGGAGATGTCATCGAGACGATGGTCGGGGGAGCAGTGAAACCCCGGGTTCCAGTCACCGTAGGCGGCATGGATCGAGAGGATCCCGAGTCTGTTTGCGGGTTCGATATCCCTCCTGAGCGAGTCACCGACCATCGCCGCATCCAACGGTTCCACCCCGAGGTGTTCGAGAGCGCAGAAGAAGTTCCGTTCAGAAGGTTTCCTCTCGCCAGTCTTCTCAGGCGTCACCACAACCTCGAAGAGATGGGCGAGCCCCGAGCGCGCGAGCCGAGAGGCGGCATGGTCCGCATCCGCATCGGTCACGACTGCCATCGGAATACCAGCCCTCTTCAGCCTCTCTAACGTAGACCGTGCCCCGTCATACGGTTCAAGGGCGCGAAGTTTTTCTTCCTCGTACCGGGCACAGGCGCTCGCCGGATCGCACGACGAGGCGATCGAGGCGAGGTAGTCCAGGATATGCCCCTGACTCTCGAAGTTGTGCTCTGGCCGTAAAAAGAACCCAAAAAGATCCTCGACAGAGCCGCACCCGGCCAGGTCGATGACGGCAGCACATGCCGCCCGCTGCGCATCGATGAACCGCACAAGGGTATTGTCCAGATCAAAGAGGACAGCCCGCACCTCCCGATCGGTCTGCATCGAGAGATCTCGTTCCTCCAATCGGATGTAACTATGCAAGGGACCATACCTTCATGAATCAGAGGGGCGCACCGTACGGGATCGAACAATGCGACGTGCCGTCCTCCTCGTGTTCCTCCTACTGCTCGTCGCCGGAAGCACCGACGCGACGGTGCGGGTGCTGCCGCTCGGCGACTCTCTGACCAAGGGGTCAACCCAGACACCGGCAGAGTCGAGCCATCCAACCTATCGATACTGGCTCTGGCAGCAGATCGGCGGCGAGGACGTGGACTTCGTTGGCTCGTGGACCTCCCCCAACTTTCCCTACTCGTATGACCAGGACAACGAGGGGCATGGCGGATACATGACCGATGGAATCCTGAACGGCGTCGCCGTGGACCCGAAGCAGGGGAAGCTGTCCCTGTGGCTCGAAGAATACGATTTCGACGTGGCGCTCGTCATGCTGGGTACGAACGACGTCCTCAACAACGTCCCAACGGCGGATACGATCCGGAACCTCGAAGGCATCATCGCAGAGCTCCGGAAGGACAATCCCCGCGCTGTGATCCTGCTCGCCCAGATCCCCCCGACCTCTATCCTGCGTCCGAACCTGATCGCCCTGAACGCTGCGATCCCGGATGTTGCGACGCGCCTATCGACCCCGGATTCGCCCGTCATCACCGTGGATATGTTCACCGGGTACGACGGTGTGCGAGATAACCAGCCACCTACTGGGATTCATCCAGGAGAGAGCGGTGAGAAGAAGATCGCTGCCCGCTGGAGTGCGGCGCTCAGACCATTCCTCTCCGGGGTGGCACCACCCACCCAGTCGTCGACACCGACTCAAGTACCGACAGTCACCTCTACACCGGTCACGCCCGGGCCGGTCGCCCCGAACGTGGTGAGGAACCCGGGAGCCACTGTGTACTGCGGGGAACGAGGCCTGGACATCACCGCCGCAGGCGTCGGGAGCGAAGAGACCCTGGGATGGTTCACCACCGAGTCACCCGTTGGAGAGCCGGCGGTAACGCTCCGGATCACGGACCCCCGACGCGCGGCCATCCCCCACGATGCACGCACCGGACGCTGGTTCAACCTGGACAGGGGTAGGCAACTCGCACTCGTCGTCGAGGAGCCCGCCCTCTCCCTCAGGCTCATCGACACCGCAACGGGCCGCTATGTTACCGGGGGAGAGGTTGCGAAGGGTCGAGCGTTCGACCTGGAGATCACAGGGGAGCTCTCGGCATTTCGGGCACGCGGAACTGGCGCTCCTGTCGCGGTCCGGGTCAAGGACCCGAACGGGCGGGTCAGTGCCACCCTTGTAGGGAACCAGGGGGTCCCTCAGAGCCTGGAACGGGTCATAGTTGTCCAGACTCCGCACCTGATAAGCGGTTCTGCCGGAGCTGCCTGGAATACGAACGAGCCCGCCTACCCGGCAGGTGGTTACGCGCTCTGGGCTGAAGCTCTCCTCGACCATGAACACGGAACTTCGAGCCCCGATCCGACCGGAGCGGTCGGTCGACAGGTTTCGGCACAGATCCATATCAGGCTTGAGTCACCATCGACCCCGGCGACAAGCACACCTGTCATAGAGACCACCGTGACGACGGTTCCGACCTCGCTCGTGACCACTATGGTCCCGGCCCAAACGACCTCTGCCAGCCCGGCGTCGACGACCTTCGTCGGACCAGTGCCAACGACCGAAGCTCCTGGTGTCCCAGTCACTCAGGAGACCTCGTGGTGGTTCCCCCTCTTCCTTGCAGCCCTCGCTGCAGTCTTCGTCGTCGCTGGCGGCGGCATATGGTGGGCGCTCCGCTCATCGGGCTGCACCGAGGACCAGGAGCTCAAGACCGTGCCCCCTCGAATCCAGCGCGCTCCAACAGTAATGCCCCGCGCGACGATCACCCCTGCCGTTCAGGGCGCCCTTGAACGGGTCCGTACCTTCGATCCTGAGCGTGGCGAGGTCCAGGCCCTCCGAGCAGCCCTCCGCACGCTTGAACGGGCTGAACAGGTTCGGTCAGGACGGACCGAGATCGACCTGCTCTCGATTGTGCCTGTTTCCAGTATCCCGACACTTCCCATCCCTGATCCGATCAAAGAATGGGCCCATCGCGTCAGGTTCGTTCCCCTCTCGTATGATAGGCACGGTTCTGCCCTCTTCTACGCCCCGGTTCAGCTCCAGGGTGGGACGCGTCTCGTCGTGAAGCGGGCTGAGGAACTCCAGGAGCGCCGGTACTGATCGGAAGAATGAATGAATTATTTCAACATTGAAGTCTCTTTTTGACAACAATGAATATATATGTACAGACCAATCATTAGCCATGCAGACGAAGATCCTCCTCGATGAGGATGAGATGCCACGCAGATGGTACAACATCCAGGCCGACCTATCCGCCCCACTGGACCCCCCCCTCAACCCCAAGACGGGAGCGCCAGCCACCCCCGGAGATCTTGCATCCATCTTCCCGATGGAGCTGATCCGGCAGGAGATGGCGAGGGAGCGGTTCATCGACATCCCCGAAGAGGTCATCGAGATCCTTCGCCTATGGCGCCCGAGCCCGCTCTACCGGGCCCGTCGGCTTGAACAGTTCCTCGGAACCCCGGCCCGGATCTACTACAAGTACGAAGGGGGGAGCCCCGCCGGCAGCCACAAGCCGAATACCGCTGTCCCTCAGGCGTACTACAACAGGGATGAAGGCATCGAACGGATCGCCACCGAGACAGGAGCAGGCCAGTGGGGTTCTGCGATCGCTTTTGCCACCTCCCACTTCGATATGGACTGCACGGTCTACATGGTCAGGGCGTCGTACGACCAGAAACCCTACCGCAAGATGATGATGCAGGTCTGGGGTGCGGAGTGCCACTCCAGCCCGACCACCCTGACCGCGTGCGGGAGGTCCGTCCTGGAAAAAGACCCGCAGACTTCAGGGAGCCTTGGTATCGCGATCTCCGAAGCAGTTGAAGATGCGGCTACCCATTCAAACACCAACTATGCGCTCGGATCCGTCCTGAATCATGTCTGTCTTCATCAGACCATCATCGGTCTCGAAGCGCGCGAACAGCTGGCGTCGGTTGACGAGTACCCCGATGTTGTGGTCGCCTGTGTTGGTGGAGGGTCCAACTTCGGGGGGATCGCATTCCCGTTCGCCGGGGATAAGCTCACCGGGAAGGTCCCCGACGTCGACATCGTCGGTGTCGAACCGGCAGCCTGCCCGACCCTTACCAAGGGCCTCTACGCCTACGACTACGGTGATGAAGCCGGCCTGACACCTATACTCAAGATGTTCACTCTGGGCCACGACTTCGTCCCTCCCGCTATCCACGCCGGAGGCCTGAGGTACCACGGGGACTCGCCACTCGTCTCGCGACTGGTCAGAGACGGGACGGCACGCGCGGTGTCGGTCTACCAGAATGACGTCTTCGAGGCTGCTCAGACGTTTGCTAGGACAGAGGGGATCATACCTGCTCCAGAGGCCGCGCACGCGATCAGGACGACGATCGATATAGCGCTTGAATGTCGGAAGACAGGGGAGGCAAAGACGATCCTCTTCAATAACACCGGGCACGGTCACTTTGACCTCGCAGCATACGACGCCTATTACGCGGGCCGTCTTCCCGATTACGACTACCCAGACGCTCTGATCCGGGACGCCCTCTCCCGCCTGCCGAAGGTCGGCTGAACGTGCTTGACCTGCATACGATCGGGCTTGTGGTCAACCCGATCGCCGGCATGGGGGGACGTGTCGGGCTGAAAGGGACCGATGGCCTTGTCGACCGTGCTCGAATCCTCGGGGCAGAGCCGATGGCCCTGGGACGGGCCATCGAGGCCCTTCGGCCCCTCGCCGACCGGAACCTTAGGTTCCTGACGGCTGCTGGAGAGATGGGAGAGACGGCTCTTAGGGCTGCTGGGATTACACGATGTTCGATAGTGTACCACCCATCGAAACCAAGCACGGCCCGGGATACGAGAGAGGCCTGCCTGAAATGCATCACCGAAGGGATCGACCTGCTCCTTTTTTGCGGAGGAGATGGGACCGCACGGGATGTCGCAGACGCGGTCGACCAGACCGTTCCCGTCCTTGGGATACCAGCCGGGGTCAAGATGTTCTCTTCGGTCTTCGCGGTCGATCCTGGAGCGGTCGAAGCGGCCATACCCGAGGATGCCCCCCTCCGGTGCATCGAAGCTGAGGTTATCGACGTCGATGAGGAGGCGTATCGTGCGAACGAATTCCGGACGGTGCTACACGCAGTAGTCCGAACCCTTGCCGCACCCGGGCTCGTTCAGGTCTCGAAACAGGTCTTCGAGGAGGTCGACGAGGAACGAGCCCGAGCGGCGATCGGGGCCTTTATCGCGGATGCAATGCTCCCCGGAATCCTCTACGTCCTCGGTCCCGGCACCACCACTGCCGCAGTGACACTTCATCTCGGACTCCAGGGGACCCTGCTCGGGTTCGACGCGGTACTGGATGGAAGACTTGCCGGGTCCGACCTGGACGAGCGCGGTATTCTCACTCTCCTCGATTCTGTCGGCGAGGCACGGCTCGTCCTCTCTGTCATTGGGGCGCAGGGATTTGTCATCGGGCGGGGAACGCAGGTCTGTACGCCCGCTGTCCTTCGCCGGATCGGACTCGAGCACCTGGTCCTCCTCGGAACGCCGGGGAAGCTTGCCATGACTCCGACACTCCACGTCGATACCGGCGACCCTGAGCTCGACGACGCTTTCGGTCCACACCTCCAGGTCGTCACTGGATACGGGACGGCCCAGCGGAAACCCCGGGCAATCCGCACCCGTTTCACCGACCCGGAGGTGACTTTCGGCAAAAACCGTATGTAGGAGTAATGACAGAGCGAAAGGAGCATGATTCGCACGGCCCTCTCACTTGTTGTCATGGCCATGTTCGCGCTGGTTTCGTTCACCGCGGCGATCCCCGTCGACGGCCCGATCGTGATTACCGAACCGGGCACCTACCAGCTCACCTCCGACATTGCCGGCGCGGGCCAGCACGCATCTATCGAGATCACCGCCTCCAACGTCGTGTTCGACGGCGGAGGGCACGTCCTGATCGGCACCAGCACACGTGACATCCCGGGGATCCTCGTCTGGAACGAACATGGTGCAGCACCCACCAATATCGTAGTACGGAACCTGACCATCAAGGGCTGGGAGCACGGAGTCCACGCCCTCGGCACCTCGAGGCTTACCCTCGTAAATGTGACGGCTCTTGAGAACCGGCAGCATGGACTATACCTCTTCTCGGCGACCAACTCGACCGTCCGGGACTGCCGGGTAGAGAGGAACGACGGGTCAGGGATCGTCCTCTCGGACGTCAGTCATGACAATGTGATAGAGGGCAATACGATCATCAACAACCGCCAGAACGGGTTGATGTTGATCGCATCCGACCGAAACCGGCTGACCGGGAACACGGTCCGCGAGAACAACGCGTATGGGATCGACTGCTACCTGACCAAAGAGAACGTGGTCGCCGACAACCTCTTTTTCAACACCAATAATACCCACGTTGAGGAGCTTGATCGGAACACATGGTCCCTGCCCAGCTCGGATGGCCCGAATATTGCGGGAGGACCGAAGCGAGGCGGCAACTACTGGGGAGAGCCGACTGGAGGAGGTTTCTCCGACCTCACCCCGGATGCGGACGGTGACGGGTTCTGCGACAGCCCGTTCGTGATCCACGAGGGCAACGTGGACCAACTGCCTCTGAAGGGGACTGGATCGACCCGCCCGACAACGACGTCAGCACCCGGTTTCGGTATTATCGCTGTCCTGGTTGTACTCGGTGCTGGCGCGCTGGTCGTTCGGCGTCGCTAGACGACGAGGCGCCGGCGCATCTGCCGAACAGCGATAAGCACCACTACCACGGTGACAACTACGAGCCAGAGAAGGCTGAAAAGCCCCATCTGGGCGGGTGCAGGCAGGGTGAGAGCCCGCGAGAGTGAGACCAGGTGGGCCAGCGGCATGAGAGCAAAGGCCACGTACTGAATCGGCATCGGCAGGCTCTCTATCGGGAAGAACGTCCCGGAGATCACCATCATCGGAGTAATGAAGAGGAACTGCGGATAGCTCAGCGTATCGATCGAGGGTGTCCATGCCGTGAAACAGAGGCCGATTGCACCGAAGAGCAGTCCCCCGAGCAGGGCGAGTCCGAGAAGGATGAGCGAGCCGGGAAGGCTTATCACGCCGAACAATGCAAGCAGGGGGAGGATGAGAGCGGTATAGACGACTGCCTTCGTCGCCCCCCAGAGTATCTCGCCGACGATAACCTCCTCGATCGTAACGGGTGTTGCGATCAGCGCGTCGAAGGTCTTCTGGTAGTACATCCGGACGAACGATCCATAGGTGGTCTCGTAATACGAGGCGTTCATTATCCCTATTGCGACGATCGCCGGTGCAACGAACCGGGCATATTCCACGCCGTCGATCGCCTGGACGAACTGGCCAAGACCGTATCCCAGGGCCACAAGGAAGAAGAGCGAGTCGAAGATTGGGGGGAGAAAACTGACCTTCCAGGTCCTTACGAAGACACGGAAGTTCCGTTCCCAGACATGTCGCACTCGCCACGAGACTCTCCCTTTCATCAGTCCTTCAGCCCCCTCCCCGTGAGACGGAGAAAGACATCTTCGAGCGTGGCGGAGCGGACAAAAAGGCGTTCCGGGTTGCAATCCTCGACGAGACGGTGGACCAGGGGCTCCGCTGAATCGATCGTGATATGAACAAGGTCCCCGAACCGTTCGAACCCGATCTCTTCGCGTTCCAGAAACGCGATCACATCGGGGGTGTCGACGGTCTCGACGACGGAACGACCCATGTATGAGCTGACGATCTCGTCTGGACGCCCGTCGACAAGGACCTTTCCTCTGTCCATGATCACCAGCCGATCGCAGAATCGTTCGGCTTCCTCCAGGTAGTGGGTCGACAGAAGGACCGTCGAGCCCCGCCCGCGAAGTTCCCTGAGTCGCTCCCAGATCAGGGACCGAGCCTGGGGATCGAGCCCGGTGGTCGGCTCGTCAAGAATGACGAGGCGGGGGCGGTTGATCAGGGCACGCGCGATCGTGAGACGCCGCTTCATACCGCCGGAAAGGAATTCAATCGCTGTGTCCCGTTTCTCCCGCAGGCCGAAAAAATCGATCAGCTCCTCTGCCCTTCGAGCTGCCTCCGTCCGGTCAATCTCGAAGAACCTGGCGAAGACGACCAGGTTTTCAAAGACCGAGAGGTCGGGATCGAGGTTGTTCTCCTGCGAGACGACTCCGATCAAGGCCTTGATCTCGCGCGGATGTCGTTCAACGTCGAGGCCGAAGACCTCAAGCCTCCCCCCACTCTTTGGAGAGACGCAGGAGATCATCCTCATGGTCGAGGTCTTACCCGCACCATTCGGCCCGAGAAACCCGAAGACCTCGCCCTCATTGACGACGAAGGAGCACCCGTCAACCGCGACGAGGTCTCCGAACCGCTTCAACAGTCCCTCTGCGACGATCACAGGAGCAGGCATCCACCGATCATATAGCTTCAGCAAATAAGCCCTTTCTGCACGTTCTCATGGCGAACCTTGAAACAGTTCTCCGCACCACGATGATCGATGGCGACCCCCTTCGTGTGCACGGACTGCGGGCGTTGCTGCAGGAGCATCGGACGTACGATCACGATCGAACGCCGGGTGACGGGGCGGCAGTACGACTGCCGGGAGTCCGTACACGGCGAGCGCTTTCGGGCTACGGTGAAGGAGGAATACAGGGGCACCGTACCGGGGAGCGAGGGGTGCCCATTCCTCGTCTGGCAGTCCCTAGGGGGAAGTGTATGCGCCTGTTATCCCACTCGTCCCCGCGTCTGTCGGGAATTCCGATGTGCACGCCTCCGGATCTACGATACTGAAGGCACGGTACGGGGGCGCCTGGTCGGGCATGGCTCCCTGCTCACCGAAGACGGTCGCCTTCTTGCCTGCTGGAAGACCCTGGAACCAGCCAGGATCGACGATCCGTCCTGGAGAGATGACGCAGGGCGGACCCTGGCACGCGCGGGTTATCGCGGAGAATGGTATGACTGACAAGCCACATCGAGAATTAAAGGTTGAAAAGGGGACAGTGGAATGCCTGCCGGGGGTTCGAGTTGGGATCGACCGGTGTCGGTTCTGTGCCTCCTCGAGAGCGTTCCTCGAACAGGGGACCTGGAGGGAGTCGCCCGCCCTTGCGTACTGCATGGCACACCGCACGACCCGAGAAGTTGACCTCGGCAGGGTCTCCGCGGTGAGGTGCGCAGATCGGACCGGTGAGGGGTTCCGGTCGATCATGAGCATCATCTCATAGTAGAATCCACCACGATGGTTCACCGGGTATGGAGAGGACTGACCGAGATGGGGACGACGGAACTGGTAGAGATCCTTCGACTGCCGAGACAGAATGGTTTCAGAAGAACAGCGCGTATCACGATCCAGGTAATAATTGGGGTGGAACGGGAGGTCCCCGCTGGGGATGGGCTCGACCGGGATCGAACCGGTGGCCTTCGCCGTGTAAGGGCGACGTCATAACCGCTAGACCACGAGCCCGTGTCAGAATCAGTCAACGGCGTCAATAATAAACGTTGGCGCTCCGTCTCCTGTTTGTATTGAGGATCAGAACTAATAGCACGTAGATCAACAGCTCAACAAGAGTCCAGTCATGGCGCACGACAACGGAATCGTCTCCCACAATCTTCTCGCGGAGGTCCGCACCCTTCTCAAGAACAACCCGAAGGGGATGTCAGTCACCGAGATCGCTGCAGAACTGGGCATGAACCGGAACTCAACTGCAAAGTACCTCGACATCCTGTCTGTCACCGGCCAGATCGAGATGCGGTCGTTCGGCCCGGCGAAGGTCTACTTTCTCTCCCAACGTGTACCCCTCGGCGCCCTTCTGAACTACGCCAGGGAGTTGATACTGGTCCTTAACCACCAGTACCGAATCCTTCAGGTTAATGACCGGTTCGTTGAGTCCCTCGGCGTGAGTCGGGAGAAGCTACTCGGTCAGTCACTCGATGAGGTGGACCTTCCGATCGTATCGGATCCACGCATCAGGAACCGCTTGCTCGAGGCCCGATCCGAAGGTGAAGTCCTGGTCGAGCTCGAGACTGGAGCGGACGAGACGGTTCGATTCTTTACCGTGCGCCTGGTCTCCACGGTCTTCGATGACGGCTCGACCGGCATCACCTGTATCATCGAGGATATTACCGAGAGAAAGAGGGCCGAACGCGAACTCCAGGAACGGGAACGACGATTTCGGGAGATCGTCGAATTCTCCCCGTTCCCAGGTGCCATAGCCGATCCCGATGGAGGATTGATCTACACGAATACCCGGTTTATCGAGGCGTTCGGGTATACCGCCGACGAGTGCGGAACGGTGCAGAACTGGTTCGGATTCGCGCACCCCGACGTTGATTATCGCCATCACACCGACGAGATCTGGTCCTCGGTCGTCAACACCGGATCCATTCCCGAGCCCAGTATCCTCCACGTCCGGACGAGAACGGGAGAGGTGAAAGAGGTCGTTTTCCACCTACGACGGCTCTCCGATGAGAATCTCTTCCTGGTTTACGAGGATATCTCCGAGGTACGAAGGCTCGAGGAAGCGCTCGCCGAGAGACGCAGACTCGATGACGCTCTCTTTCGTTCGTTCCGACGCTTCACCGATATCTCAGAGGCTGGCCGCAATCTGCTCTTTTCCGCCTCCCTCGACGGTGTCCTGACCTATGTCTCACCTCTCTTCGAACGTCTCACCGGACGGCGAGCAGCAACGCTGATGGGCACCCCACTTCACAACCTGCTCTCGAATGCCGATCCAGGCATAGATAAGGAACTCGTCGCTCAGATCGCCGCCGGCGCGACTCTTGAAGGGCAGGAGATGCGAGTGACCGGGAAAGATGGAAAAGAAAACTTCTTCATGGTCAACCTCATGCCCACCAAGAACGCCAACGGTGAGATCGCAGGACTCGACAGCGTTCTGGTCCTTCGATCCGGTCACCACGAATAAACCCCAATAGCACCTGCAACCCCCATTTCATGCGTGCGATACGATTATTGCTCGCGCCCACCACGTACTAGGTGCACAGGTTATGAAGAAACGTTACCTCGCCGTCAGTGCCCTGCTCGGTTGGCTCTTGCTGGTGATCGTGCTGATGATCATCTCAGGGTATGTGAACACCGAGGTATACTTCGTCCTCGGCCTGATCGGGCTGATGGTGATCGCCATCCTTATCACCCCGATCTATTCGCGGCCCCGCTATACCCGACGGCTGCTGTTGATCCGGATGCTGGGCGCCGCGCTCTTCGTGGCCCTCTTCCTCGAACAGTTCCTCGTTGGACTACCGGCTATCAGCATCCCCTGGCTCCAGGCGTATATACCGCTTGAGCAGGTGATCATCGTCGCCACCTCACTCATGGGGGTTGTTTGTGTCTTTGCCGGAGCAATCGTACTGAACAGTTCAAGAGGGATATCGAGCAGGACCCTCCAGGAGGCCCTGAACGCCGGTCAGGCCCCGGACTGCCGGGGTCTTTCACGGGAGAGCCTGACCTATTACCTGCCCCCGGAGCACGATGGGGAGGCGGTGCGCCAGTTCGTGCCCGAATCGACGGGGGTTTCGTGGACGGGGCGTGCCGATGTGATCTCGATCGGAGGAAGACCGGTAAAGGGCCACCTGCAGGTTCCTTCCGGCATGCAGCTCTTCGAGCTCCTCAAGCGGTCGTACTCTCTCCGGCTCCCGGTGAGGGAGGAAGCGGTGTTGACGGCAATCCAGGAAGTCTGTGAGGATGTACTCGAGGTCGCCGACCGGGTTATCCCGGCCCGCCGAGAGGGTTATATCCTTGTGGAGCTGCAGAATTACCGTCTTTTATCGATCTGTACCGAGCTCAAGCAGGACTTCCCAGTCTGCTGCCGGGTCCACCCCTGTCCGATCTGCAGCCTCATTGCGTGCATGCTTGCAGAGGGGCTTGGACTCACCTGTACCCTCGAGCATGTCCATGTTGAACCCGAGGTCAAATCCATCACCCTCTATTTCGTCTTCATCCCCTGAAAAGAGACCTCATTTTTTTCTCCTCTGGAATGTGGTCCATTATCGAACCCCAGACGAACCCTCCCGGACGTGCCGTCGCCTGATCCTTTCCTGTGCCAGCACATCTGAACTGTCAGGAAGGTTCGGACGGAGGAGGAAATAACAGAGTGGTAGCGGTACGCATCAGAATATTCCCGACCGACAGGGGAAGGAAAAAGTGAGGTTGGTTGGAAACCGGTATCGGATCAGGCATACGCCCAAGAGACCTGGACGTTGGCTGACACCTTCAGGGATCCAGGTTCGATCGGCGTCTTGGGCGCAGCGGTGTCCATGCCTGACGACGCCCGTTCATAGGCGATCGGGGTCGCACCAGAGTCGACCTGAACCTCCCTTGGCCCGATGATCTGCACCCCGAGGGCGGAAGCGACCGACGCCGCATCAGTGCGTGTCCGGTTGACTGCCTGCTTGAGCGCCTCGGCACGAAGCTGGGTCGCCTTCTCCTCGGAGAAGAGGAAGGCGATCGAGTTCACCTGGTTTGCGTCAGACGAGACGGCGGTGTCGATCACCTCCCCAACCCGAGTAATATCGTCGATCCGGACGAGGAGCGTGTTCGAAACCCGGTAGAGCCGGACTTTCCGACCGCCGATGGGTATCGGTGTCACCCCGTCGTCGTAGACGGGATAGACCGAGTATCCGGTTGTCGTCAGGTGATCAGCGGGAATCCCGAGGGCCTTGATCGCATTCGTGATCCGGGTCATCCGTTCGGCGTTCTGGCTTTGCGCCACTTTGACATCGGCGTTCTCAGTCTCCACCCCTACCTGGATCTCGGCCCGGTCCGGGGAGGAGACGACCTCGCCCGTTGCCGAGGTCCTGATCACGCGCTCGTTCTCCTTTACCCCTTCCGTCCCCGCCGGCGTCGGGGTCAAGGCCGTGACCACGACGATGGCGGCGCAGAGACAGAAGAGAATGGCGAGCGCTGCTGTCGTATACCGCATACAGCAGTGAAAAGGATCACTCGAGAAAAAAAAAGTAACGATGGGTTCGGAATCTTTCGTCGTTATGTCGGGGAGAAGAAGAGATTGCAGTGGCATCTCCCATCCGCCTTCACTTCTTCCTCTCGAAAGATGCAGGGACAGATGATCTCGCGGTCCTTCTCTGGATCTCCTGATCGGATACGACAGGGGCAGAACCGATCCCCGAACCGTTCGTGGTTTCGAACGAGACCCCGAATCACCACTCCGAGCTGGCGCTGGTCTTCGTTCAGGCGATATCCGGACTTCTGGGCCTCCTCTTCAACCCAGGCACGCATCTCTTCCTCAGTCTCGGGATCCCTTCCGCTCATGCTGCACCAGATCTCGTCAACATCGTATTAGACCTGTCGCTGGATATCGTTCTGGCAGTGTGCGATCATCGACTCGAAGATACGGCGACCGTCCTCCGAACCGATCACAAGTTCGCTCGAACGTTCGGGGTGCGGCATCATAACCAGCACATTTCTATTCTCCCCGAAGACTCCCGCGATCCCTTCGACCGAGCCGTTGGGGTTCGCCTCTGGAGTCACTCTCCCCTCATCGTCGCAGTACCGAAACGCAACCCGGCGCTCACGGTTGAGACGGCCGACCACATCGGGTGGGGCCACAAAACGTCCTTCTCCATGAGCTACCGGCACCCGGATGACCTCGCCCCTTCGGAAGAGGCTCGTGAACGGACTTTCCGTGCTCTCTACTCGGAGCCAGGTTGGTCGACAGACAAAACGCGGTACCTCGTTGCGAGTGAAAACACCAGGCACCAGTCCGCTCTCCGCTGCGATCTGCGCTCCGTTGCAGATCCCGAGCACCAGCCCTCCTTTCCTGGCATGCCGGAGTACGTCGCCCATGATCGGGGTCCGGGCAGCGATGGCACCCGCCCTGAGATAGTCCCCATAGGAGAAGCCCCCGGGAAGGATAACCGCATCGTACTCCCGCTGGAGACCGTCCCGGTACCATACCAGGTCTGTTGGGACACCAAGCACCTCGTCCAGGACATGCACGGTATCGAGGTCACAGTTCGATCCGCCGAAACGGATCACCGCATATCGCATCAGGCGACCTCGATATCGTACCGATGAATAACCGGATTCGCAAGCAGACGCTCGCAGATCGCCCGTGCCGTCGCTTCTGCCTGTTCTCGGTCCATCGCATCGATCCCGATGGAGAACTGCCTGGCTGTTGAGAGTGACAGAGTCGGCACTCCGAGGTGAGCGAGGGCGTTCTGAATCGCTCGAGCCTCGGGGTCGAGCATCCCTTCCTTCAGAGCAATGGTAATCTTCACATCAAATCGCATATCACTCCCCTCCTAAAATCCGTGCGGCGACCTGACCGTACGTCGAGAGGACATCCCCTTTTTCAAATCGATAGACGTCCTTGTCCAGGGACGCCCCCGTCCGACTGTCCCAGAGTCTCATCGAGTCCATGCTGATCTCGTCCCCAAGCCGAATCCTACCGTCGACGTCCCTGCCGAACTCGATCTTGAAGTCGACCAGCTGGATCCCCAGACCGGCAAGCAGGTCCCGAAGCACCTCGTTCACCCTCCGGGCAAGCTGTTTGAGCTCTTCGAGTTCCTGCTGCGTCACAAGCCCGAGAGCGAGGATGATCTCGTCGTTGAGCATCGGATCATGACGGGAGTCGTCCTTGAAGTCAATCACAATCAGGGGTGGATCAAGCGGACTTCCCTCGACAAAGGGATAGTTACGGACGAGCGAACCGGCTGCTATATTCCGGACGATCACCTCGAGGGGGAGCATGGTAAGGCGCCTCACCCGCATCCGCACCGGACCCTCGAGAGCGAGCAGGTGCGTGGGGACACCATGCTCTTCGAGAAGGGCGTAGAGACGGGCCGACACCTTCGCATTGTATTCACCCTTTCCGGGGATCACGTCTTTCCTTCCGCCATCGAACGCGGTGATGTCGTCGCGGAAGACCACGATCAGTTCGTCGGCCTTGTCGGATGAGTAGATCGACTTGGCCTTTCCGGCATACAGTAACTCTTCGCTCACTGCTGTTGCTCCTTGAGTCGGTCAGAGAGGCGCCGCACCAGTGGCGCCAGGATCGGGGAGTACCAACCCCGTTCGATATAGCGTGGATAGATGCAGAGCCGTTCAACCAGTTCGGCATCTCCGACCAGGTGTTCGAGCGCCTCGACGGCTGGCCAGGGATGGTCAGGATTGATATAGTCGATCGAGCAGGGGGAGACGCCGCCCAGGTCATCGACACCACAAGGGATAAGGCGTTCACAATCAGCCAGGTTCGGCGGGATCTGGATAGCGATTTCGTGGGGTAAGATCTCGCGTGCGAGCCGGATCGTTTCACAGTAATCCTTGATCGAGATGGTCGACGCACCTGCCATATGTGTCGCTTCCTGTGGAGCGAAGTTCTGGAGGATGACCTCCTGGATGTGACCGTACCGGCGGTGGAGGTCAGCGATCGTCTCGAGGGATTGCCGGCGGTCCTCCCATGTCTCACCGATTCCGAGCAGGAGTCCGGTGGTGAAGGGGATCCGGAGTCGGCCAGCAGCTGCGATCGTCTCGATCCTCACCTCCGGGAGCTTCCCCGGGGAACCATCGTGGGCTGGAACACGTGCAGTCGTCTCGAGCATTAGCCCCATGCTCGCATTCACCTCAGCGAGCCTCCCCAGTTCATCCTCTCCCAGGACGCCCGCATTCGTATGAGGAAGGATACCCCGCTCGATTGCAACGAGGCAGAGCCGACGGCAGTACTCCAGGATCGAGACCTCACCAAGCGCCTCGAGATGGGCGTTAAAACCGAACACCTCTTCAGGTCGCTCGCCGAACGTGAAGAGGGCCTCCGTGCAGCCTGCACGCTGACCGAGCTCCAGGACCGCATCCACCTCACCGGGGGGCATAAGGCACTTTTCTCCCACTGGGCGGCGGAAACCGCAGTAGTGACAATGGTTTCTGCAGACCGTTGTGAGCGGCAGGAAGACGTTCCGGGAGAACGTGATCCGGCGGCGAGGCATGTATACACGTGGGAGGCGCGACTATTCAATCTTCACCGTCACCTCCCCCGATAACACGGGCTGATCGCCCGGATCATATCCCAGAGAATTACGCCTTCGAAACCAAAGGAGACGTGATTCAGGTTCTTTGTCGATGAATATCGGGAAAAAATGATCCGATATTCACTACATCCTCACATCTCTGCTGCACGATTTGTCGGGTATCCATACGGGACTGATCCGCAATGGGTCCGATCAGCATTCTCAGCAGTGGGCCCCCTGTGCGAGCCGCGATAGAGATTCCAAAACTGGTCCCCGGCACGAGATTGTCTGACAGTATTCTCCCTTCGGGGTTATGCTTTTCCAGCTGCGAGACCCTGACCTCTCGAGCGCGGACGCCTCGTCCCTTTCAAGGATCGGGGCCAGGTACCTGGCAAGGATGACGAAGAGTCCATACGGATCCATTAGGATTAATGAATATCAAAATTCGAGAGAGATGCAGCCACCAATAACCCTTTATCCACGACTCACGCGTACCATTAGAGAATGGTCAAGGACCAGGCTGTAGAACCGGCTTCCTCTGGTACCAACGGGGGACCTAACTTCAAGGAGATCATACGGGAATCTCCGTGTGTCTTTGCAATTGGTGTTGCCGGCGACAGTGGTTCCGGCAAGACAACATTCACCCAGTCCATCCGAGAGATCTTCGGAGAGGACCTCGTCTGCACGATCACACTCGACGACTATCATCTCTACGATAGAAAGCAAAGACGCGAGCGCGGAGTGACCCCTCTCGACCCGGTGGCCAACCGGATCGACCAGATCGAACAGGATCTGATAGCGTTGAAAGAGGGCCGAACGATCCTGAAGCCGGTCTACGATCACTCTGTAGGCACGTTCGGGGAACCGGTGCTCTTCAGCCCGGGGAAGATCGTGATCCTCGAAGGGCTCCACACCCTCTTCTCCAGGAGATTGCGGGAGCACCTGGATTTTACCCTCTTTGTCGAACCGGATCGCGAGGTGAAGGAAGACTGGAAGATACGGCGGGACATGGCGAAACGGGGGTACAATCGGGAGCAGGTCCTCCAGGAGATCAGGGAACGCGAACCCGACTATCTTCGGTACATCGCTCCTCAACGGGAGTTCGCGGATGTCGTGATCCGAATCGGCCACTCCAAGTATGGTGCCGCGCTCGCGAGGACACGCAATGTCTACCAGGTTTCGCTGATCCAGGACCCCATGGACCAGGCGATTAGCGACGTCGACCTCGGGATCGACCTCTTCTCGATCCTATCGCTCTCTGAACGTAACTTCCTGCTTGAGTTCATCCACCACGAGGATCCCCGCCGCCAGCGGGGTGAGATCGTCGTCGATGGCGAACTTGGTCTTCATGTCGTCCATCGTCTCGAACAATCGATCGAAGAGCAGACACATGTTCGGCCAATCTCACTCGCGCGGGACCGGGAGTACGTAACCGCCGTCGACGTGGCCCAATTACTGATAGCCTGGAGAATTATCCATCGCCGCATCTTCCTGGAGCGGTGCCGAGAACCGTGCCTTCGCCCATGAAAGAGGCGCCTGATGTACTACGTTTAAATAGGTGAGTGATATACCAATGGACAGGGAAATGTCGACCGCCAGCCGTATTCGTGAGAGTTACAACGAGAGTCAGGAGCAAATTGTCCTGTATTTACGGACTGCTCTGCAGAAGGGCAAGTTCTACTTCAAGTCGAAGTATATTGCCCGTGATCTCGGACTCTCCTCCAAGGAAGTCGGTACCAACATGGCGATCCTTGCCGAGATCTGTGATGATCTCACCATCGTTCGCTGGTCGTATTCCAACAGCACCACCTGGATGGTCCAGCCAAAGGGAGCTTGACCATCATGCCGAAGGTTGAGTTCACCTCCGTGATAGAGTTCGTTGCGAATGTCGACAGTCAGAAGGACTGTCTGATGGCTCAGGATGAGACCCAGAAAAACCCTGGATCGCTCTGGTTCAACATCGACGTTCCGAAAGGTCATGGTTTCACCAACGGAGACCAGGTTCGGATCACGATCGAACGGGTCTGACATCAAACCATTCAACCCACCTTTTTTTTTACTGCCGTGGCAATACGCCGGTGAATGATTGAACACCAGCTGACCCTGTTGCAGCTCAACGATACGCACGCGTACCTGGAACCGCATCCCGAGGTCTTCTGGGAGAAGGACGGACCGACATTTCGCACGGCAGGGGGCTTTGCCAGGATCGCCGGGCTCGTGAACCAGATCCGACAGGAGACCGATGGAAACCTCCTGCTCCTCGATTGTGGGGATACCCTTCATGGGACGGCAGTGGCCCAAAAAACAATGGGCGGCGCCATGGTTTCCATCTTGAATGCCCTCGGTATTGAGGCGATGACCGCGCATTGGGACTTCGCCTTTGGCCCAGAACGCCTCCGGGAGCTCGTGATCCAGCTCAATTACCCCCTCCTCGCGATTAACTGCTACGAGGACGGAAACAATAACCGACCGTTCGAAGGATCGGTGATGATCGCGAAAGGAGACCTTCTGGTCGGGATCATCGGGTGTGCCGCGACGATCCTCGACAAGACGATGCCGCCGTCCTTCTCAGCCGGCATTCATTTTACCCTCGGGAAGTCGGAGCTCCAGGAGGAGATCAGGTCTCTGCGGGACCAGGGGGCCGATCTTGTTGTTGTGATCTCCCACCTGGGCCTTCCGCAGGACATTCGGCTGGCATCTGAAACGGCGGGGATCGATGTGCTCCTTTCAGGGCATACCCACAACCGCCTCCGGTCCCCGATCCGGGAAAACGGCGCGTTGATCATTCAGTCGGGAGTTCACGGCTCGTTCCTGGGTCGGCTGGACCTATGGAAGGACGACCATGGTGTATCAGGGTACTCATATCGGCTGTACGAAATCGGCGAGGACTGTCCAGCCGATCCCCGAGTGGCCAGACTCGTTGAAGAGGCCGTCGCGCCGTTTCGCGCCGAGCTCGGTCGTGTTGTCGGATCGACAACCGTCCCGCTCTACCGGGGCGAGATGCTCTCATCCAGCATGGATACTCTACTTCTCGAGGCGATTCGCGGAGTAACGGGGGCCGAACTGGCGTTCTCGAACGGCTGGCGGTACGGGGCACCGATCCTCCCCGGCCCCGTCACCAAGGGGGACCTCTACTCCATCGTTCCGATGAACCCCGAGGTGATGACCGTCACACTCACCGGCGCTGAGCTGCGCGATATGCTCGAGGAGAACATTGAACGGACATTTTCGTGCGATCCGTACGGCCAGATGGGAGGGTATCTCAAACGGTGCCTTGGACTGACCTGCTACATCAAGCTCGAGAACCCACCGGGTCGTCGCATCCAGGACTGCTGGATCGGCAACCGGCATCTGGATACATCTGACATGTTCCAGGCAGCATTCGTTACTGTACAGGGAGTTCCGGAGCGGTTCGGGAGGAATCGGACAGGCACGGGGATCTCTGCCCACGAAGCGATTGAGAGGTTGCTCGCCGAAAGAACCCCATACATCCCTTCGAACGAGGTCCCGTTCCGGCTGGTCTGAACCGGCATTCCTCTTGAATTATGACCGAAAATTCTACGAGTCTCGGGAAAGCAGCGTAATTGGCCCGGTTCCATAGCCTTAAGTGGTCGCCAATCGATTGAGGTGCATGGTGGTATTCGGCGGTATGGAGCTGGGATGGTTGCTGATCGTGATCGGCGCCCTCGTGCTCCTGTTCGAGGCCTACTCCCCGGGGTTCTTCATGACGGTGCCCGGGACAGTGATGGTGATCCTCGGCGTACTGCTCGTACTTGGAATCGATATCTTCTCCTCCGTCTGGGGAATCGTGCTTGGGGTTGTTGTCGCCCTCGCAGCTGCGATTCTGACAGTCTGGTTTTACTCCCGGATCACCCCAGACGCTTCACCGACGACCATGTCGCGGGACTCGGTATTGGGTCGGACTGGGAGGGTGACGAAGGCGGTCGACCACTACTCCCTCAATGGAAAGGTGCGGGTCGAGGGGCACGACTGGTCGGCTCACTCGACCGGAGCACTGATCGATGAGGGAGCGACGGTCCGGGTTGTCGGTTCTGAGGGCGTCCACATCATCGTCGAGGAGGTCTGATTCCATGGCAGTACTCACAACACTCATCTCGATCATCCTGATCCTCGTGATCATCTTCATCTTCGCGCGGGGAGTCGTTATCGTCCAGCCGTACCAGCAGGGACTTCAGATACGCCTCGGAAAATATATCGGCCGTCTCAATCCCGGCTTTCGGTGGGTTGTCCCCCTGATCACCCGCGTGGAGAAACTGGATCTGCGCACTCAGGTGGTCGACGTTCCGAGTCAGGAGGTTATCACCAAGGATAACTCTCCAACAAATGTCGACGCAATCGTCTTCATTCGTGTGATGGACCCTGAGAAGGCCTTTTTCGAAGTTGGCAACTATCGCACGGCAACCGTTGCACTCGCCCAGACCACTCTCCGAGGTGTCATCGGTGACATGGAGTTGGACGAGATTCTGTACAACCGCGACGTGATCAACGCCCGCCTCCGAGACATGCTCGACCGGGAGACCGACCAGTGGGGGGTCAAGGTAGAGAGAGTCGAGATCAAGGAGGTCGATCCAATCGGCGCCGTCAAGCAGGCCATGACCGAGCAGACGGCAGCAGAACGCGAGCGGCGGGCCGCGATCCTCAGGGCCGATGGTGAGAAGCGATCGGCGATCCTGAAGGCAGAAGGGCTGCGGCAGTCGATGATCCTGGAAGCGGAGGGGGAGCGGCAGTCCAAGATCCTGAAAGCAGAAGGAGAAAGACAATCGCGGATCCTCGAAGCGCAGGGCCAGGCACAGGGGCTCAGAATCGTAGCGCTCGGCGCCCGTCCCCTGGATCGACGTTCGATCACGGTACTCTCCCTCGATGCGCTCAAGAAGATGGCGGACGGCCAGGCAACCAAGATCATCTTCCCCTTCGAGTTTTCGAGTCTCATTCGGCAATCTGCGAAGTACCTGGGCCTGGCGGACGAAGAGCTGCCGCCGGCCGATGAGGGGGAGACGTCTGCACTTGAGGAGTCCATCCTGGGTTCTATTCCCCGAAGCGATGAAGTCCTGGAGATCCTGGAGGATGTCCAGCGTTCAGTACCAGAGACACCGGAGTACCGGGAGAAGGAGAAGGCGGACCCGATAAACTCGCTCGACGAGGTTGAAACACCGGATACGGGACTCTCAACACCCATTGAGTGACCGCAGAACCCGGTTGGCCGGGACATTATGGGGGACCGGACGTGAAGAATAAAAAGACCCCCATCTCCCATCTTTTCTTCTCAAATTCTTCCCACATACCCCGTATTGGTTTTGTAATTCGGCCAATCGTGGCATCCCACTCTCGATACGAGGCGAAACCTGAGACCTCGTCGTGAATTTTGACCAGACGCCAAATAAGGAACGGGTTGACTGAGAACGTTTCCAAGTAATGTTCCTGTTAGGAAGAGAGGGTTGAAACAACACCGCCATAGGACCAAAGTCCCTCATACTAGTCGAGAACGGGCAAAGGTATATCATTCGCCTCGTTGGTAACTCCAAATAGTCGCAGTTGATGCGCGACGGACGTTGGAGGTTGTGAGAGTGGGTTTATTGAACCGAATGGGGACCGTGGTCAGGGCAAAGATGAGCAAGCTGATCGATGCAGCTGAGGACCCCCGTGAGACGCTCGATTATTCGTACGAGAAACAACTCGAGCTGCTCCAGAATGTGAAGCGGGGCGTGGCTGATGTCGCCACCTCGAAGAAGAGGCTCCAGCTGCAACGGGCGAAGCTTCTCCAGAGCAGTGAGACCCTGGAGAAGCAGGCGCGTGAGGCAGTTCGGGCCGATCGGGAAGATCTCGCCCGGCTCGCGCTCGAACGGAAGAGTGCGTTGGATGGGCAGGTTGCCGGACTCGACCAGGAGATCGCCACACTCGAAGCGGAGGAAGAGAAACTGGTGGCGGCGGAAAAGCGCCTCGCGACCAAGGTGGAGGTCTTTCGAACCCGGAAGGAGACGATCAAGGCCCAATATTCAGCAGCAGAGGCCCAGGTTAAGATCAGCGAGTCCGTCTCAGGGATCAGTGAGGAGATGGCCGACATCGGTGTTTCAATCGACCGGGCGGAGAACAAGACCAACGACATGAAAGCCCGTTCGGCCGCTCTTGACGAGTTGATTGAGAAGGGGACACTCGATGATGTCACCGGGCGTCAGGACGAGATCGAACGCGAGCTGTCTGCGATCAGCTCGAAGACTCGGGTCGAAGACGAACTCGCGAGGTTGAAGACGGAGGAAGGAAGATGATCATCCGGATCATGGGAGACGGGCAGTACACCGTGAACAGCAGCCTCTTCGATGCCCTGAACGCAATTGATAATGAGATCGTTGGAATCGTCCAGAAGGAAGATGAGAAGCAGTTCACGCAGAGACTGCATGACCTCATTGCACTGATCCGGAAGGAAGGAAAACGGGTCTCCGATTCAGAGCTGGTCGAGTCGGATGTCATCGTGCCCCCAGCAGATATGACACTCGTTGAGGCCCGGCATGTCTTCACGGGGACCGGGATCTTCGAAGGGTGAGAGAAAAAAAACCGCCCATTTTCAGGTGCAGGATCGGCCTGGATGATACAGGGACGTCCCTAGAGCGGTATTCCCCAGAGTGGGTACCACCTCTCGACCTCCCTTTCGACAGGGAGTTCCCGTTCTAGCAGGGAGCGGAGCCTGAACTCGTACGCACTGTCGCGCGTCGATTCGGAGAGTGGAACGAACGGGTAGAACCGGCCTTGCTTGAAGTGGTAGATCCAGTAGACTCTTCTTTCCCGTCCGAACCGAAACACAGCACAGAGCAGATAGGGACCCAACCCCCTCTCGATGAGAGTCTGGCTTACAAGATGTATGCCGGCCACAAGATCCTCGAAGTCCGGGTCCTCCAGGACCACCCAGGTGAAGCGATACGCATCCGTCTCGATCCTTGACGAGCTGTTCGTCTCCTGTGCACTGAACCGGAGCAGTTCCTCGATCTCCGTACGCACAGAATCGTACCGCGACGACTCGATCGGTTTGAAGCAAAGCCCTGCCGAACCGGACGGCACGAGGTCAAGCGATGTCTGCATCGTCACCGTCGCGGTCGAGATCGCAAAGAGCCGGTCGCTGTCCGCTTCGGGGAGGCGGGTTGTTCCAAGCACCGCGTCGAACAGGTCGCGAAATCCCATATCTCAGGCCTCCATCTCCTGCTCGATCCGGGAGAGAGCTGCTATTCGTGCCTCAACAGGAGGGTGGGTTTCTAAGAGATTGAAAATGGAGGAGCCCGAGATCGCGGGGATGATGAAAAATGCATTCATTCCCTCGACCTCCCTGAGATCCCGGGTGGGAACCCGGTCCATGAGTCCGCTGATCTTGGAGAGAGCAGAGGCGAGGTGTGAGGGACGGCCCGTCATGACCGCTGCCCCCCGGTCAGCGGAGAACTCCCGGTACCGTGAAAGGGCCTGGATCAAGAGATAACTGACCGCCCAGACCAGGGCGGCGACGATCGGAAGCAGCGCCAGCACACTCTCCTTCCCTTCTCGATTGCCATCGCTGCCGAAGAGAAACCAGCTCCTGAAGATCAAGAAGGCGACTGTCGACAGGAAGGTTGCGAGCGTGATCACCATGACATCATGGTTCTTGACATGACTCAGCTCGTGGGCGATCACCGCCTCAAGCTCATCCTGGTCAAGCATCTGTACGAGACCGGTCGTCACTGCTACCACCGAGCGGGCGGGAGTGCGCCCCGTGGCGAACGCGTTGGGAACGGTCGAGTGTACCACGGCTAGCCTGGGACGAGGCATTCCGGCGATCGCGCAGAGGCGCGTCAGCACCTGGTAGAGATGTGGCTCCTCCTCCTCGGAGACCACGTGTGCTCCCAGGGAAGAGAGGACCATTCGGTCCGAGAAAAAGAACTGGACGAGGAGGATCACCGTCACAATCACGAGAATGAGGAGGGTTCCGACTCCCAGGGTTGCGAGGAATCCAATGAACAACAGGTACACAGCGGCGAGCAGAACGACCGTGATGATCATCCTCGCCTGGAGCCCGCGATCCCTATACCATCGTGCCATCGCTTCATCCCTCACGAGAGGCCCGATTCGGTCGAATCATGACCTCATCCCGTCCGCGAAAAGATCCGTTCCAGCATCCGGGTACTATCACAGGAGAGCACGGACGATAAATAACATACGAATGTACCGGCGCGATCCATTCGTCGATGCGAAGTGTGGCAGCGGACGAGCCGACTTTGACAGAGGCAGGCAAAACGAAGAGAAGGGTGTCGAGTCAGAAGAACTGGAACAGGTACGGTAGCGCGATAAGCGAGATCATGGTCACCGCCATCAACCACGAAAGTCCGCCGACGATATAGGGTGAGAGACGCTCCATGCGTATCCGTGCGAGCAGTCCACCGATCCCCTCCTTGAAGATGTACCCGCCGTCGAATGGAAGCATAGGAAGTGCATTGAAGATCCCGACGTTCAGGTTGATCCATGCCGACCAGAAACAGAGGTGGACGAGCGTCCAGAACCCGACAAAGGGCGCCTCCAGGTAGGAGGAGGCGGACGCCCCGGGGAACCCGAGGATGCGGAGGGCCCGAGCGTCCGGCGAGGGATTGAACGGCATGAAGAGGTACTGCAGGATGCCCATCGGGTTGAAGGACTGCGCCACGTAGGCCTGAAGGGCCCTCCCATCATAGTACTCGATCCCCATGAAGCCGGAGGATGAGCTGTTGTCCGGCCATGGCGCAAGGATTAACGAGTGCGTCGATCGGTTCCCAACAGCCTCGACGGTCAGGAGGGTTATATCCCCGGGGCGGCTCGAACCGAGGATTCGACCGACTTCTGCGCGGTCGTTGATTGCTGTCCCATTGAGGGCGACGACGACGGAGTTCGCCGGTACTGAGGCATTGAACGCAGGCGAATCCTTGTAGATACCGTGGATCATCGGCGTGGTGACGGGGGTGGCCATGCCCACGAGCCCGATCATCAAGAGGATGCTCAGAAGGCCAACCACGAAATTATTGGTGATGCCTGCGCCGTACATGCGCATCTTGGCCCCCCGCGGAGCTCTATCCAGTTCCTCCTCGTCGGGCTCGACGAACGCCCCAATCGGGATCACCGCCAGGAGTACGCCCGCCGCCTTCACCCGGATTCCCTCAACGCGGGAGAGGATACCGTGCCCAAATTCGTGGACCACGAGAGTAATGACGAGCGCGAGCCAGACGGCGATCGTGCCAGGAACAAACTCGTTGACACCTGGGATCAGGAGGATGTTCTGCGGGGCGATGATCTGCGTCGGCTCGGGACGTGTCAGGAGGAGGAGCTGGAACGAAAAGAGAAGGCTGAGCGCTACGAAGAACGACACGAACCCGACAGCGACCACCCCGAGGCTCGCATAGATCCGGAGCGGCCAGGAGACCTTTCGAAAGATGTCGAAGAATCCCACCCTCGTCGTCTTCAGGGCAAGGATCGGTCCAAAGAACATAACGTGGTCTGCAAAGCGTCCGCTCCCCTTCAGGTAGACGACCAGAACGATGTAGAGTACAACGAGGAGCAGCGCAAGCTGGCCCAGGGGCGATGTGAGCACCCCCATGGCACCCGTGACCCAGTCCATTCCCTCAAGCATGGTCGAACGACTGATATAAAAGGTGGGCTCCTGTCAAAGCAGAGTCATCTGACCGGGTGCCGGACGACGGTCCGAGATGGTGCGCCAGCTTGCTCGAACCAGGGGAGGAAGGGGGGTCCGCTCTTCGAGGAGGGCGTCGATGAACCGGCGAGTGACGGGATCAGAAGGGTATCCGCTCCCGATCGAACCGTATTCCATCGATAAGGCCTCTATCGCTCGGTCCCGTCGTACTTTCGCCACGATCGAAGCCGCCGCGACGATCGGGAGGGTACTGTCGGCACGGTGTGATGCCAGGACAGTGCACCCTCCACCGATCCTGCGTCCCACGTCGGTTGCATACCGACCTTCTCGTACATCACACGCATCGAGGTAGGCGATGCTGATCGGCAGGCCTTCGAGAACAAGGCGGCGAAGAGCAGCGGCGTGGGCCCCGGCAACGATCGCGTTCATGCTCTCGTGCCGGCGCGCCGTATCGATCTCGGTTGCGGACCGGTCTTCCACGGCGAATGGAAGAGCAGCAACGATCTCCTCGTACAGGGCTTCGCGCTGTCGTGGATTCAGTGCCTTCGAGTCGCGTCGTCCGAACTCCCGCACCGCCTCCCAATCGGGAGCGGCGAGGGCAGCGACAACGAGCGGGCCGATGACAGCGCCCTTGCCCGCCTCGTCGACACCGGCAATCATCGTGCGCTTAGAGAAGGTCGCGGATTGCCTTCAGTTCAAGCAGAAGACTCGGGTCGTGTCGGATCAGTTCCTTGATTATCTCGAGGGTCGAGAACTGTGAAAGATCGAGCCGGGATATGGAGTGCACGAGCCGGTTGAGCTTGTCATCCGACAGCTTGACGAAGTATTCCTTGATCCGGTAGTTGCGCTGGAGCGCCGATCCGAGCTTCGACGCACGCCATCCAGCGTCATAGGGCATCAGAGACGGCGCCGAGACATCACCCTTCGCGATCGCATCGGCGGCTACCTGGGCAGCAAGACGTCCGGTGTACATCGCGTTGTAGATACCGCCTCCCGTGATGGGGTCCGAGACGCGCGCAGCGTCCCCGACGATAATGAGGCCGTCTGCCACCGTCTTCTCGAGTGGAGGGCAGATCGAGACCCCGCCCATGATCCATTCGACGATTCGACCATTGGGGAAGTTCGATCGAACAAACCGGTTCAGGTAATCAAGCGGGCGACTCCCTTCCCTGCTCTTACGCCCACTGATCCCGATCCCGACATTAGCGGTCCGTGGCCCTTTCGGGAAGACCCAGACGTACCCCTCCGGGGCGACGTCGTTACCCAGATAGAAGACCGTCGCCGCCTCGTCGATGTCGATGCCGGTCATCAGGTACTGGACGCAGGTCTCTATCTCTCCAAGGGGAACGGTGGTGTCAACCCCGCACCATCGAGAGAACTTGGACTCGACACCGTCCGCGGCAATGACCACCCGTGCACGAATGTCCTGCACCAGGCCGTTCTGCTCGACACGTGCGCCGGAGACCGTGCCATTCTCTATTATCGGAGAGATCGCTCGTGTCTTGACCTGAATGTCGGCACCAGCCTCCGCCGCCTGGATCACCAGCTCGCGATCGAATCTCTTGCGGTCGAGGACGTACCCGACCTCGTTTCCCCCCATGGATGGTTCGAGGGACATGCGATATCCGTCAGGCGCAACGATCACCGCGCGATCGATTTCGGCGGAGATCCAGGCCGGATCCGGGTCCATGAACTCCTCCAGCAGGTCCCTTCCAACTCCCTCAGCGCACCGGACCGGCACACCGATCGCCGGGCGCTTCTCGATCAGACCGACAGAGAGACCCTGCTCGGCCGCGGTCCTGGCAGCAAGGGCTCCGCCGGGACCTCCGCCGATCACAAGAAGGTCGTATTCAGGCTTCATCAGCGACCTCCAGCGCACCGAGGGGACAGGCCCTGGCACAGACCCCGCAGCTCGAACACTCCCCCTCGACCGAGAGATAGGCGTCGATCAACTCGAGCGCTCCCTGAGGACAGACGGAGACACAGCATCCGCAATATCCGCAGACGTCCCTCCTGATTACAAGCATATCTTTTTTTATTTGCCTCGCCGGAGGAAAAGTCTATCTGTCCCGATGCAAGTCCGGATCATGCGTTCCGGAGTTCAAAAGTACCATAACGGCCGCCACCGCCGGGATGGAGGGTCACCAGGCCCTCACGCAGAGCACCGATCGCTCGACCGACCGCCGGATGGACACGGACAAGTGATTCGATCGGCTCATCGACCAGCACGGCGATCTCGGTCGAAAACCGTGTGAGTAAGGACTCGTGCACCACCTGGACACTTCTTGCGTTGGGCGAGGACACGCCGAGTACCACAGCGATCACCTCACCGAGCGGAATCCGGTGGAGGTACGGGGGACGGGGGCTCGGATCATCGTCCCAGAGTTCATGGGCCCGGTCTCGAACCCCTTTCTTCAGCAGGCCCCCGTCGAAGGGGCACCGCCAGCGGTGTTCGATCGCCTCGGAGAGAGAGATGTGCTGGCCACACCGTGTGCACGCCGTCTCGTTGTACTTCCCCTCCTCCGGAAAGAGGCCGATGTTCATGACGACTTGCCCCCGACGCAGCCCGTCCAGCACGCCGGCGGCGGACGCCTCATGGACCTCGAGACGCGTGAACTCTCTCCCGATACGATGGAGTTCGGGAGAGTGGGCATCGGAAGACGAGATAAATGGGATGTGATGAAGTTCGGAGATCCCGGCGCCATATGAAGAGTCGGCGGAAAGCCCGAGTTCGAGGAAGTCGATCGGTTCGTCACCGTAACAGTCACGGATACTCGAGAAGGCGGAGAAGCACCCGGTCCACGGTGTAAACGCATGCGCCGGCCCAGCGAGCCCGCCCGCCTCATGTACCGCGGCGACCACTCCACCGCCATCCAGGCGGACATGCGGGCGTCCGTCGTTCTCGTATCGGCATCCGTGGGGTGACAGGAGATCCCCGAAGACTTCGACCGCCTCGAAGTCCGGGAAGACCGCCAGATGATGGACCCGTCGTTCTGCCTGAACCTCGACCGTAGGGACCACGATGGTCCCCTGATCGTTCTCGAGATGCGATTGCCAGGCCTTCCGCCAGGCTGGATGGAGCGCGTCACCCGTCCCGATCGCCCCGATCCCCTTCCTAACAGCGGCAGTAATCAAGGTCTCAGGCAGCATTCGCGGACTTACGCCGCGGGCGTAGGGAGAGTGGAGATGGAGATCTGTGTTCAGCTCCATCCTCAACCGATATACGAGAGCTCGTCGTTCTGACGTACCCGTTCGGACTGCCGCACCTGTTCGAGGACCTGCTCCATATCCTCGGCACGGTCCTGGAGTCGATCCGGGTTGATATCCAGGCCCGTCAGCCGGCAGAGGACCTGGAGCAGAGCGTGGGCTGACTTCGGGTCGACCAGATATCCCGAAGTCTCGCCCATCAGGCAGATTCCCTCGAACCCTCGCCAGGCGCCGAGACCGATCAACATGCCCGCGGCGCCGACGATCCCGCCTCCGGGTTCGTCCCGCTCGAAGACTCCGCCGGCCTCCTCGACGGCGGGGCGGAGGTGCGGATGCGTCACAGCGGATAGAACACGAGGTGTTTCGACAAGCCGACCGACACCGTACCCTCCAAGCGTATAGATCTTGGAGACACCGAACCGTTCAGCGCAGTCAAGGTACGTATCCGTGAGCTCGTAGTGCCCCTCGGACGAAAGGCTCTGGCAGTCTCCAACCAGGAAGTAGTATGTCATCGAGGAGGACCGGTACCTCCACACCTCGTTGTTCACCAGTCGGCAGGTGCCGTCCGGGCCGATAACGACCTGGGGAGGGAAGAAACAGGAATGGATCTCGACGACCTTCTCGGCCGAGAGCTCGTGAAGGATGTGATCGACGACGACCTTGCCCACCTGGCCGATTCCAGGCAGCCCCCCGATCAGGATCGCCGGCCCCTCGAAAGGCCCGTCCGTGAGGAAGCGAACCGAGACATGCTCCATTCACCTCACCATCCTGCGGAGACGCCCATACTGGTCCTGTGGAGAAAAACGGGGCGGATGTGCCGGGCCGGCCGGCTCTTCGCAGACTGGGCAACGCTCGCCCAGCGTGTACACGCGGTCGCGGCGGCAGAACCGCATCAGGCCTCTCATACAGTCTTGCCGGATTTCTGCTTTCGGGCGAACTTCGCCTCGCCACCGGATCGTTCCATCACACCAACCGCCGAGGCAGCAGCCTTCTCGATCGCCTTCTGGGCTGTTTTATAATCAGGGGCGGTGATCTTGATACCGTACTTGGGAGCCCCGATGTAATAGAGATCGACATCGACCCCGTCTATCTTTGGTTCGGCTGAACGGAGGGCCCGACGGATCACGTTGACACCATCCGGTTTGGGAGATGTGAGCGTCAACACACCCGTCACCGTCACTCGAGGTATCTTGACGTTCTCTTTTCCGACGGCTAGCACTGCTTCGAGCGCCTTCTCTGGAAGCGAGATACGGGATCGGAACCCCTCTTCATCGATAACGAGGTCTTCGAAGGCCTCGTACAGCAACGCGTATTCCTTGAGCAGAGCGGTAACGATCTCGTTCTCCGGAACGCCCGAAGTGGTGGAGGCAAAACCGATCCACATGCGTGCCTTCTGTTCGCTCTTCCACTCGCGGATCTTCTCAGACCGCTGGTGGTCGTTGACATCCTTCTTCGAGAGATCGATATGACCGCGGGCCGAGTCCACATGCAGGACCTTGCAGACGATCTTCTGTCCCTCGGAGATGTGGTCGCGGATGTACTTGATCCAGCCCGTCGCAATCTCGGAGATCGGGATCAGTCCCTCGCGCCCTTCGTACTCATCGAGCTGCACGAACGCGACGAAGTCTTTTACCTGCGTCACGGTGCAGACGACCAGTTCGCCCTCCTCAGGCCACGACCTCTCGTTCATGGTGTCACTCGAGGGCTGCCAGGATCTCGGCCCTGATATCTGCGCGGCCGCCACGAGGTTCCGCGAGGACGCGCCCACAGACCACGCAACCGACCGTAGTGCTCGCTTTTTCGAAGACGATCTGTTCATTATCACAGTCCGGGCACTTGACCCGGAGGAACCGGGAACGGTTCTCGCGATAGAGACGTACCATACCTTTTCACTCCGTCAGTTCGAATTTTGCGATGCGGAACCCGGGTCGCAGGTGTGCCTTGTGGCAGGTTGCGCAGCGGTACCGGACATTGATGCGCTTGGTCGGCTTGTCGCCACCAGGTACCTTGGAGAACTTGCCCATGTTACCCACACCGCCTCTTCGCCCCTTCTGCCGGTCGATCCAGTGAAGACCCGTGGTCTTTCCGCGCTTCACGCGTTCGACCTCGTGCTCCTGGTGGGAGAGACAGAATGGGCAATAGGCTCTAAACTTTCCTGGCATCTTCATAGTAAGCCCTCTTGACTGCTGGCAAAAACAGCATCATCATTGGTCCGGGAATATACTTAATATTATGTTGCGTTCCATCAAAACCGCGGCGTTTTCGGGGGGTAATGTCACGATATCCTCGGGTTCGAGCGCGTAGACCTGGCCGTCGAAGCCGAGAAACGGCTCGACCGGGGAGAGGACCAGGGCGAGTACCGTGGACGGGACGATCGCCTCCTGTGAAACTCCCGCCGCAGCGATCGCCGCTGAGCATTCAGTCCGATCAACCACGGAGGAGACGTCATCGGCGGGGGGAAGATCGGCGATCATGGCCAGGCGATACCTTTCGAGCGAAGCATAGACCGCCTCGAAGAGCGCCAGCTCGGAAGGAAGCATCCGTTTCATCTCGTCTCGATCGACAGCACGCCCTTCCGCCTTTGATAGGGCGAGCAGGAGGATCTTCTGAGAGCGCATACGGACGAGGTCGTCGAGATGCTGCTGGAGTGCCTCGATCCGCTCGGTGGCCGTTCGGAACGGCCTGGTCAACGGATCTGAGCAGGCAGAAAAGACCCGTCGAAGAACTCTGATTTCGTCCTCTGCCCGCTGAAAAATATCTGCCGGTACCGCAGTCAGGGTACCGATCGCCTCTCGTTCCCCGGAGACAACGAGCTGGAGGCTATCAAGGACCGCCGAGTGGTCCTCGGGAGCGGTCAAGCGTGCACCCCCCCCATCTCTGCGAGGCCGCGGGCGAAGAGGTAGACCGCTGACGCCTCGGAGACTGTCGCCGGACCAGGAGATAGTTTGAGCTCGGATCCGAGAAGAGAGACCAGGCACGGCCGGAGAACCTCGACCGGGACCTCGCGCTCAGAGAAGACGACAGCGTCAACCAGCGGGTTGAACTCGTCAAGGTCGAGGATCTCGAGGGGCGTGACGCGAAGTCCGCTGCCCCCGTGGAGCGACCCGGGCGTTCGAATCAGGCGTTTGATATCGGTCGTCACCGGTTCGTCCGCCTGGATCCCCACTTCCTTGAGCCGAGTCCTCCATTCAGGATTCTCCGGAGAGAGAAGGGAGCGCAGGAGACGCCGTTCGACGATGTTTCCCTCTGCGACTCCCATCAGGCTCCGACTGTCCCAGATCCGCCGTGCGCGACCCGTGCCGATCCCTGGCAACGAGGACAAATGGACAATGGCATCCTTCTCCCCAATCGAGTCGAGCCATGCGAGGTACTCCCGGAGCGCCAGCCGCTGCCGTCCATGCCACCCACGCTCCGGGTGTGCGGTGGGACGGAGGAGCAGAGCTGGGTCGAGCCCGATCCCGCAGACGTAGTTGATCAGCTCCCTACGCTCAGCGCTGGAGAACTGTCGCACGGCCAGGTCCTTCACGTGGATATGATACCCTCTGCCCCCAGAAAAGACCACCTGGAGCTCTCGTTCTGCGAAGCCCAGTTCGTTCGTCAGCACCTCCAGGAGCCGCACGGTCTCGTCCCGGACGCGGGCCAGCATAGCCGGGTACGTCGTGGACCGCGGGTCAACGATGTGGTCGGCGTCCAGGTCGAAGATCAGGTCCGCGCCCGCCCATTTTTTCGCTACCATGGTCGGGGCACCCGGGTCCTCATAGTACGCGGTGGAGGAGAAGACATGTGCCGGAGCCATGGTGCGCAGATACTCGGCGAGTTCTTCACGACTCCCGAACCCGACATGCCTTCTCATACCGGAACTACCGGAGCTGGAGAAGAAGAGGAAACCCCATTCACGCTGCTGCAGCGCATTCGGAGCGATCACCTGCGCCGAGGCATAGTACGATAGGAACCGCTGGCGGAGGAACTCAACCGTGGCCGGACGCATCACCTGATCCGCTTAACCATATACGGCCCATCCCTGATATACCCCTGCCGGCGATAGTAGGGCCGGACTCCGATGCCGCTCATGATCGCAACAGTGGTATAACCTGCCTCCTCCGCCTGCCTCTCGGCCTCGCCAAGGAGCTCCCGACCGTAGTTTCTGTGCTGCCACTCTTCACTTCCCGCCCCGGAGCCCAGTCGCACCTGAGCCCCGTAGACATGAAGTTCTCGGATGAGGGCCGCCCCATCCAACTCTCGCCTCCATGTCCGACCCGGAAAACGAAGCCGGAGGAACCCGATCAGCGATTCGCCCGCAGTCATCTGGACGAACCGTTCCCCGCCGCCGCAACAGGTATAGCTGAGGGTGGAGATCGATGGCTGGTCCCGGGTACAATCCCGGCGTCCGACCTCGCGGCACCGGATACAGCTGCAGGTCCTGCCGGAGGCATGCAGGCGTGCCGCAGCGAGTTGCCGGAAATTTCCGTGGCGTGAGCCGGCCACTATCAACTTCGCCGGGATGTCGCGCTGGACTCGCTGGAGTCGAACATACTCAGGGAGCCCGCCCTTGATCTCGGCGATGAGGTCGACAAGGGAATCTTCGTCGTACGGTGCATACTCTCCGCGCTCGTACAGCGTCTCGAGTTCGGCGCCGGGTGTTACGAGGGTTGGATAGAGCTTGAGAAAGTCCGGCCTGAAACGGGGGTCGTCGAAGAGCGTCCTGAAGACAGCACGGTCGCATTCCATCGGAGAACCTGGCAGGTTCGGCATCATGTGAAAACCGACCTTCAGGCCTGCGTCCCTCAGCTCGGTGTTGGCGCGCACGGTCTCCTCGACGGTGTGCCCCCGCCGGATCAGTTCCAGGACACGGTTTGAGAGATGCTGCACACCGAGCTCCACCTTGGTGACGCCGAGATCCAGCATTCGGTCGATGACATCGCGGGGGGCGCAGTCAGGCCTTGTCTCGAAGGTGATTCCGATGCACCGTACTGCCGCTGTCTCGTTACGAGCCGCCTCCGCCAGATGGTCCGCTCCATCGGTATCGGAGCCTGTGGCGTGATCGTTCATCGCCGCGAGACAACGGCCCACAAACCAGGCCTGGTACTCGGGAGTCCGGGCCGTGATGGTCCCCCCCATCACGATCAGTTCAGCCTTATCGACATGATGACCCAGGACCTGGTAGTGGCCGAGACGTCCTCGGACCTGACCGTACGGATCGTAATCGTACTCGCGCGCCCTTCGAGCGGCCGGTTCCTCCCCGGTATAGGACTGAGGAGAGGCAAATGCATGGTCAGGTCCCCCAGGACAGGGAAGGCACTTGCCGTGTGGGCAGGGGGCCGGCGAGGTCATCACGGCCACCGGCGCAACGCCCGAGAGCGTCCTGGTGGGTTTTACAAGAAGACGGCTCCTGACGATTGGGTAGTCTTCATGAGACGCGGCAGCCAGAATGTCCGAGTTACGGGGCACCGCAGAGAGGTGGAACTCGTGGGCTGCCCGACGCTTGATGGTCTGGATATCAGTGAGGGTATCCTGCGCAATCCGGGAGGCGATCTCCCGAAAAAGAGTGGGTTCGTCCATGAAGAACTAGTGTTCGACAGAAACCGATTGTGCCCGCGGTTTTCCCACAAGCTCGAAAACAGGACGTTTCTCACCCTTCATCTGGTCCACGATCTCTTCCCCCAGGACCAGGAGGGCCTCCTTGTGGGATTTTTTATTTTTGTGAATGTGCACCGGCGAGACCTCGAGCCCCACGTACCGGGATGTATCGATCGACTCTCCCGTCGTGGACTCGTAATACTTCTTGATATGGACCATCAGCATATGCAGATGGAGCAGCTCCTCCTTTTGCACCCTACCACCTCTCGACAGAGTGTAGTATTTTCTCATTGAGGGAAATATTTTATGGGTGATGTTTATATTGGCAGAGGGAAGGGCTGAGGGGACTCTGATCGGGCTGGCTGTCGGAGACGCCCTCGGCGCGCCGTTCGAGGGGATGGGCCGTAGGAACCGCTGGACGAGGTGGATGGAACCTGGAGGGCGATCGGAGAGAAGATCGGGAGCGGTGACCGACGATACCCTCCAGGCGATTGCCGTCGCAGAGTCGCTCATCGCCACCCGTGGATTCTCGGGACCGGACATGGTTGCACGATTCCAGGCAGGCTTTCGTGCCCATCCCGAATATTACGGACCGACCTCAAGCTCGGTCTTCTCGCTGATCGAGTCCGGGGTGCCCATCCAGCGAGCGGTTCGTCTCGCTCACGAGCGCTCTGGCGGGAGTCGAACCAACGGGCCGGTGATGCGAGGAGCGCCGATCGGGATCGTTTTCGCCGATCGGATGGTCGAAGAAGTCTCGGAGGCTGCGGCGAAGCTGACCCACTACGACCCGGTGGCAGGTGCCTCCTCCGGGTTCATCAACCGACTGGTCAGCGAGCTCTGTCGCGGACGGACGAAGCTGGAAGCCTTTGGAGCCGCCCTCTCGGGGTGCCGGCATCCCGAGGTGATCAATAGGCTCGGCGAATGGCGTGTTCTTCCTGTCTCGGCCTCTCTCGACGCACTGCTTCTCTCACATGCCGCTGTCTCGATCGCGTTGACCTCACGTTCCTTCCGCGAGGCGGTCGAGCGAGCGATCAACACTGTTGGTGACACTGATACCCTCGGTGCAGTCGTTGGAGCGCTCGCCGGCGCCGAGTACGGCGTCCAGGCGATTCCGCCAGAGTGGATCGCTCCCCTCGAAAATAAGAAAAGAATGGTCGAACTCGCCCTCGGTCTTACCCGCCTGGCGAAACCAATCAGCTGATCGGGCGGAGTTCGACCACCTTCAGAGCCCGACCCCGCTCGCAGGGGGTCGGTGAGTTGCCCAGCACCTCGCCGACGAGATACCGATCCCCCTCGATCAACCCATCGGGGCGGCACAGTTCGTATGCCTTGCAATCGGTCCGGGTGCAGGCACACTCGAAAAGGATACGCGAGTTGACGATCGCCATATCGGTACTGATCAGGGCGGTAACGGGGGATTCGACACACTCCACGGCGCAGGCCCCGTTACGATGGACCGGACAATCGTGCTGGGTGTTCCTAACCGAGAGGATGCGGTACTTCCGCCCCACCCGGAGGTTATTGCAGGCCTTACGGACCTTGCACTGGTCGCAAGCCGCAAGGGGGCCCTGGTAGATGAACTCGAGGCCGGGACGGGCAAGGTCCGTGCCAATCAGGGTGATCTTGGATCTCTCTCCAACCATGCATACCTACTCCTCGTAGAGCATCCTGACAAGAGCGTGGGCGGACTCGTCTGTCAGGCCGCCATCAAGTATTGTGAAGCGTTCGGGACGAATAGTCTTTGCCATCTGCAACGCCTCGACCACCACTTCGTCGTCGACTCCGAGCTCGCTCGGAGTGACCGGGGCACCTATCTGTCTGAGGGCGGTACGGATCGACCGCCAGTCCCCCCCGTGAAGATACATACAGACGATTGTCCCGATGCCGCAGGCCTCACCGTGGAGGACGTGCCCTGGTGCGACCCTTTCGAGCGCGTGAGCAAATTTATGCTCTCCGCCCGAACCGGGGCGTGAAGAGCCGGCGATCGCCATCGCAACGCCCGAGGAGACAAGCGCCTTCACCACCATCCAGGCAGACTCTTCCTGATGTGGCCGGATCGCATGCGCGTTGCCCATCAGGATCTCAGCCGTCATCCGCGCCAGGGTGACCGCGTACTCGCTGATCGGCTCCGAGCGGAGGCGATGAGAGAGCTGCCAGTCCAGCACCGCAGTCGAGTTCGCGATGATATCGGCGCACCCGGCGGCGAGTAAACGGTGTGGCGCTGATGCGATCAGGCCCGTGTCGGCGACAACGGCGATCGGTGGATGGGCCTGGAGCGATGCCGCTCCACCAGGCTCGGCGATCGAGGCGCGGGACGAAGCGATCCCATCGTGTGATGCAGCCGTCGGAACCGAGATGAACTGCCGCTCCAGGTTGTAGCTTGCGATCTTGGCGGTGTCAATCACTCGACCCCCGCCAACGGCGACCAGGAGGTCGGCACCGGAGAGCCGTGCAGCTGTCTCGGTTCGCCGGCATGAGTCGGGGGTGCAGGCATCGACAAGGTGCACCGTCACCTCGCTGGCCTGCGCGAGCAGGTCCCGCACCCGACCACCCGCGACTTCGATCGTCCTTGGACCCGAAACGAGCAGGATCCGTCGACCGAGCCCCAGATCGGCGCAGACTGCAGGGATCTGATCGAGAGCGCGGTGACCGATCACCACGTCCCGCGGGAGCTGCATCCACTTCGATTTGTCGAAGCTCCCGTTTTTAAGTACGTTTATTTCGTCTGCGCTCATTACAATCTTGGATGATTAGGGAGTTCATATACAAATATTACATCGATCCAATAACGACAGGCGGGGCGTACACGCTCGTTGACACGCTCACTTATGCCCTTATCCTCATCATCGCGGTCTTCCTGATCCATCGATGGATGCAGCGTTCCGGAATCCCGTTCGGTAGGGAGTTGCTCTTCGCGACTCTTCCCTGGGTCGTTCTCGGAGGTCTCCTCCGGGTGCTTGAGGATACCGGCCTGATTACCGCTCCCTGGCGATACCTCCTGATCACACCCCTGATCTTCTTCGTGCTGTTCTTTTACGCCGTGTTGACGCTCTATCTCTGCCACCGACTCTTCAGGGCCCGTGGAGTCCGCGTGTACGGTGCGGTGGGCATTGCATCCGTTCTAGTGACCCTCGGCGTGCTGATGTTGTTTGGCCTGACGACAAACCACCTGGTCCTTGAGGTACCGGCGACGATCCTGGGGATAGCAGGGGTCACGAGCTTGATACTCTGGGCAGTTCTCCGGTATGGTCTCAAATGGGAGTACCTCGATGACCGGATCTACCAGGTTCTGATCGCCGGCCACCTGCTCGACGCGTCGGCCACTTCGTACGGGATTGACCTTCACCCGCTGGGGTATGTTGAACAGCACGTGGTAGGGTCGGCCCTGATCGAAGCAACCGGGACCGGTTTCGCGATGTTTCCCCTCAAGCTGGCGGTCCTCATCCCCGGGATCTACGTCCTGGAACTCTATCGCCGGGAAGGAACGGCGACATCCTTCTGGCACCTGATCGTACTTGCCATGATCGTTGTCGGCCTAGCCCCAGGTGTGCGAGACATGATTCGGATGATGCTCTACGTTTAACGATTATCGGGCTGATAACCGAAAATTACGCCCTATTTGACCTCTTTTTTTCTACCCACCAGAAACCATTTCTCATCGAAAAAGATCCCTGAGAAGCGCAGGAGAACGGCCGGAGACAGGGCCGATTTTTCGATTGTGATCAGGAGCAATCTCCGCGTCCGCTGCCGGGACGCGAACCGGGCCATCATCACCACACCCTTCGAAGGTGGCTTCCTGAATCGGTGTGGCATACCTCTCCAGCACCCGACCGTTGCCCGACGCCTCCCGGTCATCGCCAAGGGCGCCGGCATCACCAAGCACATCACGCCACACCTCTTCCGCCACCGTCGAATCAGCCACCTGATCCGCGAGGGGGTGCCCAAGAGCGTGATCACACTGATGATGCGGGGGAACATCTCGACCGTGATGTTCAAGACGTCCCACTACCTCGACCGGCTCGTCCGGGAGAAGGGCTTGGCGGGGAAGGAGGGGCGGTGCCATCGTGGCGTGAAAGTGATCCTTTCCTCTTTTCATTCCGTTCACCCCCAATTCTGCCTTCTCTTCCTTCACTTTTGACCCGCGCAAATCGGGCTTCATGTACCCCAGCGATGACGGTTCATCGGTGACGGTGATCGGTCGTATCGGCCGGTCACGTCACCAGGAACAGATCGTCATGAGTAGAATGCATGTCAGCTGGGAGGTGATGGCAGCGTTCGAGAAGCGCTGCAACCTCCCCGTGCTCGGCCGGTTCCTCGAGGAGCACACGGTCTTCGAGGCGCGACGGAGGAACGGATGTCGACCAGAATAGACGGCCCCTCTCACACTCAACAGTCGCACCCGAGAATGGAAAGAGGGCCTGATGAAACGTCGTCGGCCGCAGCGGATAATCGTTTCCCATCGGGACGGGTGGTCGTGATGCCGTGCGGCCCCAATGCCATCGAGGTCCTGACCGAGACGGCCACCTACCGGCTGGCGGCAGAGGGGCTCCGCGCCCTCCTCTTCTTCGGCAACACGGTCGAGCTCGCGGTCGACGTCCCCGGCGCCGGCCCCGCGACGGCCGCGCCCGCGCTGGACCGCCGATGGATCCGGTTCGTCCTCGCCGGCACCCACTACCTCATCCACCGCTCGCGCCTCGTCTGGGTGGCGCGGGGCGACATCCCGGTCGACCGCCTGGTCTGTGCGGAGGTGACCTGATGCCGTCCGGCACCCGGATCGCCGACTACCTCGACGCGATCCAGTACCGGCAGTACGCCCGGTCGGTCGTCGAGGAGCGCCGCCGGCTCCTCGGGTACGTGGTCTCTGTCGGGGACTACGACTGGCTCTCTACCGCGCCCCTGGAGACGGTGATCGCGACGACGAGCGCACGGTTCCAGCTCCGGTCCCGCCGGTCCCTGCAGCACCTCCGCGCGGTGGTCGAGGACTACCGCGCCTGGCGGCGGCAGCAGGAGGAGGCCGGCGATGGCGCGTGAACGCTACACGTGCCGGCTCTGCTTCCCCATCGTCGAGTCGGTCCCCTGCCCGGTCTGCGGCAACCCCGAGCCGGCGCCGATGTGCCCGCGTGACCACGCCCACTGTGCGCACGACGTCGTGGACGGGATCGCCTACTGCCCTGACTGCGGCGCGCCCGTCTGCCCTATCTGCGGCTGCCACGACGTGGCGCAGGTGAGCCGGATCACCGGCTACCTCGGCGACGTCGCCGGCTGGAACGCGGCGAAGCGGCAGGAGCTGAAGGACCGGGTCCGGGTCGAGGTGGGCGAATGACGGCCGACACCCCCTTCCGCCCGGTGCTGGAGGCGCTCGGCCTTCTTGTCGAGCCGGGCACGGTCGCCGAGCTCAGGGCGATCGGCGCTGATGGCCGGATCTCGTCCGGGTTCTTCGACGACGTCGCCCTGATGGCGACGGCGGCGGAGGTCCTCGACGCGACGGGCGAGTTCTCCGGGATCTACCTCACGCTCAACCCCGTGAACCCGGCCCTGCTCGCCCGGCGGGCGAACCGGGTGCAGAGCCGGCTCTCGCGCAAGGACGCGACGACGTCCGACGCCGACATCGTCCGGCGGCGCTGGCTCCCGATCGATATCGACCCAATCCGGCCGAGCGGGATCTCCGCGACGCTGGAGGAGCACCGGGCCGCCTGCCGGACGGCGCGAGCCATCTGCGACGCGCTCACCGATGCCGGCTGGCCCCGGCCGATCGTCGCGGACTCGGGGAACGGCGGCCACCTCCTCTACCGAATCGACCTGCTGAACGATGACGATGCAACGGCGCTCGTCAAGGACGTGCTCGCGGCGCTCGACGCCCGGTTCTCGAACGAGGCGGCGCAGGTAGACACCGCGAACTTCAACGCCGGCAGGATCTGGAAGTGCTACGGCACGGTGAGCCGCAAGGGCGACTCGACCAGGGACCGGCCGCACAACCGGTCCGCGATCGTCACGAAACCGTACGAGGTCGAGGTGGTGCCGGTCGCGCTGCTCCGGACGCTCGCGGACTCGCTCCCTGCGCCGGAGCCGCCGTCCTCGCCGCCGGCGGTGCCCAGCGGGAGGGGCTCCGGCCTGTTCGACCTCCGCGCCTGGCTTGACGAGCACGGGATCGCCATCGCGATGGAGAAGCCGTGGCAGGGCGGCACGCTCTTCACGCTCGCCCAGTGCCCGTTCTCCGAGGCGCACACGGACGGCGCGTACGTGATCCAGTTCCCGAACGGTGCGATCCACGCGGCCTGCAAGCACGACTCGTGCGGCGGCGGGGCGCAGCGCTGGCCCGAACTCCGGGCCCGGTTCGAGCCGGAGCGAGCGAAGAAGGCCGAGACGCGTCCGAAACAGTCAGAAGGCGAGCCGGTGACGAAACCGGTCCGCCGGCGCGATGCCGTCGTCGTGAAGAAGGCGCAGGAGGTGCTCGAGCACGGCGACCCGGTCCGGTACTTTCTCGATTGCTTCGAACGCGACCACGTTGGCGACCTCACCCTCGCCCGGTGCCTGATCGCCTCGATCGCGTCCCAGACGGTCCGGAACACGCACGGGATCCACGTCTACGTCACGGGCGAGTCGGGAAAGGGCAAGTCGTCAGGGATGATGGCGATGCTCCGCCAGGTGCCGGACGAGTTCAAGCTCGCCGAGCGGCTCTCCAACAAGGCGCTCTACTACTCGGACGACCTCAACGCCGGCACCGTGCTGATGCTCGACGACATCGCGCTCTCGGAGGAACTGCAGGAGATCCTCAAGGAGGCGACGACGAAGTTCACCAGGCGGATCCGGCAGCGGATCGTGACGAAAGAGCGGAAGATCCAGCACTGCACCATCCCGGAACGATGCGTCTGGTGGCTCGCGAACGTCTCGGCCCTCTACGACGACCAGGTCCTTAATAGGATGTTGATCGCGTGGGTCGACGACTCGGAGGAGCAGGACCGCGAGGTCTTCAAGCGCAAACTTCTGGGGGAGGAGCGCGACCCCGAGGAGGCGATCGAGGACCCGTTCGAGCTGCGGGTCTGCCGCGAGATGTGGCGGGTCCTGAAAGAGCAGCACCTCGTCTACGTCCAGGTCCCGTTCGCCCGCCGGATCCGGATGGCCTCAGTCCGCAACAGGCGGAACCCCGACGTCCTTCTCGACCTGGTCCGTTCTCATGCGCTGATCCACCTCTTCCAGCGCGAGCGCCGCACGCTGAAAGACGGTCGGCTCTCGGTGGTCGCGACCGAGGCGGACTTCGCCGCGGCGGCATCGCTCTTCGTCGACCTGCACACGACCGGCGGCTCGCTGACGGCGAAGTTCGACCGGAACGAGCAGCTCGCGCTCTCGCTCGCCTCCCACTACCGGGCCGAGCAGTTCTGCCTCGCGGACCTGCAGCGGTGGACCGGCTGGAACTATCAGAAGGCCCGGCGGCTGATGCTCGGGTACGACTCGCGGGGGAGCCACTATCCGGGCCTGCTCGATAAGTCGCCGGCGCTCTCGCTCGTGGACCAGACGGTCTCAGACACCGATGACGAGGGCCGGGACGTAAAGCGGCGGTCGCTGGTCTTCATCTTCAACGAGGAGGCGTACCGGAAGGCGCAGTACGCCGGCCAGGTCTGGCTCGAGGAGGAGAGCTCGTTCAGCAGTTTCAGCAGACCGGACCCTGCTGAACGACCTGCTGAACGAACGGTCAGGGCGCGAATTTCGCGCAGATCCGATAAAAGCGATGATTTCAAGGAGATCGCATCGGCGAGTTTCAGCAGATCGGATTGCACAGGAGGGGATGGGGCTTCCGGAAACATCGACTCCCCTATCTGTACCCCTCCTGCTGAACGACCTGAAGGGAAAAACGATGAATCGGGGTCTGACGGCGAATCGCGTTCCATCGCTACGAAAAAAGTTCTTTCAGCACATGGATCCGCTGCTGAAACTGCTGAACGAACTGCGATCGATCTGCGCGCGTTCGTGCCGACCGATGGTCCGGAGTGGGAGGCGTGCGCGGTCTGCGGCAGGAAGCCATCACTCTACCGGGAAAAATGGTTCTACGGGCTGACGGAGCGACGCCGGCACCAGGCCGAGATCGATGAAGCGAGTGCGGCGAAGGAGCAGGCACGGTTCGCACCCCTGCCGGCGCCGGCGCCGTTCGCGTGGACACCGCGCTGGCTCTGCACCCGGTGCTACGGTGCGGCGGTTGAACGTGAGCAGGCGAAGATCGCCCCGCTACCGGGGACGGTCGACCTGGCGGCGATGGAGCGGATCACGGCGTCGGTCGGGCGGTGCACGCTCTGCGGGCTGGCGCCGGCGGCGTGGGCCGGTAACGGGGAGCGATTGTGCGAGGCGTGCTACGGGCGGGAGGTGCAGCGGCGGGTGGAGCAGGGTCTTGAGTTCGTGACACCCACATCTGGTACAGGAGCTGCCGATGTCCGATCGTGAAGGAGAAGACGCGCGCTCAACGGTGCCGGACGACTATCCCGTGCTGCTCGCGCACCTGAAGGCCGAGGTCCGTGCCGCGCAGCAGCGTGCCGTGCTCGCGGTCAACCGCGAGCTGGTCCTGCTCTACTGGGAGATTGGCCGATCGATCCTGGCAGCGCAGGAGCGTGAGGGCTGGGGAGCAAAGGTGATCGACCGGCTGGCCGCCGACCTCCGGCGCGAGTTCCCCGAGATGAAGGGCTTCTCGCCCCGAAATTTGAAGTACATGCGTGCCCTGGCCGAGGCTTTTCCCAGCCCTGCATTTGTGCAAGAGGTGCTTGCACAAATCCCCTGGTATCATGCGATCACCCTGCTCGACAAAGTCAAAGACCCGGCCGCCCGGGAGTTCTACATCCAGAAGACGATCGAGCACGGCTGGTCTCGGAACATCCTCGCCCTGCAGATCGAGGGCCGGCTCTACGAGCGCGAGGGAAAGGCCGTCGTGAACTTCCCCGTCACGCTCCCTTCGCCGCAGTCTGACCTTGCCCGCGCGACGCTGAAGGACCCGTACCTCTTCGACTTCCTCGCGCTCGGACAGGACGCGGTCGAGCGGGACCTCGAGCGCGGGCTGCTCGACCACCTCCGCGCCTTCCTGCTCGAGCTCGGCGCCGGCTTCGCCTTCGTCGGGAGCCAGTACCACCTGGAGGTTGCCGGCGAGGACTTCTTCATCGACCTCCTCTTCTACCACCTCCGGCTCCGGTGCTTCGTGGTGATCGATCTGAAGATGGGACCGTTCCGGCCGGAGTTCGCCGGCAAGATGAGCTTCTACCTTTCTGCCGTCGACGACCTGCTCCGGCACCCCGACGACCGGCCCTCGATCGGCCTCGTCCTCTGCCGGACGCAGAACCGGGTGATCGCCGAGTACACGCTGCGGGATGTACGGAAACCAATGGGAGTCGCGACCTTCACGCTCGCCGATGCCCTGCCTGAGGAGATCCGGGCCGGGCTGCCGACGATCGAGGAGATCGAGGCGCGGTTGCGGAAATGACCAGGTGGGATGGCAACGGGGAGCGATTGTGCGAGGCGTGCTTCGGATGTGAGATACAGCGGCGGGTGGAGACGGGGGTCACGTGCCCGGTCTCGGTTTAGGCGCTCTCACCTTTTTAAAAAGAAACCATAACGTTTATCGTGTTCCCTGAAAATGTCCATACTTATGGGCCGATTTTTCTTGCGTTGTCTTTTCATCGTGATCGTTGCGGTCTTCGTCTTCTTTCCTGTAACCGCGCTCGATACCAGCAGTCCGGAGATAAACCAGGGTGGGGCGACCATGGCGGAGGCGTATACCCATTATTCCGCCGGCAATACGGCGTGGAGCATGGCCTGGGGCTCGAGCGATGTCGGGCAGATCCGCCAGCACTTGAACCAGGCGAAGAACGATTTCACGCTCTGCTTGAACACGGCCAATCAGGTCAACGATCCTTCGAACACGGTCAACCTCGCGTTGATGAAGAAGGTCTCGGCGGCCTACATCGGGCTCGCAGACGCTGCGATTGGTATGTACGACGGTGCGGATGTCTACAACGTTGGGCGGACACAGATGAACTCGGGGCAGTATGCCACTGCTGCCGGCATGCTGCAATCGGCCGGTGAACGATTCCAGAATTCCCAACTCCAATTCAGCCAGGCGACGACCACGCTCCTGGACATTTCGTATGCAGGAACTTCGTTTGGCGACGGAACTGGGTATACCGCTGCGATCGTCCCGATCCTGAACGCCAGGGGAGCCTACGCCGGTGAATTCGCTGTCTATTCTTATGGTTGGCAGCACACCGCACTTGCCTATCAAGCGAGTACGAGCGGCGACCAGTCAACCTTCCGTACCGATGCCGCCCTGGCCATGCACCTCTTTGGCAGCCTCCGGACCTCAGCGATCTTCGGCGCGGACGCGACGAGCAACTACAACATTCTCGCCAGCCTTCTCGGCAGTTCAACCCCTGTTCAACGGCCCCGGTACACCGTCGGGATCGATGGCTCGTACCCGCCCTACTCGTACATGGGGACGGACGGCAGGTACACGGGCTTCGATGTGGAATCGATCCGATGGATCGCTGAGAGGCAAGGGTTCGATGTTGTGATTGTTGCCGTCCCGTGGGAGGGGATCATCCCAGCCCTGCAGGCTCGGCAGATCGACATGATCTACAGCGGCATGACGATCACGCCCGAACGTGCCACTCAGGTTGCGTTCAGCAAGCCCTACATGAGGATCCCTCAATCGATTGCAGTACGCGCCGACTCGTCGATCACCCCTGAAGACATCCTGCTCGGCAAAGTGGTGATCGGGGTCCAGCGCGGCACCACTGGCGAGTTGTGGGCACAGAACGAATTGATCGCCAAGGGCAGGATGCCGGGGTCCAATCTCCGGACATTCGACAATTTCCCGCTCGCCATCGCCGCGTTACTGGACGGGCAGGTCGGGGCGACGATCTACGATAAGCCCCCGACACTCGATCTCATTGCGGGCAAGAACGCCAGGATCCTGGTAGATATCGATACGAATGAGCGGTACGGGATCGCCGTCCGGAAGGAAGACACTCAGCTTCTTGAGACGCTGAACCGCGGGCTCGACCTGTTGATGGCGGACCCATTCTGGGGTCAGCTCAAGGAAAAGTACCGACTCGGGTCGGTCTGATTGACCCACTGACTCGGATATCTTCAATGCAGGTCAAGACGGAATGGGTGCCCCGACCAACCTGCTTTTTTGATCCGTTGAACGCGAATCCATGCAGAATAGTCGATGACCGGTTATGGTTGCTCCTCGGTTAACACGCTCGATCAGGCGTGGTCCGGGCACCCATCCATCGTTTCCAGCCGGCGTGTCAGGTAGATGAAGAGCAGGCCCGAAAGCCCGAGGAGGAGCGCCGGCAACCACCGGATCGGGGTCTCGCGGTAGTGCATGATCTCGAACGCCAACTCCGCGATGAGCGCGAACGTGATGAAGAGCGCGATCCGGAGAACGGTCCGTTCTTCCATGCAGTCCTGTCACTCCCGGTCAGTATAAAGCCGATGGGTGCGGGGCGAGACGGCGGCGGCATGGCCCGCCTCGCCTCGATCACGATCGCCTCTCTCGCCGTGTTCATCGCCGGCACCCAGGGTAGTTAGGATCGAGTCCACCGGTCCATCCGATCACTTTCCCACCGCACGGTCTGGTAGTGAGATAGGTGGACGTAGAGATCTCGACACATGTCGTCACGGTCGTGACGACGCATCGGGTGACCTGCATGATTGAATTGAATGCCCGCGTCCAGGTGGCGCGAACCGTGTCGGGTGATGCGCGATGACTGACGACCTGCCGGCCCTGCTCGCCCGCTGGCGGCGTTTCCGCCGCGCCCTGAACGTGGAGGACCACGCAGCGATGGACCGGCTGATCGCCATGGTCGAACGGCGCGGGCCGGCCCTTGCCCGGGCGATCGACGACCCGCTCGAGGTTGCGGTCCTCGCGGTGCTGATCGAGCTGGTCCGGGAGCGGGCATGACCATGCGGCTCTGGTGCCGGCCCGGCGTGAGCTTCGAGCTCGGTCGGCTCGCGGTGCTGATCGCGCCACCGGACCGGATGGCCGCGCTCCTCGATCTCCCCGAGATCGGGTCGTTCCATACGCTCTATCTCTATACCGGGTTCACGGAGGTGCTCTTTCGGGTGCCGCCGATCCGCTCGGAGCACTTCGAGACCCGGGTCTGCACGAGCCTCGACGATGCAATCGCGGCGGTGAGCCGGTCGTTTCACACGGTGCTGATGGTGGAGTGGTCGCCGGCGCTCGCGGCCGGCCTGGATGCAGAGGAGCGGGGCCAGCGGATGAGCCGGCTCGTGAGGGCGCTGAAGCGGCGGGCGACGAACGGGATCGTGATCGTCTCCGCGCCGGCGATGGACGACGCGCTCCAGCTCGTGTCGTCCGAGGCCGACCAGACAGTCTGGCTCGTACCCGAGCCGGCGCCGGCGCGGCCCACGGTGGCGGTGGCGGCGAGGGCGAAGGCGCAGCGGACGCTGTTCTGAACCCAATGTGCCTGAACCAGATGGTGCTGGCAACGTCGGGGAGACATGAAAATCTCCTTTGACATCGTCCGAGGAAGTGGTGATTGAACGGCCCAGACGACGTTAGAAATAGTCCGGCAACCATAAGACTTCTGACACCACCCCTCCCCTCACCGCTCTCTTCTCACGGAGGGAATATCAATGAAAGAGACCATCAGCGCCGGCATCCTCGCCGGCGCAGTCGCCGTCACCGCGGGTGGCGGCGTCAGTATCGTTGCGGACGGCTGGCCGGAGACCGTGCTCGTCGCGCTCGCCGTGGCCGGCGCGTTCGGCCTCGGGAGCCGGCTCGCGGACCGGCGGGTGGCGGCGATCGTCGCGGTCGTGCAGTCGTTCTGCGAGGAGGCCCGGGTCTACTACCGGGCGCGGACCGACGGCCGGATCGACGAGGTGGAGGCGCAGGAGCTCGCCCGGGCGGTCGACCGGTTCTTCGTCGACCTCGAGGCGGCCGGCGCGGAGATGATGACGGAGGTCCCATGCCGGACCTCGTGATCGCCGCTCGCGATTCGTCGCCGGCTGAGAAGGCCGGTGCGGACATCGTCTGCGACGGGCGAAGCGACGTGGTCGTGCTGGCGAAGGCGCTGGCCGTTCCGGATTGCGAGGTCGTGTTGACGGCGGGCACCTTCGACGTGAACGCCGGCACGGCGTCGGACGGGACGCGGTACCTCCGCCCGGCGGCAGGAGTGACGATCCGGGGCGCCGGCCCCGGCCTGACCCGGCTCATGGCTGAGCGGGAGCCGTGCCGGATCGCTGTCGACGCGCCCGGCGTGACCATCGCGAACCTGGGCGGCTTCGGGTACGTGGGTATCCAGGACGCGGCGGATCGGTTCTGCTGTGAGGACGTCTACCTCGTCCACTCGCTCGACGGCCGGACGTATCTTCCGTTCGGGCGGAAGGGCGGGTGCACGGCGGCGTTCATGGTCTGGGGCCGGCGGGGAAGGACGCTGCGGAACCTGACGTTCCGGCGTTGCACGGCGGAGATGAGCTACCACCACGGCTTCTCGATGAACCTCGCCGGCGCTCTTGAGGGCGGCGGGTTTGAGGATGTCCTCTTCGACCAGTGCCACGCGATCTCGGCTGGGTCGGGATTCGAAGGGAAGAACGGCCTGCCCGGGGTCCGGGACTGGTCCTGCGGCTTCGACATCCCCGACGCGGGCGATATCGAGGGCATGACCGTCCGGGACTGCCAGGCGATCGACTGCTGGCAGGACGGGTTCCACCTCGACGGCTCATGGAACGGGCACCGGCAGCGGGCGGTCGACGTGCTCTTCGAGCGGTGCCGGGCGGTGGCGTGCGGGCAGCGCTCGGGGATGGTGCCGGCGGAGCTCTACCAGAGCGGGTTCTATGTCCAGTCTGCCCGGTTGGTCGACTGCGAGGCGGAGCGTTGCCGGAAGGCGGGGTTCCTCTGCAAGAACCAGGAGGCCAGCGGGCTGTCTCTTGTAGATTGTTCGGACACGGGCTCGGCGTACTCACTCGTGGTGGAGTACGGCGGCGACCGGGCAAGAGTTGAGAACTTCGTCTCGAACGGCGCGACGCGGCGGGCATTGCAGATGGTCGGGAACAACGCCGACGTCGGGATCGCGATCGTGAACTTCGCTGGTAAGGGCCTGCCGGTGCTGCTCGGGTGCACCGAGCGGCTGGAGTACGTGGACGCGCCGTCGCACGTTGAGGACCTGAAGCGGTACCGGGCAAGAGGGTATGCGATGGCCGGCAACCGGATCGCGATCGTGACGGACCGGCCGATGGAGGTCGTCGAGGTCCACCCGCCGTCGGCGAACCGCGTGGACATGGCCGGCGTCACGGTCGAATACTACCCGCCGAGGCCGGCGATGGGATGATGAGAAGAACGAAACGGGACGGCATTCCCCCAGAGGCCAATCCGCGAGTACTGCCGTCCCGGCCCCGAAGGGTATGCAGCGTGGGGTTGAGAAAAGGTCGACGTCGAAAAAAATGAAGACCCGGACACTCCTTTCTGGTTCTCCCCGCCCCCCCCCGTTTCTTCGTAGATCGCTCTTCCCATCTCACTCCCGCGCCGCTGTTCGCCAGCACGGGGGGCTCTGGCGCTACGACAGCTTCCCCGGGTCGATCGAGCGTGTGCCGAGCTTGGCCCCAACGTCGGTGATGGCGAGGAGTGCCTCGGTGGTTCGGGCGCCCTGAACCTGGATACGAGAGTAGCCCTCGTCGATCTCCCGGAGATCGTCGGGCGTCAGCTCGACGTTGAGGGCGCCGAGGTCCTCGTCGAGATGAGCGAGGCTCGTGGTGCCGGGAATCGGAATGATCCACGGCTTCTGGGCGAGCAGCCACGCAAGGGCCACCTGTGCCGGCGTCGCATGCGTACGGTCGGCGATCCGCCGGAGCAGGTCCACGACCGGCCGGTTCGCTCTCATCGCCTCGGGGGTGAAGCGCGGGAACCCGGCGCGGAGGTTCGAGGCCGGATCGAGGGTGGTGGTTGGGCCGACCGTGCCGGCGAGATACCCCATCCCGAGCGGGCTCCAGGGCACGAAGCCGATCCCGAGCTTCTCGCAGACCGGCAGTACCTCTGCCTCGGAGTCGCGCGTCCAGACAGAGTATTCGTTCTGGACGGCCGTGACCGGCTGTACCCGGTGAGCGCGGAGAATCGTCGCTCCCCCCGCCTCGGAGAGGCCGAAATGCCTGACCTTGCCCTCCTCGACGAGCTCCTTCACCGCGCCGACGACCTCCTCGATCGGCACGCTGGGGTCGACCCGGTGCTGGTAGAAGAGGTAGATATAGTCGGTCTTCAGGCGCTCGAGCGAGGCCTCCGCGACCTGCCTGATCTGCTCCGGCCGGCTGTTGAGCCCCTTGAAGGCGCCGTCTGGTGTGATCTCGAAGCCGAACTTCGTGGCGATCACCACCTGGTCGCGCACCGGCGCCAGCGCCTCGCCCACGACCCGCTCGTTTGAGAAGGGGCCGTACGCTTCGGCGGTGTCGAAGAAGGTCACCCCCCTCTCGAAGGCCATCCGGATCAGCCTGATCGCATGCTCTTAGCTTGTGGCCGGGCCGTACGCGTGGTTCAGGTTCACACAGCCGAGGCCGATCGCCGAGACCTCCAGCCTGCTCTGTCCTAACTGTCGTTTCTGCATTGTGCTTCCCTGTCCTCGCCGATGAATCGGCTCGCTTCGCATGATCGCTCTGCTACACTTTGTTTTCCGTCGCCCTCGTCCTGCCGGAGGGCATGCTGCGACAACCGAGCTTCGCAGGTGGCATGTCAGTCCAACACTTCGCCCTGTTCCTGCGTGTGCCGCTGCTTGAACAGGGACCGCGCCATGGCGACCCGCTGCTCGAAGCCGGGCCCCTCGAGCTCGTCCACGACGGTCTCAAGAACGGCTGGGATATCGATCTGCTGGGGGCATCGTTCGGCGCACTGGCCGCACTGCACGCAGAGGGACGCGTACTCCGGCTTCCCGAGGGCAACAGCGCCGCCGAGCCGCGCGGCGTACATGAACCTCTCGCTGTCGGGGTCGTCGGCTAGGTAAAGGTTGTTGTACTCCTCAAAGCAGAGCGGGATGTTGACGCCGACGGGGCAGGGCATGCAGTACCGGCAGCCCGTGCAGCCCACCCTCATCAGGTCGCGGTACGTCCGTTCGACCCGTCGCACTAGGGCCAGTTCCGCCCCGGTCAGCGAATTCGGGTATCCATCGTCCGCGATCCGCAAGTTCTCCCGGACGTGGGCCTCCTCGCCCATCCCGGAGAGGACGACCGTGACCTCCGGGCGGTTCCAGACCCAGCGGAGCGCCCACTCGGCAGGCGTCCGCTTTGTCGGAGCCTCGTCCCAGATCTCCTGGACCGCGGAGGGCACGGTCTTCGTCAGGTTCCCGCCCCGTAGGGGTTCCATGACGATGACGCCGAGGCCCCTGGCAGCGGCGTACTCCAGGCCCGCGGTGCCGGCCTGGTTCTGCTCGTCGAGGAGGTTGTACTGGATCTGGCAGAAGTCCCAGTCGTACGCGTCCACGATCCGGCCGAAGTCCTGTCCCGCGCCGTGGAACGAGAAGCCCGCGTTCCTGATGCGGCCGTCGGCCTTTGCCGCGTCGAGGAACTCCGTGACGCCGAGCCCCTCCAGCGTGTCCCAGAGGTCGCCGACGAGGGCGTGAACCAGGTAGTAGTCGATCCGGTCCGTCCGGAGTCGCTCGAGCTGGGCGTTCAGGTACGTGTCCATGTCTTCCCGGCTGTCGATCAGCCAGGAAGGGAGCTTGGTGGCGAGGTGCACCCGCTCGCGATAGCCGTCTGCGAGAGCCCGGCCCACGACGGGTTCGCTCTCGCCCCCATGGTAGGGCCAGGCCGTATCGACGTAATTCACGCCGTGGTCGATCGCATCACGCAGCTGCCGCGTGGCGCGCGCTTCGTCGATCGAGCCGTTCGCGTTCGTAGCAAGGCGCATGCAGCCGAATCCGAGGATGGAGAGGTCGTCTCCATTCTTTGGCATTTTCCTGTATAACATGGTCATTCACGCGGTCCCGGAGAAATGCCCGTTCTCGATCTTCTCCCCTATCAGGAAGATGACCTTCTCCGGCATACTGTCTGATGGTTTCATGGTTTCTCCCCCAGCAATTTAGTCCCGGATAAAGTTCGTGAAGATGGGAGTTTCCCGGACCGGGGGCGGCACCCCCGTTTTCAGACCGGCCTCTTTGCACTTCAGGAAGAACGCCATGTTCCGGGCGAGTACCCGCATGATCTGGAGCCCTTCGAGATCCTTCTCGACATCCTCCGGCCGTGCCCCGTGGACCATGTTCCAGTAGCGGGAGGAGACGATGGGCATCTCCATGATGGTGAAGTACTTGTTGAGCTGGTCGAAGGTCGCCGTCGTCCCGGCCCTTCTTGCGGAGACGACTGCGGCTGCGGGTTTCAGGTAAAACGATTGTTTGCCCGCGAGCAGGTCGGCATAAAATACCCGGTCCATGAAGGATGTGATGGCCCCGCCGGCCCCCGCGAAATGCACCGGTGACCCGAAGATAAATCCATCCGCATCACCGGCAATGTCGAGGAAATCGTTGACCCGGTCCTTGAAGACACAGTGCCCCTCTGTGGCACAGGTCATGCACGCGGTGCATCCGGCAAGCGCCTTCTTGCCGATCCAGAATATCTCGGTCTCGATACCTTCCTCGTTCAGGGTCTTTGCGACCTCGGTCAGAGCCGTATAGGTGCAGCCTTCCTTGTGGGGGCTCCCGTTTACCAGTAAAACTTTCATGTCCTGTCCCTTCTTCGTTCAGATTCGTTGATTCCATCTCATCCGGGCCCGGACCGGAACTTTGCCGGCCTTTCGTGAATCACTGACGGTTCATGCATGAGTCCTTTGATTCTTTCCGGGGAATTCTTCGATTCCCCCAAAGTATCGCGGGTGTTCCTGTGATGTATATCAAGTATGTATGACATATATAGTGCATACAACCATAATTGTGCCATACTTACAGGTTTGATACTAATGGAGACAACGCCGAAAAAATGCAAGTACAGCTGGCCGATCGAGGCAACGCTCGATGTCATCGGGGGGAAGTGGAAACCGCTGGTCATATACCAGCTCAAGGAAGGGACGCTGCGGTTCAACCAGATCGTGGCGCGGGTGCAGCCCCGGATCACCCAGCGGATGCTGACAAAGGAGCTCCGGGAGCTGGAGCGGGACGGGCTCGTCACCCGGAAGGTGTATGCGCAGGTGCCGCCGAAAGTGGAATATACGCTCACGAAAACGGGAGAATCCCTCATCCCGATCCTCGATCAGCTCTGTGACTGGGGATCCGAGCACCTGGCGGACGAGATCGAGTTCACGTGTGAGGAATAAAGGGCTCCTTTTCATCGACGATCCGATTCGTATCAGGAGCGAGCGCCCGGATCTCGCGCGAACCGCCTGAGGCGGATCGTCGCCCGCTCCGCCGCGCTCGAGCGTGGCCCAGTCTCACTGGCGACGGCCTGCCGGTGCTGCTCGGGTGCACCGAGCGGCTGGAGTACGTGGACGCGCCGTCGCACGTTGAGGACCTGAAGCGGTACCGGGCAAGAGGGTATGCGATGGCCGGCAACCGGATCGCGATCGTGACGGATCAGCCGGAGGAGCTGGTCGAGGTGCACCCGCCGTCGAGAGGGATGGTGGACCTCGGCGGGCTGACGGTCGAGCGGTGCCCGCCGGCGCCGGCGATGAGATGAAAACCGCCCGAGCCTCCTCAGCAATTGGGATCGGTTGTCAGGGTGAACACGATGGAGACGATCGAGAGGCCTGATCAGAGCACCGCGAGAGTCCCCCGGTACCACAAGCCTCGGATAGTGCACGTTCCCTTGGAGCAATGCGAAAGATGCGACCAGGATCGTTACAGCTGAGAAGCCCAGGATCCACCGCCGTCACATCTGGGTTTCCATATCCGAAGTTATGGCGACGGGGGCGATGAACGTCGATACGATCGTGCTTGGGTCGCTCGAAGTCTCCGGCCCCTAATTGGAACGGATGTATTATTGAAGTTGACACTATCTGGTGGCTCAACCACCTTTGGTCTCTTGTTCGCCTACATTGCCCGATCGGTGGTCTATGCTGGTCCTCCATGAAATCAGGATACCGGTCCTGAGAATAACACTGCACATCTAAGACGCTACAGAAGATCGCGGAAAATGAAGCGCATTCTTGAGGTATTGGAACTAGAGGTTGGAGGCTAGTGTGATACCAAGCAAAGAACGAAAACACTCGTACCCTTTTCCAATGAATCTCCGCTACTTCTCTATCTCGGAGTGATGCGCGAAGACATCAACGAGAAGTGAGTGGCCGAAAGAAGGTATTTGTCAAAGGAGGAGGAATAATCAATACAGGAGACAGGGCTCGCTGGTTTTTACAGGAATATCGCGACATCACAAGGTTCGGATCAGTCATGAACAAACCAGGTTCAGGTCAGCCATGAACAAACCAGGTCCAAGAAAAAATCCGAATCACTGTCAGGAGGACCAAAGCGATCTCGAATTTTTATCCCTGGCCCTGGAGACGCTCTCTGATTTTCCGCCGGATGCTGACATTTTCGCGTTCGTATTGCAATCCATACAGCAGATTGTCGGGGCCGAAGATGTCATTCTTGTCAACTCTTTTGATTCTGACACCAGATCCGTTACCCTTCGATCGATGACCGGGGTGGAACCATGGCGCGATCAGATTGAGGGACTCCTTGGCTGTCCGCTCGAAAGGCTCTCATTCATCATTCCTCGGAATGCGGATATCCCTCTGCAACGAGGCGGATTCGATGAACTTCATGGTGGATTGTCAACGCTGACATTCGGGCACATCCCGGAGGATGTCTGCCGGAAGATCGAGCGTCTTCCCTTCTTTGGCAGGATATATGGAACGGGGATCAGCTGGAAAGGGCACCTGCACGGTTCCGTCGTTATCATTCGCCCGCCCGGCAGAGAACTGGAACGCGAAGGGATTATCTCCATCTTCATCCGTCAGGTTGCCGGATACCTGCGCCGAAAGACTGCAGAGACGAAAGTGATTGAGCAGTATGCCACACTTCGCGGTATTATCGACAGTGCGGACGCGCCAATCTTCTCCCTTGATCGGGAATATCGGTACACGAGTTTTAACGCGAGCCATGCCGCGGTGATGAAGGCACTGTATGGTGCGGACATCGAGATCGGGGATTCCCTGGTAGACTCCATGACCGTTGAAGAAGACCGTGCCGGGGCAAAAAAAACTATCGACCGGGCCCTTGCCGGGGAACAGGTCACCATCGAGGAATACTCCGGGGAGGACGCCCGAGTCCGGCTGGTCTTCGAGATCTCCCATAATCCGGTGAGGGACGCGGGAGGCGCGATCATCGGTGTCGCGATCTATGCCCGGGATATCACCCAGCGAAGAAGGGCAGACCTCGCGCTCATTGAGAGCGAAGCGACGGCAAAGGCCCTCATTGATGCAACCACGGAATCTGCCATCCTGATCGAAGAGACGGGGACGGTCCTTGCCGCCAACAAGGTCACGGCACAGCGTATTGGCTCTACGGTGGACGATATCATCGGGCGCGACGTATACAGCATCATTCCTCCGGACCTTGCAGAATCACGGCGAAACAAAGTGCAGATCGCCCGGGAAACCGGTCGCCCTGTCCGGTTCGAGGATGTTCGCTCCGGGCGCATTATCGAGAACAGCGTCTATCCGGTGAGGGATGCTGACGGCAACATCTTCCGGTATGCCATTTATGGGCGAGATATCACTCAAGAACGCAGTGCTTTAAGTGCCCTTCAACAGAGCGAGGGGCGGCTCAAACTTGCCCTGCAGGCCTCGAACCTCGGGATATGGACCTGGAATCTTCAGACAGACGAGCGCCAGGTATTCATGGGGCAGCAGGAGATCGTGGGATATTCTGAAGGAGAACTCGAAGAGTATTTCCGGAACATCGAACTGCTGGCGCACCCCCTCGATCGCCGCACAGATGGCGATTTACCTCAAACCATCCGCCAGTCAGAATCCAGCGATTCGCAGGAGTTTGAACTGCGTATCCGGGACAAAACCGGCGACTGGAAGACCCTCCTCATCCGCGGCAATGTCATCAACAGGGATTCGGAAGGAAAGCCACTCCTCATCATGGGGACATTTCGTGATATCACCGAGAACAAGAAAGCCATCGATCAGATTCTCACGATCAGCGTCCTCAAGGAGCAACTGCTTGCCACAACCGGGCTGAACGCCCAGATCAAGCTCGTCTGCGATGCCGTTGTCGATATCTTCCATGCGGATTTTGCTCGCATCTGGATGACCGATGAAGGGGATCTCTGCTCCAGTGGATGTATCCATGCAGGGATTACAACGGGTCCTGATGTATGCCGTACCCGCGCGCAGTGCCTTCATCTCATCGCAAGTTCCGGCAGATATACCCATATCGATGGAGGCCATCGCCGCGTCCCGCTGGGGTGTTTCAAGATCGGTCGGGTCGCCTCCGGTGAAGATCCCTTCTTCATCACGAATGATGTCACACACGACTCCCGAGTCCATGACCATGCATGGGCCGAATCGCTCGGACTGGTCTCGTTTGCCGGATTCCGGATTCTTTCGCTCGATCAGCATCCGGCGGGTGTGCTTGCCCTGTTTCGCTCTACCCCCATCCTCCCGCGGGAAGAAGAGCTTCTTGCCGATCTCGCCTCAACGCTCTCCCACGTCATCAGTTCTGGTGTTGCTGCCCGGGCACTGGAAGCGAGCGAAGAAAAATTCAGGATGTTCGCGGATTACACCTACGATTGGGAGTACTGGATCGCCGAGGATTCCACAATGGTGTATTCGTCACCCTCCTGCGAGCGGATCACGGGCTACCCACAGGGGGCTTTCTATACCAATCCTGGACTCGAAACCGAACTCGTTCTCCCTGATGATCGGCAGATTTGGTTGGATCATCGTGTCCACGCAGCGGCTTCCGAGAAAGCCGAGTCGGTTGACTTCCGCATCCGTCATTGCGACGGATCGATCCGTTGGATCACCCACAGCTGCCAGCCCATCTATGATACCGCCGGGGATCGGCTCGGACGACGTGCATCGAGCAGGGATATTACCAGACGAAAAGAGATCGAAGAAGCTCTGCGCGAGAGCGAGACCCGATATCGTTCCTTTGTCCAGTCGTTCCGGGGTATCGCCTATCTGTCTGCTTCCAACTGGACGCCGATCTTCTTCCATGGGGCCGTTGAGGAGATTACTGGGTATACCGAATCGGACTTTATCTCAGGGAACCCCCGCTGGGATCAGGTTATCCTTTCAGAGGATCTTACCGTCATCATCGAACGGGATAATGACCGATTGTTGAATGAATCGGGATGCTGCATCCAGCGCGAGTACCGAATACGGAGAAAAGACGGTGAAGTTCGCTGGCTTGCCGATCATGTACAGAACTGGATCGACGATATGGGGGACCTGGTCCTGTCAGGAATCTTAACCGATATCACCGAAAGAAAACAGATCGAGGAAGCTCTGCGCGAGAGCGAGAAGCGGTACCGCGATATGTTCGAGATCAATAATGCGGTCATGCTCATCCTCGATCCGGCAACAGGGACGATCACCGATGCGAATGCAGCCGCCGTCCGGTACTACGGGTATTCACGGGAGGAGATGAGGGGGATGCATATCAGCACCATCAATACGAAACAGAAGAACGAAATCCGGACTGCGATTGCGCATGCCGGGAGTTGCGATGGCGCAGTCTTTCACTTCCAGCACCGGAAAAAGAACGGGGAGATCCGTGATGTCGAGGTATTCAGCGCCCGAATTGTTTCCAGCGGCAAGAACCTTTTGCATTCGATTATCCAGGACATTACCGAACGAAAGCGGGCAGAGGAGGCTCTTCGTCTAGCGAATCGAAAGATGAATCTCCTGTCGGGCATCACCCGTCACGACATCAGCAACCAGCTTATCGTCCTTTCCGGGTTCCTCGAGATATCCAAAGATACACTCTCTGATCCTGCTGTAACAGCAGAGTTCATCGCGAGGGAGGAGAAGATCGCCGCGACAATTGCCAGTCAGATCAGTTTTACCAAGGATTACGAAAACCTGGGAGTGAGAGATCCAACATGGCAGAAGGTCAGCAGCATCATTCAGACCATTATCACCCGTCTTCCGATGAGGAACGTCACGGTAGATACGGACGATTGTTCGCTGGACCTGTTTGCCGATCCCCTTGTGGAGAAAGTCTTCTACAACCTCATCGATAATGCTCTCAAATACGGGGGTGAGAAGATAACGACGATCCGCGTCTCGAATCGGGGAGAGATGGATCGTATGATCATCACCGTTGAAGATGACGGAGATGGTATCAGTCACGACGATAAGGGGAAATTGTTCACCAAAGGTTTCGGAAAACATACCGGCCTTGGACTCTATCTGTCCAAGGAGATTCTCTCGATAACCGGGATCACGATCACGGAAACCGGTGAGCCGGGGAAAGGAGCACGGTTCGAGATCTCAGTTCCAGAAGGAGCATGGCGATTCGGTAACAAAGAACAGTTCAGGTGGTGATTATTCAGGCAGTGCCTCCCGAGCACAATCACCCGGCGTTTCAATTCGTCGATCAATGCGAGTTCCGTATTTTTTTCAGCACTTTTTTTGTGGTAGCGTGTCATTTCAACTCCCCAACTCTGAACACCCGAAAGGAGCTCATGACCCAGTATTCCGTCAGGCTGTAGATGAAGAATGAGAGGGTCATGATCATGGCCAGCGCTCTATCTGTGTTGGCTTCTTCAGGAAGAGCTCTGAGACGCGGAAGGAATTGTCTTTGAGAAATCGAAACCTACGCTCGACCTGAGCCTGATTCTTATACTGTGCCAGCAGGCGATTCGGCACGAGGTCGAGATCAACGGTGTCCAGATCGAGATCGATTCTGGGTTCGAGGGTGAGAACGGCGTTCCGGGCGTGCGCGACTGGTCCTGCGGATTCGACATCCCGGACGCGGGCGACATCGAACGCATGACTGTCCGTGACTGCCAGGCGATCGACTGCTGGCAGGACGGGTTCCACCTGGACGGCAGCTGGAACGGGCACCGGCAGATCGCACGGAAGGTGCTCTTCGAGCGGTGTCGGGCGGTGGCGTGCGGGCAGCGCTCGGGGACGGTGCCGGCGGAGCTCTACCAGTCGGGGTTCTACGTGCAGTCGGCGACCCTCGTCGACTGCCGGACCGAGCGGTGCCGGAAGGCCGGCTTCCTCTGCAAGAACCAGGAGGCCGGCTCGCTGACCATTAATGATTGTTCGGACACTGGCTCGGCGTACGGGCTGGTGATCGAGTACGGCGGGAACGGGGCAAATGTGGAGGACTTCGTTTCCACTGGAGCCACCCGGCGGGCGCTGCAGATGGTCGGGAACGACGCGGCGGTCGGGATCGCGATCGTGAACTTTGTCGGCACGGGCCGGCCGGTGTTGCTCGGGATCACGGAGCGGCTGGAGTACGTGGACGCGCCGTCGCACGTCGAGAACCTGAAGCGGTACCGCGCCCGGGGCTACGCGATGGCCGGCAACCAGATCGCGATCGTGACGGACCGTCCGATGGAGGCCGTTGAGGTCCACCCGCCGTCGGTCAACAGCGTGGAGATGGCCGGCGTGACGGTCGAGCACTATCCGCCGCGACCCTCTATGGGTTGAGCCGGGCGAGGGCTCGACATTCTTCTTCACCTTCCCGGCCGCGTGAATCGAGGAAGGCATCGGGAGGCATAGATCTGAAATATCGAAACCCCTATCGTTCTGCTCCGACAATCACCAATCCACTGGTGGCCGGTGCAGCGACTTCTTCCTATCCTGATCCTTGCGGTCCTCATAGTCGGCCCCGCAACGGCCTTTGTCCCCGATACCACTATCAAGAAGAATGAAGCGATCGGTATTCCTGGGATCGCATGATGTCCGCCCGGACCTGTTCCTCAGTCCAATAACTTTTTTCCATCATCCCCATATACCATGTGAGACCTTCGGGATCGGGTTTGCGAAGGAGAAGATCTCGATATGCCCGCACGACCGGGTCATAGCTCGTAGGGTGCTGACGGCGCAGATATTCCGGAGAGGAGTTGATTGAGCTCCGGATATCGGCTATTGAAGCCCCATTGCTAAACTCGCTTTCAAAATATGCCTGCTCCTCGGCATCCGGCGACCGACCTAGCTCCTTTTGGAATACCGCCTCAATTAATTCTGGTCCGTGAAGCCTCTCGTACTCGGTCGTAGCCTTGAGAGCGTTATTGATACCTTCAACGGTGCCACCCCTACTCCTAAACACCCGGTAACGGTCACGCTCTTCGTCGGCAGGGGCTCGAAAAAGGAGGTCGCGATACGCAACATCGATCTCGGAGTTATACGCCCCCCCAAAAACGCCAAGATTTACCACAGGCATCACCTGCTCGTTGACCGTTGATGTAACGAATCCGCCAATTCCCACGATAGCACTATAAATCATACTAGCAAGGAACAATAGACCAAAAATTCCGTAAAACAGACCCGTTATATCAGCTTGCCTCATCAACGCCATCTCACATCTTGTTATCGAGAACCAACCACAGCTGCACTCGGTCGACGCTACCACGCGCTCAGGCGCTTTTCCTCGGTGGTACTTGGAAGCAAGACCGTGGCTAAAAAATCAACTCGTTGTTTGAGGGTAAAAACTGAGTTGGTTTTCTCCGCGACCACTAACTGGGAGCTCGGGTCGTTGGTCAGGAATAATTGTCCTCCGGGGCGCCGCGTCCCTTTTCGTACATCCATCCGAGGTTAAGCAGTGCTGACGCATTTCCCAGGTCCCCTGCTTTCCGGAACCATTCCACTGCTTGTGCGTCGTCCTGCGGGACACCGCGTCCATCCCGATACATGACTCCAAGGTTGACGTGTGCAGGTGCGTTTCCCAGGTCCGCTGCTTTCCGGAACCATTCCACTGCTTGCGCGTCGTCCTGCGGGACACCGCGTCCATCCCGA
>CASGHK010000028.1 GCA_949320185.1 uncultured Methanomicrobiales archaeon | reverse complement strand
CTAGTGGCATGACTTTGGCCTTCCAAGCCAATAGCCCGGGTTCAATTCCCGGTCGATGCATCGGGCTTGTGGTCTAGCTGGTTATGACGTCGCCTTCACACGGCGGAGGTCCGGAGTTCGAATCTCCGCGAGCCCACTCCCATCCTTTTCTCTGATCTCTGTCAGGAAGCTTGTGCAATCAGGAAGCGATCCGGACAGGGACGCAGAATAATTCCAGGTATTGCGTCGCTCTGCCCGGACGCGAAGATATTTCCAATCCCTGTCCCCATGCTGTCTTGATGAGAGAAGGAAATGAGTATCTCCGGGCCCTGCTCGGGCTGTACGAAAAGTCACTGATGCTCCACGATACATCGCTCTTTCACCCGGTACTGAAGTTCTACTTCATCGATGCAATCGCGCACCTCGACTACACCCTCGGACTCCTCTCGTATAACTACTCCTCACCCAAGAATATCATGGCAATGGAATACCTCAGATGGAGGATCGACGAGGAGAAGAAGGGAGACCGGACCCTCTTCGTCGAATTCGTCAACTGGCTCAAAGAGAAAGATTTTTCACGATTCGAGCGACTGCCGACGATCTGGAGAGCTGTGTACGACCGGGAAAGCCCCGCTGGCTATCGATCGTTTCGCCTGGTCCTCGATCCGGACAGCAGGAGCCCGCTGCCGATGGGATTTTTTGTGATGGCGATCGACGAACTCTTCGACAACGAGTTCATAAAGTCCCTCTACGAGGACGAAGGTTCTCTGTCCAGACTCTTTGAAGAGTTCAAAGCTCACCATTCCGCATGATCGACGTCGCTCGACTGACCTCCCAGCTGATCGCCATCCGGTCGGAGAACCCTCCGGGAGATACCAGTGCCTGCGCCGAGTTCGTCCGCGATCAGCTCGACGAGATCGGTCTCGATCCGCAGATATCGATGAAAGGCCCCGGACGGGAGAACGTAATTGCGCACGGGAGAGGGGCCTCACTCCTCCTCTGCGGCCATCTCGACGTGGTGCCGGCTGATCGGAGGAACTGGTCGTGCGACCCCAATGGAGGCGAGATCAGGGACGGTTATGTCTGGGGACGCGGGGCAACCGACATGAAAGGCGGGTGCGCGGCTATCATCGCCGCGTGTGCCGCCGCGGCGGACCATGGGGCAGACCTCGGCCGGATCGGTGTTGCATTCGTCGCGGACGAGGAGACAGGAGGAGGAGGCATACAGCACCTTATCCGAACCTCACTGATCAGCCCGTGCGACTGCCTCATCGCTGAGCCGACACCTGAGGGATCACCCTGTCTGGGCCAGAAGGGGCTGATCCGAGCACGGTTCTCGTTCTCGGGGGAACCCGGTCATGCCTCACTCTATCCCGCGAGGGGGACATCCGCAGTCATGGAGGCACTCGACCTTATCAAGCACGTCCAGAAGCTCCATGAGCGCGAGTTTGATCCCGGTCCCTGTCTCGAATCGGTGATCGCGGATTCTGAGCGCGTCCTCGAGGAAGTCCTCGCCGTCCCGGGTTTGGGTACAATACTGCGCCGACTCTCGTACAATCCCGGGAAGATCGAGGGAGGTGAGAAGGCCAACATCGTTGCGGAGAGGTGCGACCTCGAACTCGACCTCCGCCTTCCCTGGGGATGCGACCCAGGGCGTCTCATGGCCGATCTCAGGGCCCATGCCCCCCGTGCCGCGGTGGAGTGCATGAGCAGTTCTACCCCGAGTTTCACCGACCCCGGTGAGCGGATCGTCGAACAGATCTGCGGTGCCATCGAGTCGGTTCGTGGCCGGCCCGCGACTCCGATCGTCCAGTGGGCGGCATCTGACGCCCGGGCCCTTCGCCTCGCCGGTTTCCCGACGGTCGAATATGGGCCCGGGGATCTCAACTGCATTCACGGCCTCGACGAACGGGTTCCCATCCGAGCCCTGGTTGAGGCGGTGTCGATCTATGGACGCCTCATAGACGCCTATCTCTAAGAGAGGCCGATGCTCGTCTTCTGCCACCTCATGGCCGGAGCTGCCGTCGGCCTTCTGGCGGGCCGAGCAGGCGGAGTGCGACCGCTCGTGATAGCGGGAATGACCGGTGCACTCCTGCCTGACCTGATCGATAAACCGATTGGACACCTTTTGCTCGGTGGGACACTCGATAACGGTCGGCTTGTGTCGCACTCCCTCGGGTTTCTCGTGGCAGTCTTCGCGATCGGTTATCTGCTCTTCCGCCACAGTCACCCTCTCCAGGGGCCAGTCCTGGCGCTTGGAGTGCTGTCGCATCAGTATCTGGACGCAATGTGGCGTGACCCGGCTGCATGGTTCTACCCGTTCCGCGGGTCGTTTGTCACGGGGCAATACCCCGATTACTTCCTTCACGGGCTGATATCCGAGATCTCCTCCCCGACAGAATGGATCTTCGGCGCCACCCTGTTCGCCCTGCTCCTTATCGTCTATCGCCCCGGCGGAGAGGTGCTGAGGGGCCCTAGACAGGTCGCCGTCCGCCTAGAACCGTGGTTCGGTATCCTCACCGGACTCCTCGGGCTCCTCACCCTGGTCGCTGCCACCCTTGCCCTCCCGAACCTTTTCGGAACCATCACCCTCGCGGGCGATAAACTCCTCCTCGGGACCTCCGCGATCGTGGAGAGCGTCGTCATACTCGGAGGAGTCCCAGACGATCCTGGACCTGGTGAGTGAGGCAAGAAGGTCCGGAAGATGGTAATGGTCCTCGGCGATCATCCGGTGGAACAGTGGGGGGGGGACGAGTGGACCGAACGCCTTATCTGAAGCGGGAACTGGAGGAAGGGTCCGGGCGACATCCTCGAGCGAAGCAGAACGCATCGCCTCGAGAGCCGCGTTCACACGCATACCCGCTTCACCAGCCCGGCCGACTTTACGAACGATGAGGCCGAAGTCCGTCGGACGCACGATGGACCGGGCACCAAGATATGCATGTACGAATGAGGCAACCACACGGTTTCCGGCTGCTCCGAACGGAGTCAGGACGAGCACCCGGATCATCGTTCCATTCGAAGACTCGAGAATGGTCACTCCCGACGGGTGAACCTTACCAGACACATTTACAAGCGCCTCCTCGAGGATGGAGCGGGTCTGGCCATCGAGCGGCAGGGAGGGGGACCGTCCGGAGAGAATACGAAGGGCTGATGCGGCAACCAGCGAGCTCGCCCCTCCCTTCTCTCCCGACCAGAAGGCCCGTCGCTGACCCGCCGTCCCGGGTTCGACTATCACAAGACCATGGGCATCGTCTCGTCCGACCACCGCCCATCCACGTCCGCCGAGCGAGAACGCACCCTCGCCCTCCGAGCGGGCGAACCGGGCATCGAGGCGACCGACCTCTTCACCGTCGGGTGTGATCGCACGATAATCGCGGCCACCACGGAGGACGGAGAAGAGTTCCTGACGGTGGGCTCCGGAGAAGGCCTTCTCCGTCGCCGGCCCAACCATGACCAGGTCACCGTCCGCGGCGATGTAGCCCTCTTCGTACAGGTAATCGGTGACCTGCGCCACTTCCTCCCGTGATATCTCCCGGAACGGCCCGAGTGACCCCACCAGGTCAGTGAGAGCGGAGAGCCGGGTTCGGCGGACACGTATGAGATGGAGCAGCATTTGCTGGGCGAGAACGTGGTACGGCCGCGCCGGAGGCTGTATCGGCTCAGCCTCCCCTCGCGAAGCTGCCTCGACCGCCCCGATGGCGAGCACCAGCTCGCAGGGGTGCGAGAGGAGGAATGCAAAACGAGCCGGACGGTCACGCCTCCCCGTCCTACCGAGACGCTGGAGGAACGATGAGATGGAGACGGGGGGGCCTGTCTGGACCACAAGGTCCAGATCTCCTATGTCAATTCCCAGCTCCAGGGTCGAAGTACAGACGATGCAGAACGGCTCGCCGGATTTCGAAGCGGTCTCGGCCTTTTCACGAGTCATTGACGAGACCGACGAATGATGACAGTAGAGTCCGGGGAGCCTGCCATCGAGGAGGTTCGAAAGCCGTTCGACCTCACCGCGGGAGCGAGCGAAGACAAGGGCACGTCGGCCCCGGACCAGCCGAACAAGCGCATCGGCCCTGCGGGCCTCGCCTGGCTCGACGCAGAACGAGAACTGGCGAGAAGCCGGGGGAGACGGAATCCGGACCAGGCGGTGCCGTCGTCCCGGGCCCGAGAGCCACTCCAGCACGTCCTCGGGATTTCCGACTGTCGCGGACAGGCCGATCCGCTGCACGTCTCTGCCGGCAACCCGGTCGAGCCGGTCGAGAAGGGCACGTACCTGGACACCACGGTCGGTCCCGACAAATGCATGGACCTCGTCGATCACCACGTACCGTAGCGGGCCAAAACGGGCCGAAGCATTCGGACCGTGGAGGAGGACCTCGAGGGACTCTGGAGTAATAAGGAGGACGTGCGGTTCGTCATCGGGGTCAAGGCGCCGTTCTGAGGGAGGAACATCGCCATGAAACGCCGCCGCCGTGAGACGGCCCGGCGCACAGAGCCCCCAGATTCGGTCGAGCTGGTCGTTGATGAGCGCCTTGAGCGGAGAGAGGTATATGCAATAGACCCCGCGAGCGCCATCTTTCAGCGCCCGGTCGACGACTGGGAGCATCGCCGCCTCGGTCTTCCCACCGGCTGTAGGGGCGATCACAAGCAGATCGGCCCCGGTGGACGCGGCGGAGAAAGTCGCCTCCTGCAGGGGACGCAAAGAGTGCCATCCGAGCCGCTGGAGAAGGGTGACCTGGAGTGTGCCGTGGAGTTGGTCGTAGGCGCCGGTCATCAAGACTGGTTAGGCTGCGATCCATGATGAGGCTGTGCAGTCTCAATCGATCCCCCTTTATCACGCAGTGCTCCGTGCCAGGGGGAGTCAGGACAATAATTAAAAAATCTTTATCTGCTCGAGCGACAGAAAGAGAGGACAGGGTACCAGGATGGTGGGCGGAAGACACCTCTTCGACCAGGCATCAACCATCGCTTTCATTTTCTTTACGTTTAGATAGGGGAGCCGCAGGTCTGCAGCTTCCCCTGTATCGTTCCAAACGACACCTCCGGGTATCCTTTTCCCACCCTAACCGGTGATCAGATCATGTTCGGCATCAATGACATCCAGATCGTGCTCGGCTACGGCCTTGCTATAGGCTTTACGCTTGCGTGTATCGTGTACGGGTTCGCCAATCGGAACGCAGGTGATATACGTGGCGGTTGACGCCATAGTACTCGGAGTCGCGATCGCGATCTATCTCGCCATCACGATCCTGCTCGGGTACCTCGGATACCGTCGCACCAGGACAGCTGAGGATTACCTGCTCGCAGGGCGAGACAGCCACCCAGTGGTCATCGCCCTCTCGTACGGAGCAACTTTCATCTCGACATCGGCCATCGTGGGGTTCGGCGGGGCGGCAGCCAACCTCGGCATGGGATTGATCTGGCTGACGGTCCTGAACATCGGGGCCGGAGTGCTGATTGCCTTCGTGGTGTTCGGGCGAAGGACCCGTACCATCGGTCAGCAGCTTGGCGCCGTCACGTTTCCAGACCTGATGGGAAAGTGCTATCGCTCCCCGTTCATGCAGTATGGGACCGGGATCGTCATCCTCCTCGGGATGCCACTGTACACCGCCGCGATCCTGATCGGGGGAGCCCGGTTCGTGGAGACGACACTGGGTATACCGTACACAACCGCCCTCCTGGCCTTCGCCGCGATTGTAGCACTCTACGTAGTGTACGGCGGCCTGATCGCCGTAATGTACACCGATGCGTTCCAGGGATTCGTCATGCTGATCGGGATGTCGTTGCTCCTGGTGTTCACGTACGTCTACCTTGGAGGAATCGAGACGGCTCATCGGGCACTCGATGCGATGACCCCACTCGTGCCGCAGGCCCTCGCGGCTCAGGGACATCTCGGATGGACGTCGATGCCTGCACTCGGTTCACCAATCTGGTTCACGCTCGTTACGACCCTCGTGCTTGGCGTTGGGATCGGCGTCCTCGCCCAGCCACAGCTGGTCGTCCGTTTCATGTGCGCTAAAAATGATCGAACACTCAACCGCGCTGTCATGGTGGGGGGACCTTTCCTCCTGATGATGACCGGTGTGGCGTTCACCGTCGGTGCGCTGACGAATGTCTGGTTCCAGCAGACTACGGGCCAGACGGCAGTCGCCGCGGCAGGGGGCAATGTCGACGCGGTGATACCGCTCTTCATCAACCAGGCGATGCCCGATCTCTTCGTAGTGGTCTTTATGCTGACCCTTCTCTCGGCCGCCATGTCGACACTGGCCTCTCTCTTCCATGCTATGGGATCGGCCCTCATCTGTGACGTCTGGAGTCGGGGACGCACCAACTCGCACTCCGTCAGAGGAAACCAGGCAGGCTGCCTGGTGATGATGGTCGCATCCGTCGCCCTCGCATTCCTGATGCCAGAATCGATCATCGCCCGTGCGACAGCGATGTTCATGGGGCTCTGTGCATCGGCGTTCCTGCCGATCTTCGCGGTCGCCGTCCTCTCAAAACGCCCCGACGCGGTCGCGGCAAAGGCGAGTTTTATATCTGGCGCAACCGCCTGGCTATTCTGGACTGTCTTCGTCCACGCAGCCGAGGCAAAGCCGATAGGCCTTTCTCAGGCTATTTTCGGAATGCCCACCCTGCTCGGGGCTCCGTGGACTGCGATCGACCCGCTGGTGATCGCCCTCCCCCTGTCGATGGTGGTGATCGCAGGAGTTCAGGCGCTCCGTGTCTCGAGGAGCTTGCCGGCCCCGGGGGCGAAGACCGGCCCATAAAATATTTGGGTATAGTGTTATTTCAGCCCCCAACTCCTATCACCTAGGAGGGGTTCATGACCAGGATTGTTTGCCCGCGATGTCACTGTGAGAAGCTGTATCGCATGAGCACAGGACAGCGTCGATGCTCCCACTGTCGGTACGACTTTCGTCCCCATCGGTT
>CASGHK010000027.1 GCA_949320185.1 uncultured Methanomicrobiales archaeon | reverse complement strand
TCAGGTTCCGAAGAAACTTCGAAACCGGGTCGATCCCGACTCCGTTTCGCGTGGTTGCCGCCAACACCATGAGAGGCAATGGGACGTCAGGGAGTATATAAATTCCGCTCGTTGTCCGTCCGTAAATGGGGGAATAATGCTGTATGTGCCGGTGCTTGATGAACGCCGGCGCGTCCCTCATCGCCCGCGCGGTGTTCTCGAAGAGGGCCTGCTGCTGTCCCGACGTCATCAGCCGGAATAGCTTGCCGGGCTGGGTGAAGTAGTCGTCGTCATCCTCCCGGAAGTTCCAGTTGTCCGCTGCACCGGAGAGCTCAAGCGGAGGGTCACGGTACTCGGGCTGCTCCTGCCACTCTCCGAATTGGTTCGGTTCGTACCCGACGGCGCTCCCATGGTTACCGTCCACCCGCATCTGCCCGTCGCGGTGGGAAGCGTGGGGCGAGGCGTGACGAGCCCGGTTCACCGGTATCTGGTGGTGGTTGACGCCGAGCCGGTAACGCTGTGCGTCCCCGTAGGCGAAGAGCCGGCCCTGCAGCATCCTGTCGGGTGAATACCCGATCCCCGGGACGACCGCCGCCGGGTTGAAGGCGGCCTGCTCCACGTCCTGGAAGTAGTTGTCGGGGTTCCGGTTCAGCTCCAGCACGCCCACCTCGTGGAGGGGGAACTCTCCCTTGTACCAGACCTTGGTAAGGTCGAAGGGGTTGTAGGGCATCGTCTTCGCCTGCTCCTCGGTCATCACCTGGATGAAGAGCTTCCAGCGGGGGAACTCGCCACGGTCGATCGCCTCGAGGAGGTCTCGCTGGTGGCTCTCACGGTCCTTCGCGATGATCGCCTCCGCCTCCGCGTCGGTCAGGTTCTCGCTCCCCTGCTGGGTGACGAAGTGGAACTTCACCCAGTACCGCTCGCGTGCCGCGTTGATCATGCTGAATGTGTGGCTCCCGAACCCGTGCATATGGCGGTACGACCGCGGGATCCCGCGGTCGCTCATGGTGATCGTCACCTGGTGGAGCGCCTCGGGGAGCGAGGTCCAGAAGTCCCAGTTGTTGGTAGCGCTTCGCATGTTGGTCCGTGGGTCGCGCTTGACCGCCCGGTTCAGGTCGGGAAACTTGTGCGGGTCGCGGAAGAAGAAGACCGGTGTGTTGTTGCCCACGAGGTCCCAGTTCCCCTCCTCGGTGTAGAACTTGACCGCGAACCCCCGGATGTCCCTCTCCGCGTCCGCCGCGCCTCGCTCCCCTGCCACGGTCGAGAACCGGACGAAGACGTCGGTCTTCTTCCCGATCTCGGAGAAGAGCTTCGCCCGCGTGAACCGGGTGATATCGTGCGTCACCGTGAACGTACCGAAGGCCCCGGACCCCTTCGCATGCATCCGCCGCTCCGGGATCACCTCGCGGTCGAAGTGGGCGAGCTTCTCGAGGTACCACGTGTCCTGCAGGAGCATCGGTCCCCTCGGGCCGGCCGTCATGGCGTTCTGGTTCTCGGGAACCGGCGCCCCCGCGGCGGTGGTCAATTTCTTGTTCTCCGTCATCTCGATCTCCTCCGGGCATCCCGAGCCGGATGGAGGACGGGGATGCCGGGTTCCATCGAGTGAATCGACCCTTACCGTATTTTAACCTCTGTATCATCCCGCCTGCCTGACAGGCGGAGAGCCGGCTCAGCGGAGAAAGAAGAGTGCGGCGAAGATGCCACCGGCGAGGGTCGCGACCAGGTTCGTCCCCGAGTTGCCGATCAGCCCGCGGTTCTCGAAGAGGGCGCCGACGAGCGAGTCGATGTTCGTCCCCACGAACCCGGCGGCGACCGTCACCAGGACCATCGTCGGGTCGGCGATGCCCGCAGCGAGGGCGACCAGCCCAATCACGAGGGCGGCGATGCATGCGACCACCTCGCCGACGAGGGTGACCCCGCCGTTGGTCCCTGGCCGGACTCGTTCGAAGGTCGTGATCAGGTAGGGGGTCGTCCCGGTCACCCCGATCTCCGAGGCGACGGTGTCGGCAGCGGCGGTGGCCACCGAACCGAGGAAGAGCGCGATGCATGCCGGGTGCTGGGTCACACCGTAGAGGACTGCCGCCGCCGCCGCGACGATCGCGTTCGCGAAGACATTCCGATAGCCGCGGACCCCGCTCTTACCCTCCTCGACACCGATCCGCCGCTTGTAGTCGAACCGGTACCGGGTCGTGCCTGAACCGAGAGCAAAGAAGATCAGAAGGACCAGGAACCAGCGCACGTCGGCGAAGACGATCAGGAGGATGCCGATGAGGGCACCGGAGAAGAGGCCCGAGAGGTCCATCGCCCGGGCCCGGTAGGCGAAGTACCCGAACGAGAAGGCGAGGATCGCGGCGGCGATCAGGTTCATGGTGTCGATCGTGAACTCGAGGTCGTTGAAGAGGTGGACCGTCATCGCAACACCGAGCACCTCGACCAGGAAGGCGTCCTCCCGGTCCTCCAGGATCGCTTTTAACAGGAGGGCGACGGTGATGCCCATCAGGACAAGGAGGGGATCGGGGTGCCCCAGCGCCGATGAAACAACGAGGGAGACGATGAGCGACACTCCGATGAACCAGAGGTACGCGGGCGGAACCTCGCCCGCAGAGAGCCGCCGCTTCTCCTCGATCCGGCGCCCCCGCCGGGAGTAGAGCGTACCGTCGGCGTAGCGAGCGGCCAGCTCGCCAGAGAGCATGATTGCGAGGGTCAGCCCGAAGACGAGGAGTGGAATCACCTGCAGCCCGAAGAGGACCGCGAGCACCATGACCGGAGCGGTCGGGTAGGGCTCGCGGTAGACGGCGAGCACTACGAGGCAGGCGAGGAGCACTATGCCGGCGAGCACCCATCCCGGGGTGACGAACGGAGCGGCCGCGATCGCGGCCAGGCCGATCAGGGTGCCGATCAGGGTGCCCGTCTGCCTCATCATTCTCCAATGATTCGCGCCGGATTATGAAGAAACTTCGGTTCCCGGCTTCGATACTGTAATGTCGATAGAGCGGCAAGATCTCTTCCGATGTCGATCCATCCCGAACTGCCCAAGGCCTACGACGCGTGCGCCGTC
>CASGHK010000026.1 GCA_949320185.1 uncultured Methanomicrobiales archaeon | reverse complement strand
ATCGGTCGCGTCCTGGGCCGACGGCCGGTCGATCTCGCTCCTGCTCGACGGGAAGAGCACCCCACTCGCGACGATCGCCGTCCCGAACAACCGGTGCCAGGGCTGGCGGACGGTCTCGACCACGGTGACGCTCCCGGCGGGAAGCCACCGCCTGGTGGTCCGGTTCGGGGGCGATAAGCAGATCCTGGACCGGATCGAGATCGCCGACGGCGCCATCCCCACCACCATCCCCACCACCGTCTCCACGACCGCACCGACCACCGTACCGACCACCGCGCCGACGACCGTGAAACCGACGACTGTGGCGCCCACGCCGACCGTGCCCTCCGGATCGGTCCTGTTGCCGGCACGGATCGAGGCGGAGAACTATCTTGCCGGCGGAGATGGGGTCGGGTACCACGACACGACGCCGGGCAACCAGGGCGGGGCCTACCGCCTGGACGGGGTCGATATCATCCACGTCCCGTCGATCGGGAGCTATGCGGTGACCCAGATCCGGTCCGGCGAGTGGCTCGAGTACGCCATCCGGGCGCCCGCTGACCGGGACTATCCGCTCGCGTTCCGGGTATCGAGCCCGACCGGCGGGCAGTTCTTCGAGATGAGGGTGGACGACCGGTCCGAGGTGACGGTGATGGTGCCGAGGACCGGGTCGTTCGACACCTACACCACGATCTCGACATCGATCCGGCTCTCGCGCGGTGAGCACCGGGTCCGGATCGTCTTCTACGGGGACGGCCAGAACTTCGACTCGTTCACCCTCTCCTGAGGGGCCCCACCCTCCCCCTCTCCGCCAGCTGGACGGTCTGTTCGGTATCGACCCTCGTTTGCCGGAAACGACGGTTCATCGAGACGGAAAAAGAGAGGTTTTTTCAGGTGAGGGGTACCGATCCGTGGGCCGAAGCCGTCTCAGACGACGCGCTCGGTGAAGACGATCGAGCCGGAGACCCGGGTCACCCTGATCTTCACAGTCTGGCCGGGTTTGCCACCCGGGACGTAGATGATGAACTTGCCCTCGCGCGCCACGCCGTCACCCCGCTTGCTGACCGACTGGATGTGGACGTCGACGATCTTGCCCTCCTCGAAGAGCTTCGCCGGCTCCTCGGCCTTTGCCTTCCGCTTCCTGACCGGGCGGTGCGAACCGCAGGCGTCGCACCGGAGGAGGAGGATCCGGTCGTCCTTGACGAGCCGGGTGTCGGGCCTGCCGCATTCGCTGCAGAGGACATAGTCGTTGAAGTAGTTGGCGATGCCGTTCGTGATCTGCGCCGGCTCGAACTTGCCGTTGAAGATCCCGCGGTTTCCGTCGATCTTCCCGGCGGTGCCGAGCTCGCTGACCAGGAACTTCATCACGTGCTCCTTCTCTCGCCGGAAGGCATCGGCGAGCTCGGTCAGGTTCTCGAAGACCGTCGTCTTCCCCTCGATATAGGACCGGACCTCCGGTATCGTGAACCGTTCGCCGGTCCCGCTCGGCTCCGTGATCTGCTCGTAGGCCTTCCTGAGCAGCGACTCGTACGGGTCCACCATGATGGCTCACTATAGGCGGGCGAGTATTATATAGTGTTAGATCAGTAGCGCTCAGGGGTCGAAGGCTCCTTCCTGCACCCAGGCCCGCCATGCCTTTATGCCCGTACCGGTCGACCCTGATCCGCCATGCTGTCCGATGCCGACCTCGCCGAGGCCCGGCGGCTGCTCGGCCGGGAGCCGACCCCGGTCGAGGCTGCCTGCCTCGAGAACCTCTGGTCCGAACACTGCTCGTACCGATCGACGAAGCACCTGCTCCGGACCCTCCCGACGACCGGGCCGGACGTGCTCGTCGGGCCGGGGGATGATGCTGCGATCGTTCGGTTCTCGGACGAATGCGCACTCGCGATCGGTATGGAGAGCCATAACCACCCGAGCTACGTCGATCCGTACGATGGTGCGGCCACCGGGGTGGGGGGGATCGTTCGCGACGTCCTCTCGATGGGGGCCCGCCCGATCGCCCTGATGGACCCGCTCTACTTCGGTCCGCTCGAGGACGAGAAGAACCGGCACCTCTTCTCCGGTGTCATCTCGGGGATCGGCGGGTACGGCAACTGTATCGGGGTGCCGGTGGTACGGGGTGAGGTCGTCGTGGACCCCTCCTACGCCGGTAACCCGCTCGTCAACGTTGTCTGCGTCGGCACGGTGTCGCCGGACGCCTACGTCACGGGCCGGGTGAAGCGGCCAGGGAGCCGGCTGGTCCTCGTCGGGGCGCCGACGGGCCGCGACGGCCTTGGGGGGGCGTCGTTCGCCTCGCGTGACCTCTCGGAGGACGCGGAGGCGACGGACCGACCCTCGGTCCAGATCGGCGACCCATTCATGGAGAAACTCCTGATCGAGGGCTGCCTCGCGATGATAGAGACCGGAAAGGTCCTCGCCTGTCGCGACCTCGGGGCCGCCGGCCTCGCGGGGGCCTCCTCCGAGATGTGCTCCACCTTCGGGGGCCTGATCCGGGCTGATTGCGTCCATCTGCGTGAGACCGGGATGACCGCCCTCGAGATTATGCTCGCCGAGAGCCAGGAGCGGATGCTCCTCGAGGTGGCGCCGGAGGACGTCGCGCTGATCGGAGGGCTGGCGGACCGCTACGACCTTCCCTGGTCTGAGATCGGGGAGGTGATCGCAGACCCGCGGTACGTTGTGACGTTCCACGGAGAGGCCGTCTGCGACCTTTCGATGGAGGTGCTGATCAGCGGTGCGCCGGCCTGCAGCCTGCCCGAGCAGCCGTATGCGGCCGAGCGCCCGTTCCAGGCCCCACCCCGCCCCCTCCGGGACCTCGCTCTCCTCGTCCTCTCCCACCCCGAGGTGGCGGACCGCTCCTGGGTCTACGAGCAGTACGACCGGGACGTCCAGCTCAGGACGGTGGACGCGAACCACGACGCGGCGGTGCTCCGGCTCGGCAACGCGGCGCTCGCGCTCTCGTGCGGCTGCAATCCCCGGCAGATCCACCTCAAGCCGTACGAGGGAACGGCGAACGCGGTCCTGGAGAACGCGGCGAACCTCGCCTGCGTCGGGGCGGTCCCGATCGCGATCGTGAACTGCCTCAACTTCGCCTCGCCGGTCCACCCCGAGGTCTACTGGCAGCTCACCCAGGCCGTCCGGGGCCTCGGCGAGATGGCCCGCGCCCTCGACTGCCCGGTGGTCGGCGGGAACGTCTCCCTCTACAACGAGTCCGACGAGCACGATACCCAGATCAAGCCGACACCCTCGATCGGGATGGTCGGGCGCGGCCCGGTCCGCCGGTGGACCCGGCCCGAGCCGGGCTGGACCCTTGCCCTCGTAGGGGAGTGGGGGCCGGACTTCGGCGGCTCGGTCCTGGACGCGATCACCGGGTGCGGGGGCCATGCCCCGACGATCGGAGACCTCGCGGTGGTCGCCGCAGTCCGAAGAGTGGTCGCCGGCTCCGAAAGGGTGACCGCGACCGACCTCTCGCAGGGCGGCCTCCTCGCCGCGCTCGCTTCGCTCGCCCCCGATGCTGAGGTCCGTCTCGAGGGTGACCCGCTGGAGATGCTCTTCTCCGAGGGGCCGAGCCGGTTCCTCGTTGCCGCTGCCGATCCGGCTCTTATCGCCGACCTTCCGCACACGGTGATCGGCCGAATCGGGGGGAGCGGCCTCAAGATAACGGTGGGGGGGGAACGGCTCACCCTGACCCGCGAGGAGCTCGCAGCTGCCCGGTCCACGCTCAGCCGTCGGATGGCGGACGGGTAACGATCGCAACGAGCTCGGCGAGCCGCTCCTCGTTCTCGAGGTCCCGGCGGTCGAACTGGACCGCTCCCCGGACGCGGGCTCCGCGCTGTTCGAGTGCGGTGCCGAGTCGCTCCGCCGCCTCCCCCGGGGCGCCGCCCGATGTGACGAAGACCACGGCGTCCTTGCCGTCGGCACCATGGAGCGCGGCGACCGCCCCGTTTGCCGCCGGGGTCGGGGCGAACGCCCAGACAGGCGAGCCGACCACGACGACGTCGTAGCCGGCGAGGTCGATCTCGGCGGGATCGATCGCCCCCACCTCGCCCCTCATCGCCCTCGGTGCCCCGATCATGTACGCGGTGAGCGTGGAGTACTGGTGGAGGTCGTGGACCTCGACCAGATCAGCCGAATCGCCGAGCCCCTCGATCCGGCTGCGGAGGAGTTCGGCCACTCGACGGGTGTTGCCCGAGAGGGAGTGATAGACGATCTCGATGCGCATGGACCGATCTATCGGTCCCATCTCCTTTTCAACCTGCGCTCAGGCTGTCTTGGAGAAAAAATTGGAGGCTGTTTTCGGTTACTTCCGGAACTGCGGCATCATACCGCGGACCTCGGCACCGACCTCTTCAATCAGGTGCTCCTCGTCGGCTCTCGTCAGGGCGGTAAAGACCGGCCGGTTCACCAGGTTCTCGAGCATCCACTCCCGGGCGAACGCGCCGGACTGGATCTCGCCGAGAACCTCGCGCATCGCCTCGCGCGACTCTTCGTTGATGATCCGCGGTCCACGGGTGAGGTCCCCGTACTGGGCCGTGTTCGAGATCGAATCGCGCATCTTGGTGAAGCCGCCCTCGTAGATCAGGTCGACGATCAGCTTGGTCTCGTGCAGGACTTCGAGGTAGGCCATCTCGGGAGCGTACCCCGCCTCGACGAGGGTCTCGAAACCCGCCTTGATGAGCGAGGTGATCCCCCCGCAGAGGACGGCCTGTTCGCCGAAGAGGTCAGTCTCGGTCTCTTCAGCGAAGGTGGTCTCGAGCACGACGGCGCGGGTGGCGCCGATCCCCTTCGCGTACCCGAGTGCAACCGCCTTCGCGTTTCCGCTTGCGTCCTGGTGGATCGCGATTAGCGCCGGGACGCCCTTGCCCTCCTCGTAGGTGCGGCGGACCATGTGGCCGGGACCCTTCGGTGCGACCATGATTACGTCCACGTTCGGTGGCGGTACGATCTGGCCGAAGTGGATGTTGAACCCGTGGCTGAACATCAGGACCTTGCCGTCCGCGAGGTACGGGCGGATCTCGGATCGGTAGACCGACCCCTGAGTCTCGTCGGGGAGGAGCACCTGGACGATGTCGGCCCTCTTTACCGCCTCGTCGACGGCGAAGACCTCGAACCCATCCGTGCTCGCCTGCTCCCAGGACCGGCCAGGCCGGAGGCCGATAACGACGTCGAGGCCCGAGTCACGCAGATTGAGTGCCTGTCCACGTCCCTGGGACCCATAGCCGATAACGGCGATCCGCTTTCCCTGTACGGCGCCGATGTCGGCGTCCGATTCGTAGTACTTCTGGATCATAACTCGATTCATCCCTGGCCGAAAGCCACATACATATTAAATAAAAGAGGATAAACTGTTTACCTTCATTTTTGATGTAAAAGAGTGCCATGCGGAAAGCGTGTAGAGGCCCGGTGTAATGGAACTTCCAGATGTACAGTCCACCTGCCCCGACGTTCGGATCAACCTGACGCGCGTCGGCGTTAAGAATGTCAAGAAACTGGTCGAGGTTTCTCGGAAAAATAAGCGCCCCGTCATCTTCATCTCGAAGTTCGACGTCTTTGTCGACCTCCCCGGGTCACTGAAGGGGGCGAACCTCTCGCGCAACTTCGAGGTGATCGACGAGGTGCTGCAGCAGGCGATCGAGGGCGGTGTCACCGAGATCGAGCAGCTCTGCAGCGCCGTCGCGCGCAAGCTCCTCGACCGCCACGAGTACGCGGACCGCACCGAGGTGATCATGCGGTCTGAGTTCATGGTGAAGCGCGAGACGCCTGTGTCGCACACGAGCTGCCACGAGGTGGTCAAGGTGCATGCCCGGGCGATCGCGCAGCGGACCTTCCACGAGCCGATCGTGAGGAAGTCGATCGGCGCCGAGGTGACCGGTATGACTGCCTGCCCCTGCGCCCAGAACATCATGGCGGACCACGCTTCCCAGGTGCTCCACGACCTCGGCGTCGACCAGGAGACCGCGACCCGGTTCTTCGATCAGGTCCCGATGGCGACTCACAACCAGCGGGGGCGGGGCTTTCTCTGCATCGAGACGGACGATGACGAGCACGTGGAGCTCGAGACGATCATCACGGTCCTCAAGGACTCGATGTCGGCAAGGACGTTCGAGCTCCTGAAGCGGGGAGACGAGTCGGCGGTGGTGATGGCGGCCCATAAGAACCCCCGGTTCGTCGAGGACTGCGTGCGGGAGATGGCGAAGAAGGTGCTCGCCGAGTTCAGCTACCTGCCCGGCGACACCCATATCACGATCAAGCAGACGAACGAGGAGTCGATCCACCAGCACGACGCGTACGCGGAGCGGAAGGCGACCCTTGCGGAGCTGGTGGTCGAACTCCAGGAGGAGGGCACGAACAACCGTTCTTAGGAGAGCGGTTTAAATCCCTTCAATTAGATACTCTTTCTACAACTCCCTGTTCGGTCTCCCCGGCATCCCTGTCGTGCTGACTCTCGAGGCTGAGGTCCTCGCCGAAATATCAATAAAATTACCTTCTTTTGTCAATCGGCCCCATATCCTCGGAAAATTTGGGAAGGATTATATGCGGGGCGAGCGCAGGATACATTATACGTACCCAGTACGTCCGGTCGGCCATTGCGGCTGGGCCGTCAAGAAGACCCTGTACGGACTGTCGAACACCGAATTCCCAAGAGGAGATTCAATTGTCGAAAGTTATTGAGATATCCCCCACCACGAGACACGAGGGGCATTCGAAGCTCGTCTTAAAGGTCGATGATCAGGGAATCATCGAGCGCGGTGACTGGCTCTCCATCACACCCGTCCGCGGTGTGGAGAAACTTGCGATCGGCAAGACCTATGACCAGGTGCCGAAGATCGCATCCCGTGTCTGCGGTATCTGTCCGATTGCGCACACGCTCGCGGGTACCGAGGCGATGGAGGCGTCGATGGGCGTCTACATCCCGGACGACGCCTATCTGCTTCGTGTGATCCTGCAGTGTGCGAACCGCATCCACTCGATCGCGCTGCACAACATCCTGTCGCTCCCGGACATGTACCTGCCCGGGACGGACACGAAGATCAACCCGTTCTCGCCCGAGGAGCCGGTTCGCTCGGTGGCGAAGCGGATCCAGCGGATCCGTGAGATCGGCCAGACGATCGGCGAGATCTCGGGAGGAGAGTGCATCCACCCGTCGAACACCCGTGTCGGAGGTATGTACAAGAACCTCCAGCCCCGCGCCAAGTCCAAGATCTACGACCTGGCAAAGGAGGGTCTCGCGCTCGCCCGCGACCAGATGGAGTTCATGATCGCGATCTTCCGGAACTACCAGAAGCGCGACTGGGCAGAGGTCGGCGGCATGCAGGTCGCGATCCCCGACACCCTCGGGTACCACAACCAGGGCTACATGGCGGCGGACCCGGTCTACGGCTCCTCGAGCCTGGACGAGAACCCCCGCTGGGACCCGGCCCGCTGGAACGAGGTCCGCCCCTGGGACTGGTTCATGGGTGAGATGGAGATCACGGACGACTACCCGAGCTACCCGGTCGGCGGCACGACGCCCAAGGGTGCGAAGGCCTGGCCCCAGATGGAGGCCTGCACGGGCGTGCCGCTCTACGACGGACAGCCGGTCGAGGTCGGCCCGAGGGCACGTCTCAACGTCTTCAAGGGCTACGACGAGAAGGGCACCATCGGCCAGCAGATCGCCCGGCAGATGGAGTACACGGACTCGTTCTACAAGATCATCGAGTGCATCGACGCCCTGAACTGCGCTGCGCCCGTCCTCGCGGACGAGATCCCGCAGGGCGATGGCTTGCTCGGCTGGGCGGCGAACGAGGCCCCGCGCGGGTGCGACGTCCACCTGGCCCGCGTGAAGGACGGCCGCGTGCAATACTACTCCATGCTCGTCCCGACCACCTGGAACTTCCCGACCTGCAGCCGCGCCCTCACCGGTGCACCGTGGCAGCTGGCTGAGGTCATCATGCGTGGATACGACCCCTGCGTATCGTGCGCGACGCACATGATCGTCGTGGACGAAGACCGCCGGCTCGTTGCGGAAAAGCTGATCCAGTGAGCGATTCTGGCATGCTGTTCCCAAGGATCGTGGTGGCGGGGTGCGGCAATCCCCTCTTCGCGGACGACGGCTACGGGCCGGCCGTGATCGAGGCGCTGCAGGAGGTCGACCTGCCCGAGGACGTCAAGGTGATTGACGCCGGGCTCGGGGGACCTCACTTCATCTTTACCCTGCTCGACCCCGAGGTGACCAAGCGGTTGATCATCGTCGACTGCGCGGACTTCGGGGCGGAACCCGGGACGCTGGCGCGGCTCGCTGTGGAGGATCTGCCCCCGGGCGCCTATCGTGACGCCCACTCGTGGGACCTCGCCGAGCCGTTGCAGCGCCTCAAAGACCGGGTCGAGATCACGATCATCGGGTGCCAGCCAAAACACGTCAGTGCGCCAGATTTCGAGATGGGACTCACCGAAGAGGTGCAAGCTGCGGTACCGAAGACGGTATCGTACATCCTCAAGGAGTTAGGAGTCGAGAATGGGGCTCTTTGAGAAGATCCTGGGCATCTTCAAGAAGAAGGACGTCATGGTGGAGTCACGCGAGACGGCTGCCCCGAAACCAGACGAGCCGGTGAAGCCGGCGGTACCGGAGAGACCGGCACCACCGCCGACGAACGCCATACCGGCCGAACGTGCACCGGTGGTGGAGGAGCAGAAGCCTGCCATCCCCCCTGATGAGAAGGTACCGACAACGGCACAAACCGATACAAAGGAGGCAAAACCTGTGTCTGACA
>CASGHK010000025.1 GCA_949320185.1 uncultured Methanomicrobiales archaeon | reverse complement strand
GACGACGTCCGCGAAGTCGATCCGCCCGTTGCCGTTGTAGTCGAACGCCACCAGCGGCTCGTTCGCCGCGATCCAGGACATCTGGTTGAAGTAGAGCACGACGTCCGCGAAGTCCTTCCGGCCGTTCCCGTTCACGTCCTCATACTTCGCATCGCCATCGGTATTCCCCGGCGTCCCGATACCGCCGGGTACTACCAGGATCGGCACGGCGCGGGCGTACTTCAGATGCCCGTTCGTCTCGTCGTAGTAGCTGATGTACGGGGTACCATTGGCGTCGAGCGCGAGAGACGTGAATGTGCCGACGTATGCCGACGAGTCCACCGTCTCGGTCGACCACAGCCCGCCGTCCTTTATGGCGAACTTCAGGGAGTGATTCATCCGGTCGTAGTAGCTGATCCGGGGATGATCGGACCGATCGAGCGCGAGCGAGGTATACTGTCCGACGAATCCCGTCGCATCCACCGTCTCGGTGTGCCACCCAGCACCGTCCTCCCATGCATATTTCAGGTCATTGTTGGTCTGGTCCCAGTAGCTGATGCACGCGTCGTCACCCCGGGTGAGCGCCAGGGAGCTGTACTCCCCGACCTGGCCCGTCCAGTCCACCGTCCGGATCTGCCAGCCCGAGCCGCCGTACCAGGCATACAGCAGGTCGCGGTTCGGGTAGTAGTTCAGGTAACTGATGTGCGGGTTGTCGTTGCCGTCCAGCTCGAGCGAGGAGCCGGTCCCGGTGTTCCCCGCCGAGTCCACGGTGAAGGTATGCCAGCCCGTGTTGTCCTTCCAGGCGTACTTCAGGTCCTGTTTCGAGTAGTCCTGGTAACTGATTCGCGGACTGCCGGCACCGGTCAGCGCGAGGGAGGTGTGATACCCGACGCTTCCACCGGTCGAGTCCACGATCTCGATGTGCCAGCCCGAACCGTCACGCCAGGCGTACTCGAGGCCTGCGGAGAAATTCTGGTAGCTGATCCGCGGGTTGCCCGCGCTGTCGAGCGCGAGAGAGGTGTGAGTACCGGCACCCAGGGGGCCACCCGCAGGTTCCACCCTCTCGATATGCCAGGTCGAACCGTCGTTCCAGGCATACTTCAGGCGTCCGTTCGTACCGTCATAATAACTGATCCGTGGATGGCCCGTCGCGTCCAGTACGAGGGACGAGAATCGCCCCACGTCGGACGTCGATGAGTCCACGGTTTCGATCCGCCAGAAGAGAGCGGACACGGTCGTCGAACCGCCCACGACGAGTATCACGGCAAGAAGGAGGAGACAGACGGTGCGCCTCCTCCGTCCGAATCGATCACGATCTCCGGACATCCGGCCTCCAGTGAATCGGTCCCTTTCCAATCAGCCACTCGAAGAACGAGAGCACCTCCCGACCTCGTTCGCCGAGGATCGGAACGGGGATCCGTCCGCCAAAGGAGACCTCCTGGAAAGGGGTCGTCCGCATTCCGGTCGGTATCGAGACATATATTTTTTATTATATTTATTCACCGAGTGCACAGTCGGCCCGGTGACACGTGTCACGATCCAGTACCGGAATTCACCGGCGGATCGTTTCGCCCATGCGGGTACAACCACGTCCGCCGGCGATGGGGAGGCCATTCGACCGTACACTGTCAGCACGCAGGGTTGATTCGTCCGTCATGCCCGCGTCCCTGGCTTGTTCGAACGGACTCCCGGGGGGTCGATACCGAGGCGGCGATCTGAGAGATCGGGTATAACCTCATCGGTTCGTTCCGCCTCCCCGACGAAAACTGGTGGGATCACTCCCACACCCAGCTGTCCGAAGAGCTCCCGGCCCTGGAAGAGAACTACAGGGACAACCCCGCTGTCCTGATGATCATCCGTGGACTCGAACAGGAGATGGAGATGTACCGGAAGTATTCCACCGAGTACGGGTTTACCTTCTTCGTCATCCAGAACGGACTCGCGCGTTATGGGGGCGACGAGCGGACGGTAGGCGGGCCCGAATCTCCCTGGGCAGACGGTCGGGGGACCGGTCGCACATGGGCGCTGGAGACGAACGGGAGCGAGAGGCGGGCCGGGGCCCGCTTCAGGAGAGGTTCTCGAGGCGCCTGCACGCCTCATCGAGCGTCTCGTCGCTCTTCGAGAAGGTGAACCGGAGCCGGTCCTCTCCGCCGGCGTGGTAGAAGGAACTTCCGGGAACCGCTGCGACGCCGACCGTCTCCACCAGGTGACGGGCGAAGACGGTGTCCGCCATCCCGAAGCTGCTGATGTCGCAGAAGAGGTAGTACGCGCCTTCAGGGAGATCGCAGGAGAGACCCGCCTTCTGCAACCCCCGGTAGAGGAGCCGCCGTTTCCGGTCGTAGTCCGCCGCCAGATCCCGGTAGTACTCCGCCGGCAGCCGGAGGGCGGCCACGCAGGCCTGCTGGAGCGGTGCCGGGGCACCGACGGTCAGGAAGTCATGGATCTTCCGGATCCGCTCGGTCAGGGCACCGTCCGCCAGGGCATACCCGACGCGCCAGCCCGTCACGCTGTAGGTCTTGGAGAAACTCCCGATCGTGACAGTTCGGTCCTCCATGCCCGGAAGCGACCCGATGGAGACGTGCTTCTTGCCATCGTACAGGATGTGCTCGTAGATCTCGTCGGTGATCGCGATCGTGTCGTGGTCGATGCAGAGGTCCGCGATGAACGAGAGTTCCTCCTTCGAGAAGACCTTCCCTGTCGGGTTGCTCGGCGTGTTCAGGATGACCGCACGCGTCTTCGCGGAGAAGGCCGTCTTCCACGCCTCCTCGTCAATCGAGAGGTCGTGGCGGAACGAGACGTAGTGCGGCACCGCACCGGAGAGGACTGCATCCGGCCCGTAGTTCTCGTAGAACGGCTCGGGTACCACGACCTCGTCGCCCGGAACGACCAGGGCGAGCATCGCGGCCAGCATGCTCTCGGTCGAGCCGCAGGTGATAGTGATCTCGGTCTCGGGGTCGACGTCGATCCCGTTGTACTCCCCCACCTTCCGGGCGAGCTCCTCGCGGAGGTTCTTCGCACCCCAGGTGATCGCGTACTGGTTGATATCGGCTTGGATAGCCTCACAGGCCGCGTCCTTGAGCTCGGGGGGGCAGGGGAAGTCGGGAAATCCCTGCGCGAGGTTGATTGCATCGTGCTCCAGCGCGAGCCGCGTCATCTCCCGGATCACGGACTCGGCGAAGGAGTCGGCCCGCGAGACGAATGGTGCCCGAGACAGTGGGCCTGAGAAGACGGGGGGTCGTCCGGCGGGGGACGGGGATCGCCATTCCATGATCAGGACGTTATCGCGAGACGAGATAACCGTCGTGGATTCATGAGGCGAGGGAGGTCGCGACACCCGGGTGCAGTCGGGGTCCGCGAGGTTTCGTCGCTCGATTCGGAGCATCTGGGGGGTTGCGGGCCACAAGGGCGAAACCCCTCGGGTCAATCGCCACCGCATGGGGGCGTGGAGCCAAACCCTGCAGTCCACGCTGAGAAGGGATAGGCATACGATGATAATCAAGACAATAATGTGACTCTTCCATGATTTCGTCATCTACTGCGTTCAAAATACTCTATGCAAGAGATACCGTGGGTCAGGCTCCTGACCTACTGCCAGAGCTTCGAAAAGGGGATTTTTGAATATTATATATATATATTTAAAATAATTTCAAAATCTCCATTCACCCAGATCCGAGAAAATATCATACGATCTGGAGAGGAGAAATGCCGAAAATGTCAGAAAAGGACTTCACATTTGAAAAAGGTGGGCGTTTAAGTTACAATGTCACGCCCCGGCCGGGACTTGAACCCGGGTCAAAAGCTCCGCAGGCTTCTAGGATATCCACTACCCTACCGGGACCCTGTGCCCAGAAGAATGGGCGTTGAATCTATAAATAGGTGCGGATCGCCGGCGGTTGGGGGGTCCTCGGCGCGGTCAACCCGGCCCCGACACCGGCTGCTGATCCCTTTTTGCCCTGACCCGTCGACCCTGTGATCATATGGCCCCCGGATTCGATCAGGACGAGGTCGCCCGATACGCCAAGTTCCGGAAGGTCGACGGCGCGGCATACGAGAAGGTGAACCGGTTCCTGCGCAAGCACACGTACGTCACGGCCCGGGAATGGGCGCTCGCCCGGCTCTGCGCCGACTTCCGCACCACCTCCGGGGCTGAGATGACGTTCATCGGCCAGCACCTCCCCGAGCTCGTCCCGTTCATGACCGAGCCGTATTCGCCCCAGGCCGTGAATCAGGCGCGCAACTCGTTCAAGAAGAAGGTCCGGAAGTCAGGGGCCACCTTCTTCTACGGAGCGATGTGTGGGTTCTTCACCACCGACGAGCTCGATGATCTCCTCTTCGAGGCGAGCGAGATCGCCCGGTTCCTCCTCGAAGTGGAGGGAACGAGCCTTCCGGTGGACGACGAGCTCGACATCGAGGACCGGATCGCCCGGGTGATGCGGTCGGTCGGTATCGCGGCCCAGACCCTCCTCGAGACGCGCGGTAAAGAGGAGAACAACCGGAAAGAAGGGGAGCAGGGAGCGCCGGAGCAACAGGAACTGCCGGAGGGGAACGGAGAATGAGGGTCGTCCAATTCGCCGGCTGGTCCAAGACCGGCAAGACAGGCCTGATCGAGAGGGTCCTCCGGGTCGTCCCGGAAGGCATGACGGCAGGAGTGGTCAAACACCTCGGTGGGGAACACCCGTTCGAGCTCGAGCCCGGGCGGGATACGACCCGGTTCTTCACGGAGGGGGCCTCGGTGGTCACGGGGATCGACGGGGAGAAGGGCGTCACCCTAGTCCGCGCCGACTCGCTCGAAGCGGCCCTCGACCGCCTCTCGGACGCGGGGTGCGACCTCGCCCTGGTGGAGGGGTTCAAGACCGTCCCCTTCGCCCGCGTCGTGGTCGGCGACCTCCCCTCGGAGCGGGCCGTCCTCCGTGATCCGGCGCCGGAGGAGGTTATCGCCGCCCTCGATCGGTTCGACGAGTACCACTCGATGCGGGGGCTCCTCCTCGCCTGTCGGCGAGCGGCGGGGGTCCGCGACGGGATCGAGTGCACCTGTCGTGTACCGGCCGATCCGGAACAGGCCGATGATCGTGTCCATCTCGCCGCGCTCGAGTCCCGGTGCAGGGCGGTCCTCGGAGTGATAGGGGCAATGGTGCACGGCAGGGTCTATGCCGGTGGAGGGACAATACTCATCGCCCTGATCGCACGCGATCCGGCCTCTGCAGCTGCGGCGCTCGCTGAGTTCGAGACGATAGCGAACGGTACGACAGGCCCGGGAGGACGAGAATGACCGGCACGAAGCAACTGTTTGGAACGAACGGCGTCCGAGGCGTCGTGGGGGAATTGATGCGGCCGGAGCTCGTGCTCCGGATCGGACAGGCGCTCGGCGCGATGCGCCCGGGGACGATCGCAGTCGGGAGGGACTCCCGGTCATCGGGAGCGATGCTGGTCCATGCAATGAAGGCCGGCCTGCTGGCGGCCGGCTGCGACGTCGTCGACTGCGGCGTCCTGCCGACTCCAGCCCTCCAATTCATCGTCCGCGACCGGTTCGCGGCCGGCGCAGTGATCACCGCCTCGCACAACCCTCCCGAGTACAACGGTGTCAAAGTGATCGAGCCCGACGGCACCGAGATGGGTGACGAGCAGGTGATCGCGCTCGAGGAAAGGCTCGCCTCGGGCGAGTTTGCGCTCGCAGACTGGCGCGGGCTCGGCGAGGAGAAGGACGGGAGCGGACTGGTCGACCAGTACCTCGATGGCATCCTGGCCCACTTCCCACCGGGCGTGGGGAGAGGTATGACCATCGCCGTCGACCCGGGGTCGGGGGCTGCGTGCCAGACAACGCCCCGCCTGCTCGAGCGTATGGGGGCCACGGTCAACGCGATCAACCGGGAGTTCGACGGCACGTTTCCCCACCGCCTCCCGGAACCAACGCCCGCAGGGCTCGCACCGCTCGCCGCGCTCGTGCAGACGACTGGTGCCGCATTCGGGGTGGCACACGACGGTGACGCTGACAGGGCGGTCTTCGTGGATGACCGGGGTCGGTACGTCGAGGAGAACCGTGAGTTCGCCCTCGTCGCGAACCACGTCTGCCAGCGCCGGCAGGGAATGATCGTGACCCCGGTCTCGACCTCTCAGCTGATCGAGGACGTAGCGGCGGCGACCGGCTGCTCGGTGCGGTACACCGCCGTCGGATCCATCTATGTCGCCCGGAGCATGCTCGCCCTGATCGGCGACGGCATGCAGGTCGCGTTCGGCGGCGAGGGGAACGGCGGGCTGATCTATCCCGACCACCAGTTCTGTCGTGACGGCGGGATGACCGCGGCGATGATGGTCGCGCTCCTCGCCGAGACCGGGCGGCCCCTGTCCGAGCTGATCGACGAACTTCCCCCCTACCACTTCATCTCGGAGAAGAAGAAGAGCGGTCGGATCCGCGAGATCGTCCCTGCGATCATCGCCGCCTTCCCCGACCACTCGGCCGATCTGACCGACGGGGTCCGGATCGCGAAGGAGAAGACCTGGGCGCTCGTGCGTCAGTCAGGGACCGAGCCGATCGTCCGGGTCATGGTCGAGGCCCCGGACCGGGCAGGTGCCGAAGCGCTGCGAGATGCGGTCCTCGCGGTGATCAGGCCGTTCCTTGACTAAACCGGTGCAAGGGGTGTAACGACGGGGTGGTAGACCTCGTCGCGCCCGGGAAGTCCATCGTCGACCGGTAGCGTCTCTGCCATCGTCGGGGGCGGTATCGGCGTCGTCACGGCTGTGGGGACCTCGTCCCGGCCAGGAAGCCCATCGTGAACGGCGAGCGTCCTGTCCGGCATCGAGGGCGGTACGGTATTCGGCGTCGTTGGAGCCCAGGTGAGCGGAACCGCAGGAGCCTCGGACGGAGGCGCGGTGACGGGGAGGGCTTCATAGGACGGTATCGGCACGAAGGGCTCGCCATCACCGCCCCGTTCCGGGCCGGGCGCAAGACTCTGCGCGGGCACGGGTGTCGAGACGGGAATGCCCGGCGGGAAGAGAGGCAACCCCGAACGGGCGTCGCCCCCCGGCAGGTTCGGCGGGGGGTCAGCTGCCTCTGAGACGGTGTAGAGCGCGACGCAGCCCCCCGAGAGGGCAGTCGCGACGAGGAGCACGAGGAGGATCGCACCCCCCGGCAGCGCCCGGTGCATCCATACGGGTCTTGCCCGTCCGGTAAAAATACGTATGCGTGGGGGCATCAGGACCCCGGAATAACAGGAGGAGACCGCCCTATGTGAGGGCGAGCATCAGGACCAGCATCGCCCCGGTGATCAGGGTCAGGACCACCGCGATCGGGACACAGCGCCGGATCACCTCGCCCTCGATCCCGATCTGGTCAATAACGGCAGCGGCGTTGATGATCTTCGCCGGCGAGATCCCGGAGGCGATCCCACCCGCCACCGCGTGGCCCGAGTAGACCGTGGTGAAGTCCAGATCGAGAACACCCGTCGCTCTCTTCAGGATCCCATGGAACATCACGTTCGACGATGCCTCCGATCCCGAGACAAAGGCCCCGAAGAGGCCGAGGAGGGGGCTGATCGCGGGAAAGGCGACTCCGAAGGTCATGGCGAGAGTGAGGCCTATCACCGCGTTCATGTTCATGTCGGTGGTGCCGGCGGCGAAACCGAGCGCGCCGTCGATCACCGACTGGCCGGACCAGTCCATAACGTAGGCGATCGCGAAAAAGACGGCGGCGGCGAGCGTCGGGGCCCACGCCCTGCGGAGCCAGGTGGAGAGGATCCGAATCCCCTCCTCGCGGCTCCGGACCATGAACGGCGCCGCCGCCACGGTTGAGATAAGCACCCAGGTGTAGGCCTGGTTCAGGACCTTGAGGTCGACCGTCTTGTTGGCGACGACCGTGATCACCTGGAGCGGGCCGAGAAGGCCGTGCAGCCAGACGGCGACCGCGGGAATGCTGATCACGATGCAGCAGAAGACCAGCAGGAACCAGGGGAGCGCCGCACGTCGGATCGGCATCACATCGGCGGGCATCTGGGCCGCACGGGCCACGATCGGTTTCCCCTGGACGACCCGGAGAAGGAGGAGGACGCCGATCGTCACCAGGCCAGAGAAGACGCCGACGAGCCCGATCGCCGAGACGGGGAGGACGTGCACGAAGAGGATCGCGGAGAACCCCAGGGTGAGGCCGGCGACGAGGGCGGGCACAATCCCCTTTCGGACCCCATTCAGCCCGTCGGCGACGAACAGCATGCCGATCGCGAACCCGGTGGAGATGACCGGCAGGAAGAGTGCGATCGTCGAGCCGAGCGCCTCGAGGTCGAGGTTGAAGACCTGGGCAGGGAGGGTGATCGGCACGGCGAGCAGGGAAAAGGAGGTGAGCGGATCGTACCCCAGGCACGGAAGCGCCACCGCCGCGATCGGCGAGAAACCGAGGGCGAGCATGATCGGCGGGAGCATCGTGACCGGCGTCGCCCCGATAGAGACGAGAAAGGAGCCGAGCCCGACGTTCAGGAGCATCACCTGCTCGTAGCGTTCAGCCGCGATCAGCCGGATGTACTCGGTGATCGAGCGGATCGCTCCTGTCTGGTCCATCATCGTCACCTGGAGGATGGTGAAGAGGACCATCAGCGAGATCCCGAACGAAGCAAGGACGCCGTTTATCGACGCAAAGATTGCGACCGCAGGCGAGGTGGAGAAGAAGAACACCGCGATGAAGATGGTCAGCACCCAGCCGACCACCCCCATCAGGGTTCCCGACTGTTTCAGTACGACGAGTCCGACGAAGATGACGAGAATCGGAAGCGTTGCAAGGAGGAAGGAAAGAAGTAGGTCCACGATGATCGCCTGTGTGGAGTACGGTGCCATGCTTTAGCATAACAATATTACCAATCAGAGTGGAACCGGGGAGCGGCTCACTTTCACCCCGCGAGCGGCGTCCTTTAGGCTCGAATCGCCGACAATTGACCAGCCCCAGGCCTGCCACTGCCGGGGAACCACATCGGATCTCTTTTTATAGGTGCACCTCCGGAGTCCGCCGACGCGCGGACGGCCGGAACCCGAGCACCCCTTTTGCCGATCCAGAAGAGGGAGGAGGGCCTAGATGGCCCGGATGGCCCCGGTTCTCGCAGCGTTGTACTCGAGCCGGAGCGGGTGCGGGAGAAGCGCGAGCGCCACAGCCACTCCGACGGGGATCAGGATTACATCGTCCAGGTGGCCGACGAAGGGGAGGAAGTCGGGTATGATGTCAACCGGGCTCGCCACGTAGGCGAGTGTCGCGAGCATGACGAGCTTGGCCACGAGCGGGACGCGGGGGTCACGCACGCCACCGATCATCATCTCGATCTGGCCTCGAAAACGACTCAACCGCGCACTTAAGGTGGTGACGCGCCGAACGGTCTTGAAGAGACCCATATCGTGACCGTGGGGACCACGAGGATAAGGAGTTTCTGATTGTGACAATAGGTACAGGAGAAGCCATATCAGGCTCGAATAAACCGAAGAGAATATATGCAATACTTTCTACGGAGTGGACGGAGAGTGATCCACGTGAACCGAGCACGGCCCCTCGTCCTCGCCTTCCTGTGCCTTGTACTGTTCGTTGCTTTCGCCGCTGCAGCTGGGACCCCAGACAGCGCATCGCAGCAAAAATCCATTCTGGTCTCAAACGGGGGCGACTCGTTCGGCACCCTTCTCCAACCGTCATCGTCACCCAGTATCGGTTCGGGTTCCCAGCCCCCTGCATGGATAGGCCTCTTCGTCCTGGTCGTTGGAAGCCTTCTCGGCGCCCTCTGGTTGGGGATAGTACTGCTCGCCGTCCTGAACCAGGTCGAGATGAGCGCTGATAGTATCGACCAGGAACGGACTCGGCCGTCCCAGGAGCACGCCGGAGAGAAGAGAGGGGGCCAGGAACGGAGGCGGCGTCCAGCGCCGCACCCGTCCGACTGGCTTTGACCCTTTTTTCCCGATGAAGCCTCAGGCGAGGATCGAACTCGCGACCTGCTGATTACAAATCAGCCGCTATACCACTAAGCCACTGAGGCGTGGAGATTAAGTTGTGCTCCGTCCGGCAAAAATCCTTTGGAGGTGGTATCACCGGATCTCCACCCGCTCCCCGGTCTGCATGAAGACGGTCGCCTCCGCGATCGTACAGGCGTGGTCCGCCGCGCGTTCCAGGTACCGCGCGACCATCACGTAGTTGGCGCACTGGGTGATGGTCTTCGGGTCCTCGAGCATGTAGGTGACGCACTCGCGAAAGATCGAATACCCGAGGGCGTCGACCTGGTCGTCCCGGTTCGAAAAGTCCTGCACCAGGGAGGGGTCGCCCTCCTCGAACGCGGTAAGCGCACGGTCGATCATCTCCTCGGCGGTCCTCGCCATATGCGGGATCGAGAGAAGGTTCGCGAGGTGAGGGCGATCCGAGATATATCCGACGATCGTCGCTATGTCCTTGCCGTACCGCCCGATCCGCTCGAGGGCCCCTGCCACCTTGAGACAGCTGACGACGGTTCGCATGTCGCGAGCGACCGGCTGGTGGAGGGTGAGCACCAGGTAGGCGTGGTCCTCCACCCCGTGGAGCCGGTCGCGAAGACTGGTCTTCCGGGAGATGACGGACGACGCGAGGACCTGGTCCTGCTGGAGCAGGGCGCGGACCGCGTCCCGGTACATCCCCCGGGCGAGCTCGCCCATCTCCCATGTCTCCTGGAGAAGGTGCGCGAGTTCGCTCTCGAACCGGCCGGTCATCCGAACCTCCCGGTTATGTAGCGCTCGGTCAGTTCCTCCCGCGGGGCCTCGAAGACCTGGAGGGTGCGGCCGAACTCCACGAGCCGGCCGAGGTACATGAAGCCCGTCCAGTCGCTGACGCGCGAGGCCTGCTGCATGTTGTGGGTCACGATGATCACCGTGTAGCGCTGCTTGAGGGTGTCGATCAGGTCCTCTATCTTCGCCGTCGCGATCGGGTCGAGGGCCGAGCAGGGCTCGTCCATCAGGATCACGTCCGGTTCGACGGCAAGGGTGCGGGCGATGCAGAGCCTCTGCTGTTGTCCTCCCGAGAGCCCGAGCGCCGAGTCCCCGAGCCGGTCCTCCACCTCGTCCCAGAGGGCAGCCTGTCGGAGCGAGCGCTCGACGCACTCGTCGAGCCTGGCCCTGTCGGTCTCGCCGTGGACACGCGGGCCGTAGGCGACGTTGTCGTAGATCGACTTCGGAAACGGGTTCGGCTTCTGGAAGACCATGCCGACTCGTTTTCGGAGCTCGACCACGTCGTACCCCGGGTGATATATGTCGTCGCCCCGGTAGGCGATCCGGCCCGTTATGCGGCAGTCGGCGACGAGGTCGTTCATCCGGTTAAAGCACCGGAGCAGGGTGGACTTGCCGCAGCCCGAGGGACCGATCAGGGAGGTCACCTGGAGGGCGGGCACCGCGATCCCGACCTCCTGAAGCGCCTGCTGCGACCCGTACCAGAGGTTGAGTCCGCATGCTTCGAGGACGTTCATGGTGTCGTTGATGGTGATTTCTGTCATCTATTGCCTCATCGTGGTCTGGAAACGGGTTCGAACGGCGATCGCGACCGCGTAGATCCCGCAGACGAGCAGGACCAGCACGAGTGCGGTGCCGTAGCGGTTCAGTTCGGAGCCGGGCACGGTGGTGGAAAGGACGAAGAGGTGGTACGGCAGGGCCATCACCGGCTCGAAGAGGGAGGTGGGGAGGTACCGCTGCGAGAAGATCGCCGCGGTAAAGAGGATCGGGGCTGTCTCACCTGCCGCTCGGCCAACCGAGAGGATCGTGCCGGTGACGATGCCGGCAGCAGCCGTCGGGAGCACCACCCGGTTGATCGTCTGCCAGCGGCTAGCCCCGAGGGCAAGCGAGCCTTCGCGGAGCGCCTGGGGGACGTTCCGGAGGGCCTCCTCGGTCGTCCGGACGATCGTCGGGAGGACCATCAGCCCGAGGGTGAGCTGGCCCGCGAGCATGCTCACCCCAAGGTCGAGGTAGAGGACGAGAAAGGAGAAGCCGAAGAGACCGAAGACGATCGAAGGTGTGCCGTTCAGAAGGTCCACGCCGCTCCGGATCGCTCGGACAAGCCGACCGTCCTGCCGGTACTCCACCAGGTAGATGGCGGCGCCGACCCCGAGGGGGAGGGCGAACGCGATCGAGCCGGCCACCAGGGAGAGGGTCCCCACGATGGCGGGGAAGATCCCGCCGCTCCGCCCCAGGTCCTGGGGCGTACCGGTGAGAAACGTCCACGAGAGCGCCGGGAGACCCTTCGAGACGATGTCGAAGAGGATCACCGCGAGGACCAGGAGCACAACCGCTACCGCGGCGCGAACGAGCACGAAGGCGAACCGCTCCTTCTGGCGGGACGAGAGGCGCGGGACAGCGATCAGCAAGGTTGCACCGACGGCGAACGCCCCGAGCGCGGGGACGGGACCAGCGGTGGAGCCGACGGTCGCTGCTACAATGACGAGGACGACTCCCGCGAGGACCGGGCCAGAGAGGAGCCTGGAAAGGAACCCGCCCGCCAACAGGGGCACCCTCCGCCCGGAGCCCACCGCGTTCAACCGCTCGAGGATCCTGCTCGCCCCCAGGTTGATGGCGAGCGTGACCATGAGGAGCACGGTTGCGACCGCGAAGAGCACGTGGTAGTGCGGCGAGCCGATTGCGACCTCACCCATCTCGATGCCGAGGGTCCCGGTCAGGGTGCGGACGGGCGAGAGGACGTTAAGAAGCGGCTCGGGGGTAACCGCGGCATTCCCGGTCACCATCAGGACCGCCATCGTCTCCCCGATCGCCCGGCCCATACCGAGGATCACCGCGGCGGTGATCCCCGGGAGGGCAGCGGGGACGACGACCTGCCCGATGGTCTGCCAGCGGGTCGCGCCCAGGGCGAGTGAGCCCTCGCGGAGGTCCCGACCGACCGATGCGAGCGCTTCCTCGCTCACCGAGAGGATGGTAGGCAGCGACATGATCCCGAGGAGGATCGAGCCGGCGAGCACGGACTCACCCGAGGGGACCGAGAGCGTGACCCGCAGCCATTCGACCAGGACGACAAGGCCGAAGAAGCCGTAGACGACTGAGGGGATCCCCGCCAGGAGTTCGATCGCCGGCCGGACGAACGCCTGTACCCGGGACGGTGCAAGCTCGGCCAGGTAGATCGCCGCCCCGATCGAGAGGGGCACCGAGAAGGCCATCGCACCGAAAGTGACGAGGAGGGTGCCGGCGACCAGGGGAAGGATCCCGTACGATGGAGGGTCGAAGGTCGGGTCCCAGGTGGATCCGAGGACGAACTGGATGATCCCGGTCTCGCGGAAGGCCGGCAGGCTGTCGACCACCAGGAAGGCGAGGATGAAGACGACGGCGACGACCGCGATGAGGGCACAGCAGAGCCAGAGGAGCTCGATTACCCGCTCTCGCAAGGCAGGAATACGCACGCCGGCAAGGTACGGTGCCGTCGTCCCCGTCATCGTCGTCATCGATGACATCCCTTGAGGTTGGCGCGGCGGGCGCCCAGGGCACGGTTGGCTGAGTGGAGATGCGTGCCACCAGGGGCCACCCCTCCTCCCGAACCCGGGATGGGCGCAGAGTGGGAGACGGGAGATGGGCTGACCGGGATGAACCGTTCGGAAGGCGGACCGAGACCAACGACCGGTAGGGTGTGCAGAACGGTGAGCATGGTGTCGGTCAGGTGTCCGCCCGGAACCGCTATACTGGTATTCGACGGAAACTCTATAGATATATTGATATTATATATGACCATCCGCAGGTCCGGGTCGTCGAAACGACCGCCGGACAGAGGCGTTCGCGATGGATATTCGGCGAGTACAGGTCACCGGGGGGTCGTCGTTCGTGGTCACCCTTCCGAAAGAATGGGCGACGAGCCTGAAGATCAAGAAGAACGACCCGCTCAGGGTGATCACACAGGCGGACGGTACCCTGTTGATCACCCCGAACCTCGCGGAGGACCCGGTCCAGCGGACCCGAGAGTTCGATGTCAGCTCCTGTTCGAGCGCTCCTTTCCTCTTCCGGTCTCTGATCGGGACATACATCGCGGGATACACGGAGATCACGATCCGGTCGAAGACGCACCTGCCACCGTTCGTCCGGATGGTGGTTCGCGACTTCACGCAGATGACGATCGGCCAGGAGGTGATGGAGGAGACCGACACCTCGATCCGCATCAAGGACCTGTTGAGCCCGAGTGAGCTCTCGTTTGAGAGCACGCTCAAGCGGATGTTCGTTGTCGTCCGTGCCATGCACCGCGATGCGATCGCCGCCGTCGCTTCGGGGGACCCGGAGCTCGCTCGCGAGGTGATCGACGAGGACCGGGACGTGGACCGGCTCCACTGGCTGATCGCGCGGCACGCCAACATGCTGATGAAGCACTCGAGCCTCTCTAAGAAGATGGGCGTCACCCAGGTCACGGCGTCGACCTACACTGTCGTATCGCGGATCCTGGAGCGAATCGGGGACCACGCCGTCCGTATCGCGATGAACGCGCTCCTGCTCAGGGATCACCCCCTGGACCAGGAGACCGTGGAGCGTTTGAGGAGTGCGAGCGAACACGCGCTCGGCATCCTGGAGCGGGCGGTGGCATCGCTCTTCGCGCGGGACATCCGCATGGCCGACCGGTCGATCGAAGAGGTCCACGAGGCACAACCCCTGTTCGAAGAGCTCCACGGGACTGCACTCTCCCAGCTGGCCGAGACAGCGATCGCGCTCGGCTCGATCGTGGAGTCGATCCGCCGGCTCGCCGAGTACTCGGGAGACATCGCCGAGGGCGTGATCAACCACGTAATGGAACGAGAGGTGAAGACATGAGACCATCCGCTCTTCTCGACCGGATCGGCCGGGCAGTCTCCGACCTCTCGGGGATCGACGCCCACCTCGTGGAGCCCGGGCTCTCCAACCTGGCGGTGGCGGCTCCGGGTGCGCGCGAACCCGACGACGTCGCCGCCCTCTCCGGGGGGCTTGTCGTCCGGGACGGCGCGGTACGGCCTGCGGGGCCCCCTGCCTACGGGGCCGACCCGGGCCTTGCGAGGGTGGTCCTGACCGCGATCCGTTTCGAACCCGAGGTCCGGGCCGTCGCCGCCCTCCGGCCCCTTCCGGCGCTCGCCGAAACCCTGGATGCGCACCTGCGCGAACTGGCCCGGGTCGACCCGCAACGCACACCCCCCGGCGTCTCCACCATGGACTGGGCGATCGCCCATGCATCGAAAGAGGGAGTTCCGGACGCGGTCCTGGTGGAGGGCCGGGTCCTCCTCCTCTTCGCCTCAACGGTCGAGGAGGTCGTAGACGAAATCATTATGCTCTCCACTCACGCGAGTATATAGGAATCAGCCCCAAGGACGGTGGCGCATGGGAATCAAACCGAACTATATCAAGGCCTTCGGGCAGGAACTGATGGTCCGCTACGGCGACCGCTTCACCCGCGACTTCGATGAGAACAAAATGACCGTCGCGGAGCTGACCGTGATCGACTCCAAGCGGGTCAGAAACCGCGTCGCCGGATATATAACCAGAAAGGTAAATACTCCCCGGCGCGCATAACACCTCTTCATGTTTGAGGGCGTCCTTCCGGCCGTCGTTACCCCTTTTCTGACGGATGCACAGCTGTCCCTTGATCTCGAGGGGCTGCGGTCGAACATCGAAGCCCTGGTCTCCGCGGGCGTCCATGGGATCGTCCCGACGGGCTCGACCGGCGAGTCGGCCACCCTCTCGTTCGAGGAGCACGAGAAGGTCGTCGAGGTGGCGGTCGAGGCCGCCGGTGGGAAAGTACCGGTGCTCGCTGGCACTGGTTCCAACAACACCGCCGAGGCGCTCCGGTTCACGAAAGCGGCAAAGGAGATCGGGGCGGACGGTGCCCTCCTGATCTCGCCGTACTACAACAAGCCGAACCGCGCCGGCCTCGTCAAGCACTTCACCCGGATTGCGGACCTCGATATCCCGACCGTGCTCTACAACGTGCCCGGGCGGACCGGGCAGAACCTCCCGGTCGACCTGGTAGTCGAGCTCGCAAGCCACCCGAATATCGTCGGGATCAAGGAGGCGTCGGGAAACGTGGGCCAGGTCTCGCAGATCATCGAGGGGACCCTGGACGAGGACTTCGCCGTCATCTCGGGTGACGATAACCTGACCCTACCGATCCTGGCGCTCGGAGGTGCGGGCGTCATCTCGGTCGCCGCGAACGTCGAGCCAGGAAGGATGGTCCGGCTCTACGAGGCCTTCGCTGCTGGGGACTGGAACACCGCTCTCGAGCTCCACTACGAGCTCTCCCCGCTCTTCCGGGCTCTCTTCATCGACACGAACCCGATCCCGGTGAAGAAGGCGGTGGCACTCCGAGGATTGGCTGCCGGACCAGTCCGGCTCCCGCTCGCGGACCTGGACGATGATCGGACTGCGATCCTGGCAGAGGTGCTCGGGCACTATGACTAGGGTCGCAATCGCCGGCGCCCTCGGCCGGATGGGAACGATCCTCTCGCGGATGATCGCCGAATCGGACCAGCTCGAACTCGCCGGCGGGGTCGACATCCGGGCGGGTGAGCAGTTCGGCGCTCCGGTGGTCGAGTCCACTAACCTCGGTCGGTTTCTCGAAAAAGAGAGACCCGATGTCCTGGTCGACTTCACTGTCGCCGCGGCGGCTGTCGAGACCATACGGACGGCCGCCGAACACGGCGTCGCCCTCGTTGTCGGCACAACGGGCTTCTCCCCCGAACAGGAGGCGGCGAACAGGGCAGCGATCGACGGGCGCGTCCCGGCGGTGATCTCGACGAACTACTCGATCGGGGTCAACATCTTCTGGCAGCTCGTTCGCGAGGCAGCCCCACGCCTGGCGGAGTACGACATCGAGGTGACCGAGGCGCACCACCGGTACAAGAAGGACGCCCCCTCGGGGACGGCAAAGACGATCCTCGCGATCCTGGACGAGACGGTCGGCGTGCGCGAGAAGAAGTACGGCCGCGAGGGGATGGACGAACGGGGTCGGGAGATCGGGGTCCACGCCGTGCGCGGCGGGGATATCGTCGGTGACCACTCGGTTATGTTCGCCGGCAACTTCGAGACGATCACCCTCTCTCACCGGGCGTACGACCGGGCGGTCTTCGCCACCGGTGCTCTACGGGCGGCGGCGTGGGTCCCTGGACGCCCCGCGGGCGTCCACACCTTCGCCGAGGTGCTTGGGCTCGATACCCGTTGATTCACAGAAGAAACCTATAACTTTTTTTTGGGGCCGGAAGATACAGAGTACCATGGTTGTAAAAATCGACAAGGACCTCTGTGTCGGGTGCGAGACCTGCGTGGACGAATGCCCCTCCGAGGCGATCTCGATGGTCGGTGGAATCGCCGAGGTTGACAAGGATAAGTGCGTCGACTGCAACACCTGTATCGATGCCTGCCCGTCGGCCGCGATCTCTCCTGCCGACTAAATATCCCCATCATTTTTTTCCGGCTGCAGCCGGTTTATCTCGTAGCACGAGAATCTATTTACTGTGAAACGACCGTATGCGGTCGGGTGAATCAGATGCAGAGAATAGCAATCCTTCTCCTCTCCTGCCTTGCCGTGGTGAGCCTCCTCGTGGGCCCCTCGACAGCCGCAATCACGGACGTCCCCAAGGGAGGGACCGTCTTCGTGGGCGAGCAGGGGCTCAACATCACGGCAGCCGGAATCGCACCCGGCGGCCAGATAGCGCGGTTCGGGGCCGGCGGCAGTATCCAGACCGATGCCCCCTCCGACGTGGTCGTCGTCTCAGACCCTGCCTCCTTCTTTGTCATACCAGGCACCTTCGGCACAGCCACCGGGGCCTGGTATACCTGGCCCGGCCGGGAACTCGCCTTTATCGTCAAGGACCCGAGCCTCCAGGTCCGGGTGATCAATACGCGTACCGGCCGTGAGCCTGGCTCGGGGTTCGTCTCAGGCGATCCGCTGGGATTCCGGATTGAGACAAACCTCTACTCGATGGCCCAGCGTCCCGGCGTGAACGGCGCTCCAATCACGGTACACGTCCGTGACCCCACCGGTGCGGAGTTCACCTCCCTCACCGGCCCGGGTGGGGCGACCACCTCGCTCGTCGACATCCCGGTCAACTCCTCGGTCTTCGAGACCGGTCCGGTCTGGACCACCGACACCGCTCACTACCGGGTCGGGACCTACGAGGTCTGGGCCGACTGCAACGCGAACCGGATACGGGATAACTACGAACAGGTCGGCAAGACCACTACCCGGTCTCAGACGGGGAGCGTCCAGGTGGGCGAGCCGTCCGGGCCCTCGATCACCGGTGCCGCCTCCGTGAGCCCGACGGCAACAGCACCGACGACGACGAACCAGACGACCGTATCTGCGGGGACGATGACCACCGGTACGATCGGCACGACCCCAGCTGAGACGGGCACGGTCTCCACGACCTCCACCCCGGAGAGATCGACGACGACCACCGAGCTCCCAGCAACAACCCCGAGTCCCGGTTTCGGCGTCCTCTCCCTCACCCTGCTGGGTCTCGCCGCCGTGGGATTCGCCCTGCTCCGCAGGTCGTGATCCTCGCCCCTCCCTTTTTCCCCAACACTTATGGCCGATCCGGACGATCGGATATTCCATGAATGTCGGGACAACGATGATCAAGTCGCGCCGCTCCGTTCGCAAGTACCGGACCACGACGATCCCCCCGCACGTGATCGCGGACGTGCTCGACTGCGGGAGGCTTGCACCGACGGCGATGAACGTACAGCCCTGGCTCTTCGGGGCGGTAACAGACCCCGGACTGCTGCACGGGATCGCGGACCTGACCGACCATGGTAGGTTCATCGCGGACGCGGCGCTCTGCATCGCGGTCTTCGGGCGCATCGGCGAGACCTACTACCTGGAAGACTGCTGTGCCGCGACGATGAGCATGATCATCGCGCTCCAGAACCACGGGTACGGGAGCTGCTGGGTGGCAGGTGATAAGAAGCCCTATGCCGAGGCAGTCCGAGAACTGCTGAACGTGCCGGCAGAGTACTCGCTCGTCTCGCTCATCTCGGTCGGCGCCCCCGCGGAGATCGCCTCGCCTCAGAAGAAGCGACTCGAAGAGTGTTCGTTCAAGGATCAGTACGGAGAGACGAAGGAGTGAGAGGGCAGGGATCGGGCGCGGAGCGGTTGCCGGAAAGGTCCGGGGATCCGAAGTGGGGACGGTGCCAGGAGCGCTCCCCCCTATGATCGATCTCTTCCACTGCTTCCCCGTTGCCGTCGTGATCGTGGTGTTCGTTCTGACAGCGGGCTGCACGAATGATCCGGTCGGGGCATCGAACCCAACGGTATCGGTTCTGAAGACCCCCCTCCAGTACGCCTCGGTCAACGGCGCTACCCTCGCCTACCGCGAGTTCGGGGAAGGCGAACCCCTCCTCATTATCATCGGGTTCGGGGCGACAATGGACCAGATCAGCGATACCGCAGTCGGCATCCTCGCATCGAAGTACCATGTCTACCTCTACGACCACCGGGGGATGGGTCATAGTAACGGGGCGACGAACACCACGATCGCCGGCTACGCGGACGATGCCATCGGCCTGATGACGGCCCTCGACCACGAGAGGATGCACGTGTACGGGACCTCCATGGGCTCGATGATAGCACAGGAGCTCGCTCTCTCCCATCCCCACCGCGTGCACAAGATGATCCTGGACTCCAGCACCTACAGTATCAGGGTGCCCGAGACCCGGTCGCTCCTGGAGTACGTCGAATCCGTCGCCGCCGATCCGACCGAACCACCGGGACTCCGAAACGAGGCGATCGCCATGCTCGCATGGAACGGGACCTGGGATCGGCTCCCTAACATGACCAACGACGTGATGCTCGTTGTCGGGACAGACGACACGGTGACGCCAGACGTCCTCTCTGCCCGAATGGCCCTGCAGATCAACGGTTCCTGGCTCGTCCGGTTCCACGGTCTCCCCTATGCCGGCGGGGACGTCGCCCCGGTCGAATACTGTGAAAATGCACTCTACTTCCTCGGGAGGAACACGACCCGATCGCGATGATGGGAGGAGGACCTCGTGATACCGTCCCCGACGACCGGGGAGACCGACACCATGCAGCATGCCCTCGGATCGTTCCCTCGAGTCCTCCCCCTGCCTGGCATCCCATCGCCCGCCCGAACCATGCACCGGGGGATGTGGGGATCGGCAGGTTGATCGTGGCCGGATTCACAGTGGACGGTCTCGTTGACCTGAAGATAACCAACCATACTCATGCCATTTCGGACAATACAGTGCTGGCAATGGCCTTCATCGAACGATTCGCACCAAAACGAGTCCTCGGACGAGGAATGGGGTGGGTTCAGGGAGTGCTGTGAAGCGAGATCCATGGCGTCGGTCTGACCAATAGATATATTTCCCCAGAAAACCTTTTATTACCCCACTGGAGTTGATCGAATCAGACCAAATGTTCAGGCAGCCGGAGAGGTCGAGGTAGACAGCGGAACCGGCGTCGAGGGGCAGACGATCCGGGTGCGTCTGCCAAAGAAGCGGAACAACGAGCAGTTCGGCACGGCTGAACTGATGATGGGGGCAAACCATATCCGCGTCCGGTGCTTCGACGGCGTGACCCGAATGGGTCGCATCAAGGGCAAGATCAAGAAGCGGGCCTGGATCCGCGAGGGTGACATCGTGATCGTCACGCCGTGGAGTTTCCAGAACGAGAAGTGCGATATCATCTACCGGTACATGCCGCCCCAGGTCGACTGGCTGCGACGAAACCGGTACCTCTGAAGACCTCTTTTCGATGGGGCATTCGAGCGTCCCATTCATTCTCTGACGGGCACGGGTTACCTCTCCACCCGCATGGTCCGTGCGAAGGACTATGACCGCTTAGCGCGTATCCGCCGCATGATGACCGTCGAGAGCGGCCACGAAAGCCCAACGGCTCGTGCGGACGAGAACCAGGACCACGAGGTCGTCCGGATCGAGCACCTTTCCCGTGTCTTTGGAAGGGGCGCCGGCGCTGTCACCGCCCTCGACGACGTCTCGCTCTCGATCCGACGAGGCGAGATCTTCGGACTCCTCGGGCCGAACGGGCTTGGGAAGAGCACCCTTATCCGGATCCTGACGACCCTCTTGTCCCCACCGGTGGAACGGCATGGGTCGGCGGGTTCGACATTGCCCACGAGCCCGAACGCATCCGCTCGGTGATCGGCGTCTGCCCCCAGGCAGGCACCCTTGACCTCGAGCTGACCGCCTGGGACAACCTCTCGTTCTACGGCCACCTGGTGGACTACCCGGCAGAGAGGCTCGCCGAACGCATCCGGGAACTCCTGGCATCGGCGGGTCTCGAGGACCGTGCGATGAGCAGATTCGGGACCTTCTCCGGGGGGATGCGCCGCCGGCTCGAGATCGTGCGGGCGTTCATCCACCGACCCCAGGTCATCTTCCTGGACGAGCCGACGATTGGGCTCGACCCCGAGGCGCGGCACGAAGTCTGGGAACAGATCGGTAGCCTCAATGCAGAGGAGACGACAGTCGTCCTGACCACCCACTACATGGAGGAGGCGGAGCGGCTCTGCGACCGAATCGCATTCATCGACGACGGACGGCTGATCGCGCTCGACACCGTGGAGAACCACCTCAGGCTGGTCCCCTCCGGGGACATGATCGAGATCGGGTTCGAAGAGGTCACCGAAGAGGTCCTCGACCGACTCCGGGCTGATCCACGGATCGGCGGGGTCGAACTGCACGGCAGGACCCTGGCAGTCCGGGCGCAGAACGGTCCGCGGCTCCTCCCCGTGCTGATCCAGATCTTCGAGGAGATGGCCCTTGGTACGACCTCGCTCTCGATCCGGTCACCTTCGCTTGAGGACCTCTTCATCTACCTGACCGGGCGAGAGTTCGGCCATGGTCGAACGGTCGACCCCAGCGATCGGAGCGGTGGGGGGAGACGGTGATCCGGTCCACCCTTGCGATCTTCTCTCGCGACTTCAAGAAGTTCCTATCCAACCCGTTCGTGCTGCTGATGACCCTCATCATGCCGATCGCCTACCTGGTCGTCTTCGGCAACGCGATGGGGGGCGCGATCACCGGCATCCCGATCGGCATCGTGCAGGAAGACCCCCACCTCGAACAGACTCCGCTCTTCCAGGCTGCCGCCGAGACACTCCGCCACCTGTCGGAGGAAGGAAAGGCAGAGACCTTCCAGGTCCGGGTCTTCTCGAGCGAGGCGTCCGCAAAGAGGGCGCTCCCCGGTGGGGAGGTGGCGGCGGTGGTCGTCGTTCCATCGGAGGTCTCGAACACCCACGCGGTCCGGCTCTACCTCGACAGCTCCGAGTTTGCGACGCCCGCCCTGATTGAAGCCAGCGTCCGCAGCGTGGTCCTGCAGTCGGGCTCCCGGGCCCCGCTCGAGGTCTTTCGCCTGTACGGCGAGATCGACTACTTCCAGTTCTTCGGCGTCGGTGTCATCGTGATGGCGATCTTGATGTCCACGATGATGGGTGGTGTCCTCTCCCTGATCCGCGACTGGGAGCTGGGGATCGTCGAAGGGTACCTCGTCCCTCCGGTGAAGCGGTCGAGCATCGTCCTGGGGACGATTGGGAGCGGGACGGTCAAGGGATTCGTCTCCGGGGCGGTGATCTACGGGGTCGTCATGGCGATCATCGGGCTGCCCGTCCCTGGAGCCGGCACCACCCTCCTTGTCCTCCTCGTCCTCGTCATGATCAGCGCCGGACTGACGAGCCTCGTCTTCTTTATCGCCGGACGGCTCAAGAATCAGCAATCGTTCGCTGCGGTGAACGGGTTTTTGAACCTTCTCCTCTTCATGACGAGTGGGGCCTTCTATCCGACGCTCGGGATGCCCGACTGGCTCCGCGCATTACCGCTGGCAAACCCGGAGTTTTACGCTGTTCACGCACTCCGCGCCCTTGTACTGAGGGGTCAGGGGCTCGAAGTGATAGCGTTCGACCTTGCGGCAATAGGTCTGTTCGCAGTGACCTGCATCGTTTTCGGGATCACGACGTTCCGCCGAACCCTGGAGTGAGAAAAAAAAAAAGGACGGGTCAGTGCTGGATGGACGCGTACGCGGTCATCACGATCGCTCCGAGGATCTCGACTTCGAAGCGTTCAGAGTTCAGGACAAGGTCGTAGACCGAGAGGTCGCCGATCTCGATCCCGTAGTACTGGCGGTAGCGGCGGACCTCGCAGGCCTCCCGTTCAGCCGTCTCTAGCTCGGCCGCTGCAATGTCGGCACCGGCTTCCCGTTCCAGGATCCGGCGCACCCGGACCGGGAGCGGGGCCTGGAGCCAGATCCGGAGGTCAGCGTTCGAGACCATCCGGCCCGAGAGCCTCCCCTCGACGACGATGTCGTCCGTCCCCTCGGCAATCTCTCGCTGTCGCTCGTCGATCAGCCGGTCGAACACCGGGTCGGACTCGGCGAGCGCGCCAAACGTCGCGAGGTCCATATTTCGCTCCCGGGCAAGGCCGCGAAATACCTCGCCCGCGGAGATCAGCTGAAAACCCGTCCGGGCGGAGAGCCACCGGGCGAGCGTGGTCGTACCGCTCCCCGGCGGGCCGCTGACGGTGATCCGCACCCTAGATTCCCCCGATATTGAGGGACTTCCTGATCACCTGGGAGAGCGAAAGGGAGCAGATCATGTACCAGATGATCCAGGCCGGGAATGGCCCGAAGGCGGATGCCGTCAGTGCCGTCTCCCCGATGAACGGGAAGACCAGGTGGTCGGGCGTCAGCGGGAGGCGGTAGAGAAGCCAGAAGAAGATCGGCACCGAGACGACCAGGATGTAGGCCATCGGCTTGAACTGTGCCTGGCTCATCTCGAGCTGCTCCTGCATCAGCACGTTCTGCCGTGCCTGGAGTTTCTTGATTCGCTTCTCGTCGCCGCCGAGCTGGGCCTCGCGGAACTCCTTCTGGAACTCCCGCATCTGCGCCTGGGTCTTCTGCATCTTTTCGTAGTCGATCGTGTACTTCTGGATCAGGCTCGAGTAGAGACCCGTCAGGGTCGAGAGGATCACGATCAGGATGAAGAACGGCACGCCGAACTGGGTCAGCAGCGGCCCGAAGACCGTATCGATCGCCGAACCCACACCTTCACGAAGCCACGGGATGCTGTACGAGAACATCAGGACCATGGCCAGGATAAGGGCGAAGTACCCTCCGAACGCACCGTTCTTCTTGGCCATGATCAGGTGAGGAGGCCGACGATCTGGTCGATTGCCAGATCGACGAGGTGATCAGCGTTCGTCACGATCGCGACGGTGCACCCGGTCTTCATCGCGTATGCCGCCGCGATGGCGCGGTTGAAGGACTGGTGGGACTGCAGTGCACCATAGGTATCGAGGTCTCGAACGCGCGAGAGGTCGCCGAACCTGCGTCCGAGGATCTGGTCCTCGTCCGTCTCGACGAGCACGAAGAGGTCGGGCTCGAGCGCGTCGAGCACCCACTCGGGGAGTCCGGCGAGGTACCCCTTCGGCGTCTTGACCGAGGCATGCGTGTCAATGATGACGTCGCCGTCAATCCGGGCGATCTCCTCCGCCGCCTGCTGCTGGAGACGCCGCTGGTCGTCCTTGCTGAGGAGGCGCATCTCGTCCCGGTTCTTCACCAGGCCCTGCTTCTCCGCCAACTCGAACATGAACGAACCGAAAGAGAGGTAGGCGTACGGGTTTCCCGCCGCCTCAAGCCGTTTCAAGGCTTCCGTTATCACCGTGGTCTTGCCCACGCCGGGCACGCCGGTGATGATGCACTTGGTCCCTGCCATCTCATTCCTTCCCAAAGAACTGTCGCATGAACGGGTACATCTCCATGATCTGCTGGCTCGCGATCTCCTCATACAGCCGGTACGTGATCGAGACCGTCAGCAGCAGGCCCGTTCCCGAGACCGCTCCGATGACACCGAAGAGGTTCGCAATCACCGAGAGCAGGCCGATGAAGACGCCACCGATGACCGTGACGCGCGGGATGTACCGGTCCAGGTACTTCTCGAGCACCTGGGGATTGCGCCGGTACCCCGGGATCGACATCTGGGAGCCCTGGATCTGCCGGGCGACATCCTTGGAGTCGAGACCGGCGGTCTTGATCCAGAAGAGCGCGAAGAGCGCGCCCCCCACGACCATCACAATGGTGTCGATACCCATCCGTAATAAGATCTCCCACGGCTGGTGACCGAGGTCGGTGAGCCACCACATCCAGTCGGTCGGACCGTTGACCGGGGCGAGGAAGTACATCAGCCCGTCGACCGGAGTCTGGCCCTCGAACCTCCCGAAGATGGTGATCCCGACGTTGTTCAGGAAGAGCCCGAGCATCTGGATGTTCGCCTGCAGCACACGGACGAGGATCATCGGCAGGACCGATGCGTAGATCAGCTTCACGGGGAAGCGTGACCGCGATCCGCGGACCTGGGCATGGGCGAGCGGGATCTCGATACGGGTCGACTCCACGTAGACGATCACGAGGAAGATCGCGATCGTGGTGATGAAGGCGAGCATATCGGTCCCGAAGTACTGGAGGTAGTTGCCGCCCCCGAGACCGATCGCGACCAGGCGCGGGAAGAAACCGACCGGATATGGGTCCGAGACGGGTGCCCAGTTGAAGAACCCGTTGATCAGTGACTGGGAGATCCCGGCGATGATGAAGAGCCCGACCCCTGAACCGATCCCCCACTTGGTGACGACCTCGTCCATCATGACGATAAGGATGCCACCGACGATCAGCTGGAGGAAGATCAGCAGTGAGAGGATCATCGCGTTGCCGCCGAACAGGGTCGCGACCAGGGTCGCATCGGGCTTCATGAACCCGCCGATCAGGTTCGGCGCCGCCTCGATCAGGATCATCACCATGATCAGGACCTTCTGAAGGCCCATGTAGATGACCTGGCCCCGCGTCTCAGAGGTATCGATATGCAGGATATCGGCCCCTTTCAGGAGCTGGAGGACGATCGATGCCGTGACGATCGGCCCAATGCCGAGATGGATGATCGAACCCGAGGCCCCGGCGAGGAGTGCACGCCAGTACAGGAAGATGTCCTGGCTCGACTGGTCGAGGCCGAAGATCGTGATGTTGGAGAGGATAAAGTAGAGCACCAGGATGCCGGCGGTCCACATCAACTTGTTCTTGAAGTGGACGTGCCCCTCGGGGCTCTTAACCGCGGGCATCGCCGCGAGCAGCGGTTCGAGTCGATCGAGCAGTTCGCCCATAGAGTCACCGTAAAAAGTGGGCGTGCTCAGACGACGTTCGCCTGCCCGCCCTGTGCCTCGATCTTTGCAATCGCCTGTTCGGAGAACGCGCTCGCCGAGACCCGGAGGGGCCTGGTGACGCGCCCGGTGCCGAGCACCTTCTCGATGCCGAGAGATGCGACGTCGACGATGACGACACCGTCCTCCTCGGAGGCGAGCTGCTGTGCGAGGAGCGCCCCGATCATCTGGTCGAGCGTCCCGACGTCGATGGTGGGAACCTTCCGGGAGTTCGGAGCGAAGAAGCCGTTCTTTCCGTAGACCGGGCCCTCCTCGAGATAGAACTTCGTGAACCGGTGGGCGTTGATCCCGGCCCGGCCCCGTCCTCCGCGGTTTCCGGCGCCGCGGCGGTTCTTATGAGTACCGCCGCCGCAGGTCCGGGACCCGCGATATTTCGATCGCTTGTTGACAGGCATTGGCTCACCGCATCTTGTAGAGAAGTTCGTTGATCTCCGGCCCGTAGTACCCGAGCGCCCCTCCCTGGGGATAGGTTCGCTTCAGGGATTTATACCCCTTGCGCGGGGGGTGCAGGCGCAGGACGGGCTTGAGTCCGGGGATATCCCGGAGGGTCGCCTTTCCTTCGGCGATCGCGTGCGCGAGCTCGGCAATCCCCGGGTACTCGGTCTGCTCCCGCACGTACTCGTCCGTGAGAGGAGCGTTCCCCTCGAGCCGTCCACGGGTGCGGATCAGGGTCTCGAGCGTCTCGGGCGAGATCTCGCCGTAGGCGACGAAGTCCTTGACCTTCCGGATCATGCCGAGCATCTCGGGGGTGTCGGGCGCGATGACGCAGTGGTTGATGTGGTGGAGCCGGAGCATCTTGAGGGTGTCCTTGATCTCCCTGCGGGTGTTGACCACGCCACGCACCTGGACGACCGCGTACATCAGTGTCCTCCGAGCCGGATCATGTTCGTCTGGCGGAGCGCTTCGAAGGTCGCCTTCGCGAAGTTGATTGTGGTCCGAGTCTGCCCGGACGAGAAGGTCCAGACATCCTTGATCCCAGCGAGCTCGAGCACCTTCTTGCCGATCTCACCGGTGACGAGCCCGATCCCCTGCGGGGCGGGCTTGAGGGTGACGGTGACCGATCCGGCCTTGCCCTTCACCTGCATCGGGATCGAGTGGTGCTGTTCGCACCCGCATTCCCACGAACCGCATCCACGCTGGACGTGGATCACGTTGATCTTCGCGTTGTCGATCGCCTTCTTGATCGCGTTCCCGACCTGGGCGTCCTTGCCCTGGCCGAAGCCGATAAAGCCGTCCTTGTTGCCGACCACGACGACGGCGCGGAACTTGACGCGCCGACCCGAGTCGGTCATCCGCTGCACCATCTGGATGTCGAGCACCTCGTCCGTGAGGTCGGAGAGGAAGGCATCGACGATCTGCGGCTCTTTGATCGGCTTGCCGGTCGCGAACGCCTCGTCCATCGAGGTGATCTCGCCAGCCTTGACCGCCCGGCCGAGCCCGGTGAGCGGAATCCATTCCGCATATTCGTACGCCATTTTACACCAGCTCCTGGATCCTGGCAGTCACCTGTTCGACGTTCTCGACGAGTCCGCCGGCCCGCTCAGCCGCGTATGCGGCGATGTGTGCGCCCTTGACGCGGTCATCGTCGGGAAGGATCTCCTCGCCGTGGGGGACATCGAGCCCGCCCTCGACCGCGCCCTTGAGCGCGGCGAAGACCCGTGCCCCGGGGTTCGCCCGCGCAAGCCCGATGTCGAGAATCGCCTCTTCGTGTCCGGCCGCGAGCGCCTTCTTCGCGAAGAGCATCCCCGTGAGGTACGCGGCCGGCGTGTTCGCAGTCGCGCCCGTATACCCGAGCTTCGCGAGCTCGAGCGAGGTCGCCGTGACGAGCGTGCGGTCGCCGTCCATCTCGGCGGTGACGAGCTGGCAGATGATCTGCCGGTTCGTCCGCCGGACGACCATCCGCGGCACGTCGGCGACGACGAGCTTGGCGCGGCTGTAGTAGTCTGTCTTCCCTTCACGCCGGCGGCGGAACGGGACGAAATACCTGGGTCCGGTCGCCATCAGCGGTTCCTCCCGACCAGGATCTCCATCTGTGCCTTCATATGTGCAACGTTCCGGTACTGGCCGCCAGCGGCGCGCCGGTAGAGGATACGGTAGTAACGCCGGTCGAGCTCGCCGCTGTCGCGGAGCTCCACGAGCACCTTGCGGATCGCCCGGATCTTCTGGATCCAGACGCGCTTCGAGGGCGTGCGGGCGCCCGCGGCGCCCTTCCGCCGACCGGGGCCCTTGCAATGGCCGTAGGACCGTTTTGCGATCCGGGCACGGGCGCGTCCACGCGAGACACCCTTCTTGGGGTGGGCCCGGACGGCGCCTTCGTCGACAAGCTTGCGGATATCTTCGCGCGAGATCGCGTTCTCGATCTCCGAGCTCTGGTCGGGGTCGAACCAGACACGGTTGACCCCGCACTTCAGGACGGACGCCGCAATACGGCGCTGGGAGGCGAGGTTACTCATCCGTCTCCTCCTCCGTCGCGGCGGCGGGCCGTGCGGTGCGGCTCGTCTCCTTCGGGTTCAGCACCTTGAGGCCGAGCTCGACGGCTCGCGCCTGCATCTGCTCCCGCTTCCTCATGCCGACCGCTCCAGCGATCCGGATGGCCTGGGTGGCGGCGTCGAGGCCCTCCATCTCCGCGAGGTTGTGGACGAGGATGTCCTGATACCCGCTGGGGTGGAGGCCGCGCACCGCGATCGGACTGCCGTAGCCCGGTGTCGGGTGCGCACCCTTCGCCTTCTTCTGCATCCGCTGCTTGCTCTGGAGACCACGGGGCCGGCGCCAGCTGTCGCTGAGCTGCTTCTTGGTCCCGTATCCGCCCCGGTGGAAGCTCGCACGCTTCGCGGCCCGGACCCGGATCAGCCTCTTTGTCTCTCCGTCCATCTCAGGCCCTCTCGACGATATAGATCCCGTCCTGGAAGACGCGGGGGTCGCGCTTCCGGATCCGGGTCGCATGTTCGATGTTCGCGGCCGAGTTGCCGACCTTTTCCTTGTCGATCCCGGTGAGGGTTACCGCGTCGTTACCGACGACGGCCGTCACGCCCTCCTCGATACGGGCGTAGCGTGACTGCTTCTCTCCGAGGAAGTTGTCGATCGTGAGGGTCGTCCCCTGCAGTTTGAGCTGGATGGGAAAGTGGGAGAAGACCACCTTCATCCGGTACTCGAACCCTTCGGTGACACCCTTGCACATGTTTCTCATGTGTGAGGCGTACGTCCCGACCATGGCGACCACGCGCTTGCGCGTCGCATCGGTGGAGACGGTTACCTGCCCGTCCTCGATCGTGAACGAGATACCTGGGAAACGGACGTCGCGCTCGATCGTCCCTTTCGGACCCGTCACCACGAGGCGCGTCCCGTTGAGCGTGACCGTGACCCCTTCGGGGACCTGGACCGTTGCTTCGAATGCCATCTCGTGCACCTCAGTAGACGAACCCCAGGAGTTCCCCTCCGATCCCGTGCTCGCGGGCCTGCTCCTGGGTGAGCACGCCCTTCGAGGTCGTGAGGATCAGAAGGCCGAAGTTCTTCGCAGGCAGGTACCGGGTCTCCCAGTACTCGAGCTCGGCGAGCTCCACGGTGTACCGCGGCGTGATGACGCCGCACTTGTTGATGCCGCCCGAGAGGTGGACCTGGAACTGGCCGCCCCGCCGGTCATCGATGTACTCGAACGAGCCGATGTAGCCGGCGTCCTGCATGATCCGGAGCATCGCACCGAGCAGCTTGCTCGCGGGCTCCAGGATGCAGGACGGTTTGCCGCCGTCGGACGCGTTCTTCAAGGTTGACATCGCATCGGCGATCGTATTCTGTCGTGCCATTGTTGCCACCCTCTTAGTTCATCTTCTTGAAGCCGAGACGCTGAGCCCACTCGCGGAAGCACTGCCGGCAGAAGTTGACGTGGTACCGCCGGACGAGTCCCTGCTTGCGGCCGCAGAGCTGGCACTCCTGTGCACCCCGGCCGTACTGCTTCTTCTGTTCTCCCGCCATCACTGCACCTCCACGCCGAACGCCTCGGTCATGAACGCTATCGCGTCTTCCTTTGTCACGCGCTGACGGTTCGGCAGCTTCTTCTGCTGCTCGCGCCGCCGCGCAATCCGGACTCCGGGCCGCTCGAGAACGACGTTGATGTCCATCCCGTAGATCCCGATCTTCGGGTCGTATGCCATGCCCGGATAGTCCGTGTGCTCCTCGATCCCGAACGAGACATTGCCGTTCCGGTCGAACTGGCTGGCAAAGAGGACCCGCTCGAGAATATCGAGCGAGGTCTTCAGGAACGTCTCTGCGGTCTCTCCGCGGAGCGTAACCTTCGCCCCGATCGGGGCGCCCTTGCGAATCCCGAACGCTGGCTGGGTCTTCTTCGCGATCGTGCGGACCGGTGTCTGGGTCGTGATCCGGCGGATCAGTTCCTCACCGTTCATCAGGCGTTCGCCCGACTCGCCGACGCCCATGTGGACGACGACCTTGTCGACCCGCGGGCGGCGCATGGGGTTCTCAGCGGTCACGCCTCAATCCCCCACGAGGAGATCGCCGGCGTCTCGCGCCCGACCATGTAGCAGTAGTCGTCGATCGTCTCGAACGGTGCCCCATCGTTCGCGTCCTCGAGCATGACCCGGTTGGGGGTGGCGCCCTGGACCGTGATGATCCCGGTGATACGGCCGATCCGGCCTGCGTGTCGACCGGCGAAGACCATCGCCATGTTGCCGACGGCGAACGGGAAGTGGTCGAGGACCGCGAAGCGGTTCTCGGGCTCGAGCGAGAGGACGACCGAGTCCCGAGACTTCACCTGGTGGTCGGCGAGGACGTTCGCACCACTGTCGAGATTGAGCTGGACCTTGCCGCCCTTCACGACCGTCTTCTTCGCGACACGGGCAAGCCGGCTCTTCGCCGACTCGGCGTCGATCGGGACGGTGACGATCCGGCCCTTCTTGTCGAGCAGGATGCGGAAGTACTGGTCCATCTTCGGGATCGCGATGATATCGAAGATCCCGACGCCCATCCGGGGGTCCCGGCAGGGCTTGCCGTTCACGAGCACGGACCGCTGGGAGAGGATCAGCTTGACCTCCTTCATGGTCCGCGCGAGGTTCATCCGGTCGCGGAGCAGGACCACCATCGGGAGGGCCGCGCTGTTGTGCGGGCCCGCTCGGGTCTTGGTGACGAACTTCTCCTCCTTGCGGGCAAGCCGCCAGGAGGCCGGCGCGACCATGCGCTTGAGATGATCGGACATCTACGCCTCTCCCCCGGCGAGCCGTGCAGCACGCTTCGGGTCTTTTAAGTTGAGTTTGGTCACCATCACATTGGATGGGTCGACCTTGCGCGGCTTCTCGGTGCCATCGGCCTTCGTGATCGCCACGCCGTGGACGATGATCTTGGCGTTCTTGACGTCGACCATGTCGACGACGCCCTCGTCACCGGCGAAGTCGCCGCGCATGACCTTGACGGTGTCGCCGGTCACGACACGCACGGTGCGCCGACCGTTGTGCTTCTCGCGGAGCTGGGGCGAGAGCGGGGCGCCGAGGAGCTTGGTCCGCAGGTGGAGCGGCGCCTGGTAACGGGCCTTCCGCTGCTTTCTGGGCTGGGTGCTCGATGATAGTACCATGCCATTCACCTCAGACGATCAGGGTCGCCATCGACCCGAGCTTGGGGAAGCGTTCGGCCACCTCGCGGGCGACCGGGCCCTTGATCTCGGTGCCCTTCGGCTCGTTTCGCTCGTTCACCAGTACCATCGCGTTGTCTTCGAACGAGACCCGGAGGCCGCTCGGCCGACGGATCTCCTTCTTCTGCCGGATCACGACCGCACGCTCGAGCTTGCGGCGCATGTCGGGGGTGCCCTTCTTGACCGAGACGATCGCGAGGTCCCCGAGGCCGAGCTTCGGCTGGCGGCGGCGAACACCGTGGTAGTGCTCGACCGAGACGATCTGGACCATGCGGGCCCCGGTGTTGTCGACACAGGCCATGCGGGAGCCGGTGGCGAGCGCTCTCGGCGTGGTCGAACTCTTTGCTTTCATTCTGACGTCACCTCGACCACGACGAAGGTCGTCGACTTCGAGAGCGGGCGGCACTCGGCGATCCGGACCATGTCCCCGACCTTCGCCTGGACGCAGGGTGGGTTGTGGGCGTGGATCTTGCTCGAGCGCTTCTCGTACCGCTTGTACTTCCGCACGTAGTGGAGGAAATCTCGTCCCACCACGACCGTGCCGGTCATCTTATCGCTCACGACCTTGCCGGTAATCACCTGGCCGCGCACCGGCAAGGTGCCGTGAAACGGACAGTTCACGTCGGTGCACTCCCTCTCGGGGGCCACGACGTTCAACCCAATGTCACGTGCCATATGGTATCCTCGTTATCTGCGCAGGGTCAGACGGCGTTCGGGCGCTCCAACGAGCGCGGCGCCGTCGACCTCCACGACAGTCCCGTCCGGGAGGGAGAGTCGGAAACAGACGTCCGCCTTCGGCACGCACTTCGTGCCGCGGGCGGTCGCGATCCGGAGGGTCTGCTTCGTCTCGTCGACGCAGAGACCCTCGACTCCCACCAGGGACGGGTTCTTGGCTCGCACCACCAGGACGTGCCGGCCGATCCATTCGTGTCGGAGCACGTCCCGGGGTGCGATCACGCCGCCTTCCTCCGGGTTGCCTCGGTCTGAAGCCGGGCGATGGTCCGCCGGATCTCACGGATCTGGCCGGAGGTCTCACTGGCACCGCCGGCGCCGACCTTGCCCTTGTTCCGGACAAGCTCGAGCCGGAGTTTCGTGAGCTGCTCGGAGATCTCAACGTCGGAGAGCTGGACGACCTCGCGTGCACGGAAGATTGCCATCAGCGCACCTCCTCTTCCACGATGACCTCGTCGGGCGTGGCGGCGAGCTCGGCGTCGATCGTCTCGCCGAGGTCCTCCTCGGTCCCTTCGTCGATGACGGGCGCCTGGTTCCGGGCGGGGACGTCGAGGATCTCGAACTTGTCGGGAAGCTTCGTCTCGGGCAGGATGATCTTGACCTGCACGCCGATCGTGCCGAGTTTCTTGATCGCGACTGCGTAGCCCTTCTCGACCATCGAGATCGAGGGCTCGCCGGAGTGCTTGATATAGCCCTCGACGAACTTCTGGACCCGTGCTCGGGAACCGGTCAGTTTGCCGGAGAGGACGACCTCACACCCGAGGGCGCCGGACTCCATCACCCTCCGGATCACGTTGGACCCGGCCTTGCGGAAGTACCAGCCGCGCTCGAGCGCGTTGGCGAGCCTCTCCGCCATGATCTGGGCGTTGAAGTTCGGGTTGCCGACCTGCTGCACCTCGATCTGCGGGGATTCGATACCGTAGTCCTGAGCGAGGTCCGCGGTCAGCTGCCGGACGACCTTGCCGCCCTTGCCGATCACGATGCCGGGCTTCTCCGCGTAGATCGTGACCTGCGTGCCGAGCGGCGTGCGGGCCATGTCCATGCCGCCGTAGCCGGCGCGCTTGAGCTCCTTGAGGAAGTGCTGCTGCACCCGGACCTTGCGAACGCCGTCTGCGACGAACTTTCTCTCGACCGCCATTATTCCTGCACCTCCTGGACGATGACCTCGATATTCACCGTCTCGCGCCGCTTGGGCGTGGCGCGCCCCATGGCACGGGGGAAGAAGGCCTTCTGACCCCGCCCGCGGTTCGCGGCCGCATGGACGATCACGAGCCGATCGGCGTCGAGGCCGCTGTACTCGGCGTTCTTCTTGATCGACTCGAGGAGCTTGATGTAGCCCTGCGACGCCTTGACCGGGTATCGGCCGGCGTCCCATCCCTCGAGCCCGCGCTTGTGCGCGACGTTCCGGTTGAACCGGCGGAACGGCACCGCCTTCTTCTTCTCGACGACATCGTTGAGGTACGAGATCGCGCGGTTGAGGTCCTGGTTGCGGATGAACCGGGCGATCTCGATCGCGTGCTTGGGCGATACCGGGAGCTCGTTCGCCTTGGCCCGGGCGAAGGTCTCGCCCTGGGTCCCCATCGAATAACCTGTGCGTGCCATGCCGATCACTTCAGGGGAACGAACTTGCTCGACCGCGTTGCGCCGATACCGGCCGACCCGTGCGCGACACGCCTGCGCGTGAATGCGAACTCGCCGAGGTAGTGGAAGACCGACTCGGGCTGGAGTTCCACCTTCTGGAACTCCTTGCCCGTGTAGATCTCGACCTCGCGCCCGATCATCACGGGGAGGATCACCATCGACCGGAGGTGCGTCCGAATTCGGGCGTCACCCTTCTGGAACCGGTTGAGGAGGTGCTCCTCGTCCCGGGAAAGGCCGCGGAGCACCTTGCGCCGCGCCCTCGAGGGCATGACCGGGAGGAGGTCGGTCATGGACATCTCTTTTAAGTCATCGATGCGGTAGCCGTGGTAGGTGAACTCCTCGCGCCGCCTCGGCATCCGCTTCTGTGTCTTCTTTGCTGCCATCCACGATCACCTCTTCTTTCGTCCGGTCCTGCTGGCTGCGACGTGCCCGACCGTCCGGCCAGGCGACGTACCGCGGCCAACCGTCTTGGGGCGTCCGGGGTGCTGGTGACCTCCGCCGCCGAACGGGTGGTCGATGACGTTCATCGCGACACCACGGACGCGCGGCCATGTCGAGGCCGTGTTCTTCATCTTGTGGTACTTCTTGCCGGCCTTGACAAACGGCTTCTCACCGCGACCGCCGCCGGCGACGACGCCGACGGTGGCGAGGCAGCGGCTGGAGAACCACTTCATCTTGCCCGACGGCATCTTGACGCCGACCTTCTCATCCGTCTTGTCGACGACGATCGCCTGGACGCCCGAAGCACGAACGAACTTGCCGCCGTCGTTGGGCCGCGCCTCGATGTTGCAGACGTAGGCACCGGCGGGGATCTTGCCGAGCGGGAGGGTGTTGCCGCTCCGGAATTCAGCCTCGGGGCCCCAGGCGACGGCGTCGCCGACACCGGTGCCCTCGGTGACGAGGAAGTAGGTCTTCTGCTGGTTCTCGAGCCGGACGAGTCCGATCGGGGTGTGGCGTGCCGGGTCGTGTTCGATCCCGATCACGACGCCGCGCACGGTCACCTCCTCGGTGCCCAGGTGCTTCAGCTCGGCCTTATACCGGTGGGAGGGCGCCCTGTAGGTCGGGCCGCCCCTGCCCCGGTTCTGCGTGGTGATTCGATGTCCCATCCTGGCACCTCACATGACGCCGAGCCGCGAGAGGATCTCTTCGGCGGCCTTCGGGTCTTCGAAGCTGACGATCGCTTTCTTCTGGCCGGTGGTCGTATTGACCGTCCGGACGGCCGAGACCGGGTGGCCGAAGGCCGCCTCGAGCTCGTACTTGATCTGGGGCTTGGTCGCGCGGTTGTCGACGAGGAACTGGAGCTTTGACTCGTTCTCGAGCGCTCCCATCGCCTTCTCCGTCACGAACGGGTAGTGAAGAATCATTGCTGCTCCTCCAGCCACCGGATCGCGCCCTGCGTCCAGACCGTGAGCCGGCCGGCGTGCGTACCGGGGGCGAGGTGCTCGACGTTGAGCGCGGTGACGGGGACGGCATCGACGCCGGCGAGGTTCCGCGCCGCGGTGAGCGGCTCGTTCGCGGTCACAATCAGGAGCGACTTCTTCTGCTTGAAGCGGCGGCCTCGCATCTTACCGCGGCCGGCTCGGACCTTGTGGCTGCCCTTCGCCTTCTCGATGTCGGCAAAGACACCGACGGCGGTGAGCGCCTTCACGAGGTCCTGGGTCTTCGTGACTGACTCGAATTCGTCGGTCATGACGACCGGGACGTCGCCCTCGAACCGGTGGCCCCGTCCGCGGACGAGGTCGAGGTTGGTGGTGGCGGCGATCGCGGAGCGCTTGGCCTTTGTCTTCTCCTTCTTGTTGATCTCTTTCGTGAGGACCTTCTCGACCTTCGGGGGGTGGGCCTGGCGCCCGCCCCGGGCCTGGGGGACCTTCACTGCTCGGGAACCGTTGTGGAGACGGGGGACGTGCGATGCGCCGCGCCCCGATCCCCAGCCGGTTCCGACAGATTCGACGCCGGCGTTGACGTAGGTGCCGTGCGGCTGGTAACGGGTCGACTGGATCGCGATGACGGCCTTGCGGATCAGGTCCGGGCGGTACTCCTCGGCGAAGACCGCCGGGAGGTCGATCTCGCCCAGGACGGTGCCGTCAAGACCCTTGATCTGTGCTTTCATCCTCTAGCACCCCTGCTGCGAGACGGTGCTCACGAACTCGATCGCAGGCTGCCGCTCGACGTGGTCACCCTTCCGTACTGCGGGCCTGATCCGTACAAGACGCTTGGAGGGACCCGGGATCGAGCCCTTGATCAACACGTAGGGGTTCCGGACAACACCGTAGTTGATGAAACCGCCCGCGGGCGTGATCTCCGCGCCGTCCTCGCCGATCTTCAGGATCCGCTTGTTGAAGTCGGTCCGCTGCTGGTAGCCCATCTGGCCCATCTGCGGGACCTGCCACCGGACATGGTGGGGAGTCCAGGGGCCGAGGTTGCCGATGTGGCGCTTCTTGCCGCCGCGCGAGTGCTTGCGCTTGCGGACCTGGATGCCCCAGCGCTTGACCGGGCCCTGGGTGCCCTTACCGGTCGTGATCGCGGTCACGTCGGCGAAGGCGCCGATCTGCATGCAGTCGGTGAAGTTGAACTCGGTCCCGAGGATCTCCTTCGCGAAGGCGAGCTTCTCGTCGAGCGAGCCGCCGCCGATGCAGATCTCCATCAGGTCAGGCACCTTCTTGGGGACGCCCGTGATCTGTTCGGGCTGCGTGTAGACGACAGCCTGGAGCTCGATGACGAGGCCCTGGGCGATCGACTCCTCAAGCCGCGCCCAGGCGGCAGCGGCTTCATAGGTCTTCGGGAGGGTGAGGCGCTTCTTGAGTGCGTCGTCAACCTTCTCGGCCCAGACCTCGGTGAGGGCCCGCTTGCCGTAGGTGTCCTTCGTGTAGGCGCGGATTGCAGCGACCTTCATCGGAGGGCACTCGACGACCGTGACGGGGACCATGATGTCCTTGCCCTCGGTCGGGCTGTGCTTGTGGTCGTCAACCATGATCAGGTGGGTCATCCCCACCTTGTACCCGGCAAAGCCCTGGAGCATGGGTGCCCCGTTGACCTCGGGCCACGAGTGGTAGCGGGGGACCTGGCTTTTTGCCCGCTTTCTCGGGCTGTACGCCAGCGATCCCCGACGCGGCCTGTTAATTTTTGGCATTGTCCGATCAGTCCTATCTGGTTGTTGCGCCGCACGGGAGACGGCGTGGTCAAGCTGACCCGGCAGGAGAATGCCGTCGACTGAAAAAGGCCGCGGATCGTCAGAAGAGAGCTCCAGTTGCAACTCTCCGCATGCCCGGCCGCGTTCTGCAGCATCCCGCCTGCAGACTCCGTGACCGGTATGGAGGAGCACGAGCCGGCCCATAAGGCCGACGCCAACCTGCCTCTCGAAAGAGATCCTGAATGCAGCAGCGCCCGTCAGGCGGGCAGGGCCGTCTGGTACGTCCACCCTGCTGCTGCTTCAGCCCCAGCGTCTATCAGCCGCCGTGCACGTGGCACGGCATTCGTCCCATAAGATGACCGGGGAGCGGATCTCCGATCCCCTGATCATAATGGTGTCGTTATAATGAGCGAGAATCGAATATAAACGTTGGCAAGACCCGCCGGGACATACTTTTATTACGGCACCGGCAGAAGCACACGACGAGGCATACCAGGATCATGTCGGCGAAGAGAGACGGCATCGGGCGCGAGTTCCTCGCCGCCACCGGGGCCGAGTTCATGACCCCCTCGGACCAGATGCTCGGTCTGCCCCAGCCCCTGCTGGAGCTCTCGACCGGGGACGGTCCCGAGATCCCGCTCCCGGACCCATCCGAGGTGGAGGTGCCGCCGCTCGACCTGTGGGAGGCGATCGTACGCCGGGAGTCGGTGCGGGAGTACACTCCCGAGCCGATCTCGCTCGCCGAGCTCTCCTACCTGCTCTTCGCAACGCAGGGGGTGCGGAGCGTCGTCGGGGGGGAGTACACGCTCCGGACTGTTCCGAGCGCGGGGGCGCGCCACGCGCTCGAGACGTACCTCCTTGTCGACCGCGTGGAAGGAGTGGCACCGGGGCTCTACCGCTACCTGGCTCTCGACCATCGGTTGCTCCAGGTGGAACGGCGGCCGGGAGTCGGACGGCGAGTGAACGCCGCCTGCTACCACCAGCCGTTCGTCGGGGAAGCGGCGGTCGTCTTCATCTGGACGGCGGTGCCGTACCGGATGACCTGGCGGTACGGGGAGCGGGGGTACCGCTACCTCTTTCTGGACGCGGGCCATGTCTGCCAGAACCTGTACCTGGCGGCTGAACCGATCGGCTGCGGAGTCTGCGCTGTGGGGGCCTTCGATGACGGGGCGCTCGGACAGGCGCTGGGGATCGACGACGATCAATTCGCAGTCTATGTCGCGGTGCTGGGCCGGCGGCGTTCGCCCTAACTGAGGTCGGGAAACAAGGGGGCCCCCTTCTCCAGGATATCGGCGAGGATGGTTCAGAGCGCAACGATCCCGCCGAGCTGGGCGATCTCCTGGAGCCCGGGCTCGGTGTAGGTGAGAACCAGGTCGGCGACGACGCCGACGAGGTCGATCACGGCGATGGTGTCCATGCGTCCGCGAACCCTCCCCACAGGACGGGAGGGAGCGGCACGGAGTCGGAAGAAAAGGAGGCGCACGGAAGATTCACCCGTTGGAGAGTGCCCACCCCGGAGGAAATATTTTCACGGGACGAGACGGAGCGTTCCGTCGCAGGAGAGGTGATAAAAGAAAGAATGGGCCCGCGGAGATTCGAACTCCGGACCTCCGCCATGTCAAGGCGACGTCATAGCCAGCTAGACCACGAGCCCGCTGCACCGCGTGTGTGCCTTACAAGATGGGCTGGGTTCCTATAAAAAATTGTACGTTAGATGTTCACGAACCAGGCAGAGAAGATGCCGGGATGGGTCCGGATCTCCTCGATCGCCTCGGCAGGGACATCAGAGTCGACGTTCAGGACCATGATCGCCTCCTCGCCCGGACGGATCCGGCCGACCTGCATGCCGGCGATGTTGACGTTGACCCGCCCGAGAGTGGTCGAGGCCCGCCCGATCACACCGGGCTGGTCCAGGTGCTTGGAGATGACCAGGTGACCGGTGGGGTCGAGGTCCATCGTGTACCCGCCGATCGCGACCACGCGACGCCGCTGGGAGGAGAAGACCGAGCCCTCGATCGTCTGTTCGCCGAGGTCCGTACGAAGCGCGATCCGGACCAGGTTCTTGAAGCCCCCGGAGTCGCCGGTGACGGTCTCGCTGATCGCGATGCCGCGATCCCCGGCGACCACCTCGGCGTTCACGATGTTGACCGGGAGGTGAAGGATCTGCTCGAGGAGGGCCTTCACCGTCTGGCGCGTCAGGTAGCGCGAGGCCTGGGGGAGGTGCGGGATCTCGCCCGCGTAGGTGATATGGAGCCCCTCGATTCGGCCGTCGGTGATCTGCATGAGCAGACGGGCCATCCGGCCGGCGAGGTCGACGAACGGTGCGAGGGCGTCCGCCTGATCGCCGGGGATCGTCGGGGCGTTCACGACGTACTTCGCCTCGCCGCCGGCGAGCACCGAGAGGCACTGCCGCGCGACGGAGACGGCGACGTTCGACTGGGCCTCGACGGTGGACGCGCCGAGGTGCGGTGTCATTATCACCTGGTCGAGCTCGACGAGCGGGGAGTCGGTGGGCGGCTCGCACTCGTAGACATCGAGGGCGGCGCCGGCAACCTTGCCTGAGACGAGGGCGTCGTAGAGGGCGGCCTCGTCGATGATCCCGCCGCGGGCGCAGTTGATGATTCGAACGCCGTCCTTCATCCGGGAGATCGTTTCGGCGTTGATGGAGTGGCGGGACTCCTTCGTCAGGGGCGTGTGGATCGTGATGAAGTCCGAGCGGCTGTAGAGCTCGGGGAGGTCGACGATCTCGACGCCGAGCTCGCGGGCACGGTCCTTCGAGATGAACGGATCGTACGCGACGATCCGCATGTTCATGGCGGAGGCGCGGATCGCGACCTCCCTGCCGATGCGGCCGAAGCCGATGATACCGAGGGTCTTCTCGTTCACCTCGACGCCGATGAACTTCGACCGCTTCCACTGGCGACCCTTGACCGAGGCGTTCGCCTGCGGGATATTGCGCGCGAGCGAGAGCATCATGGCGCAGGTATGCTCGGTGGCGGCGAGGGTGTTGCCCTCGGGGGCGTTCGCAACGATGATGCCGCGCCGCGTGGCGGCTTCGGTGTCGATGTTGTCGACGCCGGCACCTGCACGGCCGATGAACCGGAGCTTCGTTGCTGCCTCGATCACGCGTGCCGTGACCTCGGTTCCGGAGCGGACGAGCAGGGCGTCGTATTCACCGATGATCCCGACCAGCGCGTCCTCGGAGAGGTCGGTCTTGACGTCGACGTCGACCTCTGTGCGCAGGATCTCGATCCCCTCCTCGGCCAGCGGATCGCTCACAAGCACTCGATAGTTCATTCTTAAACCCGGTACACGTTTCGTCTCAAGGTTTAAGAGGGGTGCGGTGGGGGCGACGGGCTGGCCTACTGCCGGCGCGCGTCGAGGACGGCGAGGACGTCGTCCAGCCCGACACCGGTGGCCCGGAGGGCGACCAGGACGTGGAAGAGAAGGTCGGCCGCTTCGTTCGCGATCCGGTCGGGGTCGCCGTTCTTCACAGCGAGGATGAACTCGGTCGCCTCCTCGCCGACCTTCTCGAGGGGCTTATCGATCCCCTTGCGGTGGGTAAGAAGCGAGCATACGTACGAGCCCTCTTGGGGGTTCGTCGCCCGGTCCTCGATGACGGCCCAGAGCTCGTCGAGGGCCTCAGTCTTCATGGTCCGCCTCCGCATCGGACGCCGGTTCAGCGTCTGCCCCGGGAGCCACCCGGACGTCGTCGATGACGAGGTCGAAGAACCGTCGCGCGAGGGCCCGGACCTTCTCGATGGTGCAGCCGTTCCGTCCGATCACGATCCCGAGGTCCTCACGGTGCCGGAGGAGAAGGTCGACCTTCCCCTCGTCGTCGGGAGGGGCGAGGCCCGCGAGTTCGGCCGGGCGTATGATGTTGGCGATGAAGGCCTCCGGCGCCTCGGCGAACTCCACCATCTCGAGCCGGCGGCCGAGCTGGCGGGAGAGGCGCTGGATGTTCTCCCCCTTCTTGCCGATCGCGAGCCCCATGTCCCCGGGCTTGATCACGTAGATCACCCGGTCGAACCGGTCGTCAATGATGCAGTCGACCGCTGTGGAGCGCGTGAGAATGCGGAGCTCCTCGATATAGCGCCGCTCCTTGAACCCGATGCTCCTCTCCATATCGAATGCCGCTACTCTATTCCCCGCGACGAGAGATTAAGGAACCGGATTTCTCCAGGGTATGGAAAAATTAAAAGGAGGGGCCGGTCACTTCAGCGCGGCGAGGCCGGCAAAGTCGATCGCGTCGACGAGGGCGTCGAGGTCGGCGGAGGTCGCATCGGCTACCTGGACGTTCACCAGGAACCGGTCACCGGCGAGGACCATCATGCTGTGCTCGTTCGTCTTCTTCTGGTCGATCCGCCAGGCGGGCTGGCCGTCGGCGGTGGCCCGTTTGATCGACATCTCGGTCGAGTCGATCTGCGTGAACGAGGACCACTCCTGCTTGAGCGGGCTGACGGCAAGGCCGCTGTCGGTGATCACGATGGATCCGCCGGCCTTCTCATCCCCGGACTTCGTGTAGTCGGCCGTCGCGAAGGTGTAGTCGCGGCCCTCGTTGTCCTTGAGGGTCATCCCTTCGCCCTCGCCGTCGATGGTCCAGGCACCGGCGGTCTTCGGCAGGAACGGGACCAGCCGGTCGTAGCCGACGGCAGGGCCCGCCGTTCCGGACTGTGCCGTACCGGCGGCGGTGACGACCGCTGTCCCGGCGACGGATGTGGTGGGCGCGGTGGTGGACGCGGTGCTGTTCGAGCTCGAGGTGCAGCCGGCGGCAAGGGCGGTGGCGAGCACCAGGAGGACGGCAAGGGCCGCGAGCAGGGGTGTCGTGCGAATCAGTGTCATATTAATCCTATCGTAGTCAGGGAGAACGGCAGGTTTAATCCTATCGCAGGCGTGCGAGGCCGTCGAGGTCGAGGGCGGCGACGAAGGCGTCGTAGTCGGCCGGCGTAGCGTCGGTGACGGCGAGATAGACGATGAAGCGGTCGGCGACGACGAGGTAGAGGCTGATGGAGCGATCGTCGCGTATCTCGTAGGCACGGTGCCCGCGAATGGTGGTCCGGGTGACCACGCCGGCGGACTGGGGGGCGCCCTCGAGGAGCCCGAGGAGCTTGGCGAAGCCGATCGGCTGGCCGCCGTTGTCCTGGATCACCAGGTCGACATCGCCGGTAGCGGTGCCGTTCGGCGCGGTGACGGGGACGTAGCTCGCGGTGACGGTGACGAGGGGGGAGTCGTCCTCGTCCAGGGTCATGCCGGCGGGGGGCGCGAGGAAACGCCAGCCATCGGGGGCGGGCGGGGCGAACCGGGTGAGGGTGTCGGACAGGACGGGAGTCGCCCCGACGAGCGGCGCGGAGGAGGTCGCCTCAGGGAAGAGACGGGTGGGATCATCGGCCTCGTCGATGCAGCCGGCGGCGAGAGCGACGAGGAGGAGCACGGCGGCGAAGAGCGGTGCGGAGGGCCAGAGAGCGCGCATCAGGAGGATCTGTGACACGGTATGGTTAATCCTGTCGTAGAGGGGTGGGACGGAAAAAAAGGAGGGGAGGGGCGCCTTCACCGGATAACGGTGATGATGTTGGACTTGGTCACCGACTTGGTGGTGCCGTCCGCCCAGGTGACGGTCAGCTTCGCCGAGTAGGTGGCCTTCTTCTGGTACCAGACGTAGGGGTTCTGCTTGGTCGAGGTCTTCCAGGAGACCGAGCCGACGTTGGTCGGGTTGAGGTCCCAGGTCCATTTGACCGGCTTGGGGTTCGAGAGGTCGGTGAACTGGACCTTCAGCGACGCGACACCGGTGACCGGGGCGGCGGAGAAGTCGACCGTCTTGTCACCGGGCTGCTGAGTGGTGACGGTCGCGGTCGGCTGGACCGTGGGCGTGCCCGTGGTGGGAACGATGCCCTGGGCGAACTCGACGTAGTTGAGGTTCAACCGGTCGTGCTTGAAGACGAGCTTGACCTGGTGCGTGCCGGCGGAGAGGGAGAGCGGGAGGCTGAAGGTCTTGTAGGTGCCGAACCCGCCGGTGGAGCCGATCTGGGCGGTGCCGACGAGGACGTTGTCCTGGTAGACCTCGATCGACTTGGTCGCGGCGTCGGGGTTCGCGGCGCGGAACATCGCGGTGTACTGGCCGGTCTGGGCGATCTGTGCCGTGTAGATCATGTACTCGCCGGCGCGGACCCAGCCGATGTTGTGGCTGGCCTCGGAGGAGGTGTACTCGATGTCGACGCTCTCGGACGGACGGTAGGCGCCGCCCTCGTTCGCGAGGGTGGTGTCGAAGTAGGCGACGTTCTGGCCGCCGCGGTCATAGTTCTCGGCCTGGACACGGCCCGGGATCACGTTGCCGGGGCCGTAGGGCGAGGTGGTGACGGTGGGCTGGACCGTGACGGTGCCGGTGGGCGCCGCGGTGGTGGTCGGCACCTGCGTCGCGGTGGTCGTCGGGACGACACCGGAGGAGAGGCTCATCCAGTCCAGGTTGACCCGGCCGACGCCCTCGAAGGCGATGGTGATGACGTGCCGGCCGGCGGAGAGGTCGAGCGGTGCGGAGGCGACGAACTCCTGGTAGGTGGTCCAGCCGCCGGTGCCGGCGACGTTGATCTGGCCGGCGGGGACGCCGTCGACGTAGACCTTGAGGGCCTTGGTGCCGGCGTCAGGGTTCGCGGCCCGGAGGTTCAGCACGTAGGTTTGAGCGGCGGCGGAGTCGACGGAGTAGCGGAGCCACTCGCCGGACCGGGTGTAGGCGACGTTGGTGACGCCGTTCTCGGTCTCGATGTCGACGCCCTCACCGGCGCGGAGGGCCTTGTCGTTGCCGAGGTTCTCGGGCTCGTAGTCGCTGTAGGCGACGCCCTGCCCGCCGGTGTCGAAGTGCTCGGACTGGACCGTGCCCGGGACGGCGTGCGGCGCGGGGAAGGGCTGCTCGCCGCCGGGGGTCGGCGTCGTGGTCACGGTGGCGGTGGGCTCAACCGTCGGGGTGGCGGTGGGCGT
>CASGHK010000024.1 GCA_949320185.1 uncultured Methanomicrobiales archaeon | reverse complement strand
TATTACGCAACTTTTGTTTCATTAACTCAAGTAATTATGATAAATTCGACAATTTCGGGTTAAAAACCGATATTACGCAAAATAAACCGGTCTTTCCGGACAAGATTTCGAAACCTTTAACTCATTCTCGGCCAACCGTTAGATGAACCACAAAGGGTTTGTACTCATATCGTGGCGATGCAATTTCCCAAACTCTCATGCGCCTATTCACTGGCACGGGAGGAGGCTCAATGGTAGAAAATATCGTATTCGGAATTGGAATCACTGCATTGGCAGGGGCGCTCGCCGCCGTCGCCGGTGCTGCGGAGGACACGGAGTCCGATATCGGGTCACAGGGAGACCCGAACTCGCAGGTCCAGCTCGCTCCGCAGATGGGCTTCATCCACCGTATCTTCAACAAGGCGGTGGCTGGGGAGCCCCCGGCATACGGTCTCTGGTGTACGCTCGGAGCCGGCCTTGCGTGGGCGTTCCTGGCAAAGGACGTCAATCCGGTCCTTGCGCTGATCCTCGGCGCAACGATCGCGACGTTCGTCCAGGGCGTCTACGCAACGTCCGGTTACCTCGGACGCACTGCAAGCCTGGCCAAGTTCGGCCAGCCGGTGTACATCGACATCTTGAAGTCGATGCTCTCGGTCACGATGGCCCACGCCTTCGTGGCGATCTTCACGACGGTAGCCATGTGTTACCTGATGAACGCGACCCTCGGTCACCCGTTCCCGCTCCCGCTCCTCGGACTTGTCTGGGGTATCGCGCTCGGTGCGGCCGGCTCTGCGACGGGAAACCCCTTCTACGGCAAGGAGCGGCAGTACCAGAACCAGAAGTTCGGTGCCGGCGTTCCGATCTCGGCCTCGGGCAACATCGTCCGGTACGCCGAGGCCGGTCAGCGGAACTCGCTTGACAACGGCTGGTTCTCGTCCAAGCTGGGCGGTCCCGCATCGGGTGTCTGTTTCGGCCTGATCGTCTTCCTCGAACTCTGGCGTACGGTGCTCTTCGAGCATATCGCTGCCGGGTGGGGTGCGATCATCGTCGGGCTTGCGATCATTCTGGTCTTCGTCGTGATCGACCGCTGGGTCGAGGTCTACGCTCGCAAGAACTACGGCTCGTACACGGCCCCTGAGGAGGCCTCCTCATGAGCGCTCTCGGTGGAGCGGGCCCCGCCCCAGGCGGTGCGATGGACCCGGTCTCCTCGGTGATCGGGCTCGTCCTCGCCGTTATCTTCATCGGCATTGTCTTCGTCCTGGCCCCTGCCGCCCTGATGCCGCTGCTCGGGATCATCCTCGGCGGTGTCCTGATCGGCTTCGGGGTTCACTTCGTCCCGGTCGGCGGCGCGCCGGCTGCAATGGGACAGGCTCCCGGTATCGCGACGGGTGTCGCGATGCTCGCTGCGGGTGCCGGCCTTGCCGGTCTCTTTGGTGGTGCCTGGGCGGCTGAACTCGGCGTGGTCGTCGCGACGATCACCGGTGCGATCGGTGGCGGCCTGATGATGGCGATCACCTGTCTGATGGTCAACGTGATCTACGTCTTCGGCATGGGCATCCCCGCCGCTTCGGGCAAGGTCGCGAAGGACCCCCTGACCGGCGACACCCAGGCCGAGTACAAGAGCCAGGGGACCGAGGGTCACGGCCTGCCGTTCATCTCGTTCGTCGGCGGTGTCGTGGGCGGCCTCTTCGGCGGTGGCGGCGGCACGCTGATCTACCTGATGCTGCTCGGTGTCTACGAACAGTACCTGCCTGCGCTCTTCGACGCCAAGGTCGAACAGATCATGCCCGTCGCCGTCTCCCTCGCCGGGATCTTCGCGATCGGCATGTTCCTCGTGAACGCAGTGCTTGCGGCCTACAACATCACGGGCACCATCGAGGGTCCGCACGACCCGAAGTTCAAGCGGTTCCCCCGGGCAATCGTGGCATCGCTCGTCGCCTCGGCGCTCTGCGGCCTCGTCGCGATCCTGATCGTGGTGGTGAACCTGAACATCTGAGGTGACGACATGACGGCACAGATTACGGTAACAGAGGGTGGTCTTCCCCACAACACGCTGATGATCTACGGACTCATCGGTTCGCTTGTCGGGATCTACCTGACCTACCTGAACACGGTCACCGGCACCCAGCTCTTCTCGTTCTTCGGGGGGCTCGGTGCAATCGCAGCCCTCGTATGGGGCTCGGACACAATCAAGAGGCTCTGCAGCTACGGTATCGGCACGGGCGTTCCCTCGGCGGGTATGCTCGCGTTCGGCTCCGGTGTGATCGCCATGCTCCTCGCAACGAAGTTCGGGATTGCGTCCCCGATCGTCGCGCTGGTGCTCGGCCTCGTCATCGGAGGTATCCTGGGCTACATAGCGAACAACATCCTTGCCATGAAGATCCCGGTCATGATCCAGTCGATCGCCGAACTCGCAGCAGTCGGTGCGCTGGTTATGATCGGGTTCACGGCGATGGCGACGGGCACGTTCACGTTCTCGCCCCTCTCGGTCATCCAGGTGACCGTCCTCGGCGCGGCGGCGAACTCGTTCGGCACCTCGCTCATCGGCGGCGGGCTTCTCGCGGCCATCTTCATGCTCGGCTCGATTGCGCTCCAGCACGGGTTCAATGCCTGTCTCGGCCCGTCCGAGAAGCAGGACCGGACGCTGACGCTCACGGCCGAGGTCGGGTTCCTCTCGATGCTGATGGTCGCGATCTGCAGCTTCGCCTTCATCGGCATCGGGGCGCTCATCGTCTCGATCATCGTCTCGGTGATCGGCTGGTACTACACCTACTCGCAGTACATCACGCTCTCGAAGCGGGATGCCGCCGCGTGGCTCGACACCAAGCCCATCGTTGAAGCGGAGGGACACTGACGATGTACGTCCAGGTTCTTCCCGAATACGGGCTGGTCGTCGACCCAATGGTCGGCATCGTCACCACGATGGGTGAGTCGTACGCGCCGATCCTTGAGCAGATCGGACTACTCGAGACGGTCGCCGACGACCTCGTGAACATGCTCTCGGGAGAGGGCGCGATGGCCGCGTCCTATCCCGGCCGCGAGAAGTCCCTCGTCATCGCCGGTGGTGTCACCTCGTTCTGGTACGGCATGGCGATCGGGCTCTTCATCGCGGGGATCATCGCGTTTCAACTGATCAGGATGGGATAGAGCGATGGCGGAAAAGAAATCACCAGCCAGCGGATGGCCGATCATCCAGGGCGACTTCCACTCGGGCAAGGCAGAGAGCCCGGTGGCCGTCGCGACGATGGGGTCGCACCTTGATGAACAGGGCATCTGCGACGCAGGGGCCGCGATCTGCGGCTCGTGCAAGACCGAGAACCTCGGGCTCGAGAAGGTCATCGCAAACATCATCTCGAACCCGAACATCCGGTTCCTGCTCCTCTGCGGTACCGAGGTCAAGGGTCACCTGTCGGGCCAGACGCTCGCCGCTCTCCACGCCAACGGCGTGGACAAGGGCAAGGTCGTCGGCGCACAGGGCGCAATCCCGTTCATCGAGAACGTTGACGACGCCGCGATCAAGCGGTTCCAGGAGCAGATCGAGATCGTCAACATCATGGAGACCGAGGACCTCGGTCAGATCAAGGCCAAGATCGCCGAACTGACGGGTCGTGATCCGGGCGCCTTTGCCGGCGAACCGATGATCGTCGAAGTCAAGGAGGCGGAAGGCGGCGCAGAGGAGGCGACAGGCGAGGCCCGTCCGCTCTCGGGCGAGGTTGCGCTGATCACGGCCCGGATGAAGGTGATCGAGCGGATGGTCACCGATATCGGGTACCGCGACAAGTTTGCCGCCGGGGTCTACTCGGGGAAGATCGAAGGAGTCATGATCGGGCTGATCGTTTCGTTCGCCCTGATCGGGTTCCTGCTGATGTGAGGTGAGGAGATGGCAGAACAAAACACACAAGCCGGTCCGATCCGGATGGTCGCGATCCAGAACATGATCTCGGGCATCCAGTACAAGGGACAGATCCTCGCCCGGACGAATAAACTCGAATCCGGGATCAACGCATCGGGGCTCATCGGCTTTTCGGTCGGTGCAGCAGTTGCGATGGTACTGGTCCTGGTGCCGGTACTGTTTATCTGAGGAGGAGGAGAATGGCTGACAAGAAGTCACCGGCCAGCGGATGGCCGATCATCCAGGGCGACTTCCACTCGGGCAAGGCAGAGAGCCCGGTGGCCGTCGCGACGATGGGGTCGCACCTTGATGAGCAGGGCATCTGCGATGCTGGGGCCGCGATCTGCGGCTCGTGCAAGACCGAGAACCTCGGGCTCGAGAAGGTCATCGCAAACATCATCTCGAACCCGAACATTCGGTTCCTGCTCCTCTGCGGTACCGAGGTCAAGGGTCACCTATCGGGCCAGACACTTGCCGCTCTCCACGCGAACGGCGTGGACAAGGGCAAGGTCGTCGGCGCCCAGGGTGCAATTCCGTTCATCGAGAACGTTGACGACGCTGCGATCAAACGCTTCCAGGAGCAGATCGAGATCGTCAATATCATGGAGACCGAGGACCTCGGTCAGATCAAGGCCAAGATCGCCGAACTGACGGGTCGCGACCCGGGCGCCTTTGCCGGCGAACCGATGGTCGTCGAGGTCAAGGAAGCCGGCGGTGCCGGCGCGGAGATTGCAGCTGCGTCTGCGAACCCCCAATTCCTCGAGATCGAGCACCGTCTCGACGACATCGAGAAGAAGATCGAGTTTGCGGATGCCGAGATCGCACAGCGTGTGGGCCGCAAGGTCGGTCGCGACATCGGGATTCTGTATGGCCTCGTGGCAGGTCTGATGGTCTTTATCATCCTCAGTGTCCTGCTCCCGAAGCTGGCCCTAATGATGCAGTAACTATGGAGGTGTGAGTAACCATGTTCAGGTTTGAGAAGGAACAGAGTGTCTGGGATTTCAACGGCACCAAGATCGGAGGCCAGCCCGGCGAGTACCCGACCGTGCTCGGAGCCTCGATCTTCTACAACAAGCACGAGATTGTGAAGAACGACCACACGGGCGAGATCGACAAGGAGACGGCCGAGGGCCTGTGGAACCGTTGCCTCGAGCTGACGGACATCACCGGCATCCCGTTCTTCATCCAGATCATCGGCGAGTTCGGCGAGGCGTTCGAAAGCTACATCGACTGGTTCACGTCGATCGACAACAAGACGGCGTTCCTGATGGACTCGTCGGCGCCCCCGGCTCTTGCGCATGCGACCAAGTACGTCACCGACGTCGGCGTGGCGGACCGTGCGATCTACAACTCGATCAACGGTTCGATCGGGCAGGAGAACATCGATGTGATCGCAGAGTCCGACGTCAACGCCGCGATCGTGCTCGCGTTCAACCCGGCCGACCCGTCGGTCGCCGGGCGCCAGAAGGTGCTGAACGAGGGCGGCGTGGCCGGCCAGGAGAAGGGCATGATCCAGATTGCCGAGGAGTGCGGGATCACGCGCCCGATCCTCGACACGGCCGCGACTCCGCTCGGGCTCGGCTCGGGCGGCTCGTACCGTGAGATCCTCGCCTGCAAGGCGATCCACGGCTACCCCACGGGCGGTGCATACCACAACATGACCGTCTCATGGACCTGGCTCAAGCGGTGGAAGGGCTCGAAGAAGAACCCGTCCCAGATGGCCGCCACGCTCGAGGGCAAGGACAAAGTAAAGGCACAGCTCCTCCACCACTACCTTGGTGGGATGGACGGGATGATCCAGGCTGCATGGTCGGCACCCGATATCGGCTGCAACCTGATCGCCTCGACGCTCGGCGCGGACCTGATCATGTTCGGTCCGATCGAGAACGTCGAAGCGATGATCACGGCCCAGGCCTACGGCGACATCACGATCCTTGAGGCGGCCCGCGACCTCGGGATCGACGTCAAGTCCGAGAACCACCCGATCTTCAAGCTCATCTGAGCTCGAGACCGGTTCCACTCTTTTTTTCCGCCTCCTCACTACGGTTAATACCGATCCTCGCCCAATGGATCTGGTTATACATGAAGGCGGTGCTGGGGCTCGAAGACGGTACCTCGGTCGTCGGGACTGGGTTCGGGGTTGAGGGCGAGACGGCTGGAGAGCTCGTCTTCACCACCCAGATGTCGGGCTACATGGAAGCCCTGACCGACGCGAGTTATGCCGGGCAGATCCTGATGTTCACGTTCCCACAGATCGGGAACTACGGGGTCGACACGAAGAACTTTCAATCACCGGAGGTGAAGGCGCTTGCCTGTATCACGCGCGAGATCGCCGGCAGGCCCGAGGAGAACCAGCCACTCGGGCAGTACTTCCGGGAGCACGGTCTTCTCGGGTGCTCGGGGGTAGACACACGGGCGCTCACCATCAGGACACGACAGCACGGGGCGCTCCGTGCCGCGCTCGTCTGCGGTGACGATGCGACGGAAGAGTATGCGGTCGAACTGGCGCGCGCCGTTGCCCCGATCACCGAACAGGACTGGGTCCCACTGGTCTCGACTCTGGAGCCCTACGAGATCCCGGGAAAGGGAAAGCGCGTGGCGGTCCTTGACCTGGGGATCAAGAAGAACATGGTGATCAGCCTCTTTGAGCGAGGCGCCGATATCGGCATCTTCCCCCACGACACCCCATCAGACGTGATCGAGGCATGGAACCCCTCGGCGCTCTTCATCTCGAACGGTCCAGGGGACCCTCAGCGCGCGACCGAAGCGGTCCAGTGCATCAGGGATCTGATCGGCGTCCTGCCGATCTACGGGATCTGTATGGGCAACCAGCTCACTGCCCTGGCACTTGGTGGGACCACATACAAGATGAAGTTCGGTCACCGGGGATCGAACCAGCCGGTCCGGTACCGCGACGGCCAGATCTTCATCACCACCCAGAACCACGGGTTCGTCGTCGATTGCGACTCGCTCCCCGAGGGGGCGGATGCCTGCTACACAAACCTGAACGACGGGACGGTCGAGGGCTTCGAGGTCCCTGACCTCGACATTCACTGCGTCCAGTTTCATCCCGAGGCGCATGGCGGGCCCCGGGACACCGAGACCCACTTCTTTGACAACATGATGCGGAGGATCTGATGCCCCGGCGGAACGATATCAAAAAGGTCCTGTTGATCGGTTCGGGTCCGATCCAGATCGGCCAGGCGGCCGAGTTCGACTTCTCCGGCTCCCAGGCGTGCCGCGCGCTGCGGGAGGAGGGAGTCGAGGTCATCCTCGTCAACTCGAATCCTGCCACGATCCAGACCGACCCTGACACCGCGGACGTGATCTATATCGAGCCCCTCAAGGCTTCGATCATCGCGAAGATCATCGAAAAGGAGCGGCCGGACGGGATCCTCTCCGGGATGGGAGGTCAGACAGGCCTGAACCTGACCGCCGAACTGGCGGAGATGGGGGCTCTCGAGGGCGTCGAGATCCTCGGCACGCCGCTCGAGGCGATCTACCGGGGCGAAGACCGCGAACAGTTTAAAGCCCTCATGCAGGAGATCGGCGAACCGGTTCCGCGCTCGATGATCCTGAACTCGATCGACCAGATCGACGAAGCCCTCAGGACCGTTGGCCTGCCGGCGATCATCCGCCCGGCATATACCCTCGGCGGCGCCGGCGGCGGCGTCGCCACGACGGCGGAGGAACTCCGGCGGATCGTCGAGCTTGGTCTCCAGCATTCCCGCATCCACCAGGTCCTCGTGGAGGAGTCGGTGATCGGGTGGAAGGAGATCGAGTTCGAAGTGATGCGCGACAAGAACGACTGCTGCATCATCATCTGCGGGATGGAGAATGTCGACGCGATGGGGATCCACACCGGCGAGTCCGTCGTGGTCGCCCCGATCCTGACCCTCCGCGACGATGAGTTCCAGACCCTCCGGAGCGCCTCGATCAAGATCATCCGCGCACTCGGAGTCCAGGGCGGGTGCAACATCCAGTTCGGTTTCAAGGACGGGGACTATCGAGTCATCGAGGTGAACCCCCGCGTCTCGCGCTCATCGGCTCTCGCCTCCAAGGCAACAGGGTATCCAATCGCCCGTGTCGCGGCCAAGATCGCGATCGGTCTATCCCTCGACGAGATCACGAACACTGTGACCGGCTGCACGCCAGCTTCGTTCGAGCCGTCCATCGACTACATCGTGGTCAAGGTGCCGCGCTGGCCCTTCGATAAGTTCACCCGAGCCGACCGGACCCTGACGACGGCAATGAAGTCAACCGGCGAGGTGATGGCGATCGGCCGGACGATAGAGGAGGCGTTCAAGAAGGCGCTCCGCTCCCTCGACACCGACGTCACGACCCATACCGATCGGAACGAGATCCGGATGCTCCTCTCGCACCCGACCGACGAACGGTTCGGCTGCCTCTTCGACTCATTCCGACAGGGCTTCTCGGTCGAGGAGGTGGCGCATCTCTCCTTCATCTCCCCGTTCTTCCTCGAGAAGATTCGAAACATCGTCGAACTGGAAGGCCGGTTGAAGGACCCATCCGGCCCCTCGGAGTCCGATCTCAGGCTTGCCCGGGAATACGGGTTTTCGATCGCCGAGCTCCACGAGATGACCGGAATCGCCCCCTCCTCCCTGGAGGCCCTCTTCGGTCGTCCGGCCTACAAGATGGTCGATACCTGCGCCGCAGAGTTTCCGGCAGAGACGCCATACTTCTACTCCACGGCCGAGCCCACCTCCGAACTTACCTCGACCGGTTCCCGCAAGGTCCTGATCCTGGGCTCGGGCCCGATCCGGATCGGGCAGGGGATCGAGTTCGATTACTGCACAGTCCACGCGGTGACCGCCCTCCGGGAGGAGGGGATCGAAGTCCATATCGTCAACAACAATCCCGAGACGGTCTCCACAGACTTCGATACCTCCGACCGGCTCTTCTTCGAACCGATGCAGCTCGAGGACGTGATGAACATCCTCCTCTCGGACGACTACGAGGGAGTGATGGTCCAGTTCGGAGGACAGAACGCGGTCAACCTGGCCGTCCCCATCCAGCAGGCGATCCAGGAGCGCGGCCTCTCGACCCGGATCATGGGGACGAGCCCGGATGCGATGGACATGGCCGAGGACCGCGACCGGTTCTCCGAGATGCTCGACCGGCTTGCGATCCCGAGCCCGCCGAACTCCTCCGCCTACTCAGAGGAGGACGCCCTCCGCATGGCCAACGAGATCGGCTACCCGGTCCTAGTCCGACCGAGCTACGTCCTCGGCGGCCGCGCGATGGAGATCGTCCACGACGACGTCGAGCTCAAGACCTACATGAAGGAGGCGATCCGGGTCTCGCGCACCCACCCGGTGCTGATCGACTCGTTTCTCCAGGACGCGATCGAGCTGGACGTGGACGCAGTCTCCGATGGTGTCGACGTGCTGATCGGCGGGATCATGGAGCACATCGAAGAGGCTGGCGTTCACTCGGGCGACTCCGCCTGCGTCATCCCGACCCAGTCCCTCTCCGAATCGGTGATCGAGCGTGTCCGTGATTACACCCGCAAGATCTCGCTCGAACTCGGTGTTGTCGGCCTCGTCAACATCCAGCTCGCCGTCAAGGATGACACCGTTTACGTGCTTGAGGCGAACCCGCGGGCCTCGCGCACCGTGCCGTTCGTCTCGAAGGCGACCGGGATCCCGCTCGCGAAGGTAGCAGCGCGAGTGATGCTCGGGCGGCCTCTTGCCGGGCTCGGCTACACGGAGCGGACATTCGACCACGTCGCGGTGAAGGAGGTTCTCCTCCCCTTCAACAAGCTCCCGGGTGTGGATACCGTCCTCGGTCCTGAGATGAAGTCGACCGGCGAGGTGATGGGGATCGACTACGACTTCGGCCGGGCCTATTACAAGGCGTTGATCGCGGCTGAGAACGCCCTTCCCTCCTCAGGCAATGTCTTCATCTCGGTTACGTCCGACCAGGCGGAACAGCTCGTCTTCATCGCCCGAACCCTTATCGACCTGGGCCTCTCGATCTACGGGACACAGGGGACGGTCGAGGTGCTGCAGAAAGCCGGTATCGAGGCTCACCTGGTCCGGAAGGTCCAGGAGGGGTCGCCGAACGTCATCGACATGATGCGCCGCGGCGAGATCCAGCTGATCGTCAACACGCCGTCCGACAAGGCATCACGCCAGGACCACTACCGGATCATGCGGATGGCCGTCGACTTCAGTGTCCCGTATATCACGACCCTCGCAGCGGCTCGTGCCGCCGCGCTGGCGATCGAGGCGAACGGCAAGAGCCGACTCACCCTCGAACCTCTGGGACACTACCTCGGGACTTCCTGATCCTGAAATCGAGGTGCCGGGATCGACCCGGCGCTGCCACTCTCTCCTTTTCCCTTATTCGGGACGGTAGGCACGCACGTGCACCGAGGCGATCGCGGACTCGGTCGCCGCCACCTCGTCCGGGGTCAACTCGAGATCTCCCATGACCATCCGGGCAGTCGGATCGTTCGCCATGCTACTGAGCGGAAAGGAGCCCTCCTCGAGTACTTCGACATGGGCGAAACCGGCCCGCCTGATGAGCGCAAGGTACCGTTCGCGCGAGATGGCCCCCGCGATGCAGCCGATATACGCCGACACCGAGGACCGTACACGCTCAGGCATCTCGCCGACCACGACCATGTCCGAGACGAGGAGACGTCCGCCGGGCCTGAGCACCCGGAACGCTTCGAGGAAGACCTGTCCCTTCTCCGGCGAAAGGTTGATCACACAGTTCGAGATCACGACGTCGACCGATGCGTCGGCGACGGGGAGGTGTTCGATCTCACCGAGGCGGAACTCAACGTTCCCGTATCCGCCCTCCCGGGCGTTCACGCGTGCCCGATCGAGCATCGCAGGCGTCATGTCGACACCGATGACGCGCCCGTCGTCGCCCACTTTCCGGGCGGCGAGAAACGCGTCGAGGCCGGCGCCCGAGCCCATGTCAAGCACCCATTCGCCCGGCGCGAGGTCGGCGAGGGCGACCGGGTTGCCGCACCCGAGCCCAAGGTTCGCGCCGGCGGGAACCGCTTCCATCTCATCCCCCGAGTAGCCGACGGCGCTGCTGATCTCCCGGGGATCGGCGCTTCCGCAACAGCCCGGGCCGCATCCACACCCGCAGGACTGCTCCGCGACTCGCGTGTACCCTTTCCGCACCGTCTCGTGGATCCGTTCCTTTCGTTCCATCACATGACCTCCCGCACGACCGGGCTGAGCACCCCGCGCACCTTCCCGTCAAGGCTTCTTGCCCGCATCAGGACGAGGCAGCAGACTTCGCCGTTGCATTCGCACGAACTGATGGCGAGTTTTTTACCCGGCCCGACACCAAACCGCTGGCGAAGGGCCTTTGGCAGCACGATCTGGCCCCGCTCGTCCATCGTCACCAGCGCCTCGAGCCGGCACACATCCTCTCCGCCTGTCATGCAGTCAGCTGTTGGGCAGGCCGGTCGATGATGATTCCGATCGATCAGAAAAATTCTCGTATGGCACAACTGATCCCTGCTGAACGAGGTCTGTTCATCATGTAGTCTTCCCAGCAGGGGGTCATGATGGGGGTTGACGCGTGCCGGCGCCGTCATCACGGGCGCTTTCGAGTCGTCTTTCTCGTCGTCGCGGTCATCGCACTGCACCTGCCCGACTCCACTCCGGTCACCCTCGGGATCCGAGTCGCCTCGTTCTCGGTCCCACACGGATCACGCTCCACCGGGTCTGATCGCCGTACGCTCCTGGTCCCCCTTCGTCCTGATTTCAACCCTCCCGTTCCTTGACCGGATCGTCCCGAACTCGGGCCGGATTCCACTGGTGCGGATCGATATCACCGTGGCCGGCACCCCAATCCGGGTGCGGTTTGCCGAATGGCGGCACTACCCCCGGTCATCTATCTGGGGCTTCTTCTCGGTCTCCTGCATGGCTCGTCCATGAGCCAGGGGTTCTTCGGTGACCGTTTTCTCTCTCTCTCTCTCCTCAACCTCGGGCTCGGGGTTGCATCCGTCGGCGCATTCGCCCTGAAGCGCTTGCAGCGCCGAACAATGGTTCCTCTGTCTCCCCCAACCGGGTGAAACTCTAATACCCTGTCCCGCGAACCATTTCCCTGCGAATTCTGGTGATCTCGATGGGCAAGGGAACGATTGTGCTCGCCTTCTCTGGCGGGCTCGACACCTCGATCTGCGTCCCGTTCCTGAAGGAGCGGTACGACTACGACCGCGTGGTGACCGTTGCGGTGGACGTCGGCCAGACAGAGGACGACATCCGGATGGCGACCGAGAAGGGTGAGCGCATCGCCGACAAGCACTACACGATCGACGCCCGCGAGCGGTTCGTCAGCGAGGGGGTCTTCCCCTCGATCCGGGCGAACGGTTCGTACGAGGGTTACCCGATGGGCACCTCGCTCGCTCGCCCCATCATAGCGGAGGAGTGCGTTCGGATCGCGAAGGAGGAGGGCGCTTTCGCGGTGGGGCACGGGTGCACTGGCAAGGGCAACGACCAGCTCCGGTTCGATTTCATCGTCCGCGCCTCCGGGCTCGAGGTTGTCGCCCCTATCCGCGAGCAGAACCTGACCCGTGAATGGGAATTGGAGTACGCCGCCGAGCACGGCATCCCCGTGCCGGTGGTAAAAGAGAAGCCCTGGTCGATGGACGAGAACTGCTGGTCCCGCTCGATCGAGGGCGGCCTGCTCGAGGACCCGTCGTATCATCCCCCCGAGGAGATCTGGCATTGGACGACCTCGCCCGAGAAGGCGCCCGACACTCCCGTCGAGATCTCGATCACCTTCGAGGAGGGTTTCCCCATCGCCCTCAATGGGGAATTGATGAAGGGGTTCGACCTGATCATGGCGCTCAACCGGCTCGCCGGTGCGCACGGCATCGGCCGGAATGACATGGTCGAGGACCGCGTCCTGGGGCTCAAGGCCCGTGAGTGCTACGAGCACCCCGCAGCCACCGTACTGCTCGCCGCGCACAGGGACCTTGAACGCCTCGTCCTGACCCGCCAGGAGCTGGCCTTCAAGGTGATGGTCGACGAGAAGTGGTCGGAGCTCGCCTACATGGGGCTCGTCTACGAACCGCTGTATGCCGCCCTGAACGCCTTCATCGATGAGACCCAGCGTGTGGTGAATGGCACGGTCGACCTCCAGCTCTACAAAGGAGGACTGCGGGTTCTCGGTCGGTCGTCGCCGAATGCCCTCTACTCAGGTGACATGGTCTCGTTTGACTCGACCACGGTCGACCAGTGTTCGGCGATCGGGTTCTCCGAGTACTTCGGGCTCCAGGCCCGCATGCGGCGAAACCTCTGAGCGGTCCTGCATGAAGGTCGTCTGCCTCCTCTCCGGGGAGCACCCTCAGCTCCCGACGGCGGAGCTGCGGTGCGCGGTTCGCGTCGAGGAGACGCTCCCCCAGGTGGCGGTCGGCGACTGTTCCGACCCATCGCGCCTGGCGCGCCTGGCTCTCACCCACCGGGTCTACGAATTCATCGCGGACTCGCCGGCGACTGACATGGCGGTCGATGCCATGGTTCGCGAAGCCGACCTCGTCCCCGACGGGACGTACGCCGTCCGGGTGAAGAAGGTCGAGGGGGCGGTTCTCGAAACGCCGGAGCTCGCGCTCGAGCGGCGCCTCGGGGGATTGATTGCCGGGCGGGTCTCGCTCTCCTCTCCCGATGTCACCTACGGGCTCGTCTGCTCGGGGGGCCGGTGCTTTCTCGGGCGGCTCCTCTTCGAACCCGACCGGCGTTCTATCGATGCTCGTCGTCCCTTCTCCCGCCCATTCTTCCACCCCGGGGTGATGATGCCGCGGATGGCCCGCGCCCTCGTCAACCTCTCCGGCGTGGAGCCTGGCGAGGTCCTGGTGGACCCGTTCACGGGAACTGGAGGGACCCTGATCGAGGCGGCGCTCATCGGCGTCCGTACACTCGGGCTGGACGTCGACCCCCTGATGCTCCGGGGGGCCCGGCAGAACCTGACCGGGGCGGACGTCGCGATCGCCGACGCCGCACACCTCCCGCTCCGCTCGTCCTCTGTCGATGCCGTCGTCTCCGACCTGCCCTATGGCCAGTCCGTCCAGATCCGGGGAGACAGCCTGGACCTGCTCTACGACCAGTCCCTCGCCGAGACCGTCCGTGTCCTGAAACCCGGCCGGAGGGCCGTGATTGTCACCCACAGGCCGATCGACACGATCGCGGCTCGCCACCTCGAGGTGATCGATCGGTTCGAGCAGCGGGTCCATCGGTCCCTGACCCGGCGGATCCTGGTGCTGCAGCGCCCGGCCCGGTGCTGAGATCGGTCGGAAGAGCCCGGATGAGGCGGTCGATGACGGTCTGCCCAGAAATTCCCGAGAACAGTCTTTTTCTCATCAGCACCCGATCATCGTACATGGTCCGAACCGATCAATCGCTCATGCTCGTCCTGGGAACCCTGTTCGTAGCGATGCTCTTCGCTGCTGGGTGCACGACTGCTCCCGGCCCGAACGCATCGACCGGCACTCTCGCGACGACCCTTGCCACTCCTGGGTCCCAGGCAAGTCCCGCCACCGTGGAGGTGAACCTCTCGATCCGGGACGAACTCGCTGCCCGGGCTGCAACGTACGCGGCAGGGATCGATGGAGATTTGCTCGCCCGTGCCGTGGCTCTCGGCCCGAACTCGACCGAGTTCGTCTCGGTCCAACGATCACTCCAGGCCCTCCAGGCGTCAGATCCCAAGGCCGCATTTATCTACACGGTCGAGCAGAGGAACGAGAGCTCGAGGTTCATGGTCGACGCAGCCTTCGGGACACCGAACGGTTCGAGTCCGGGGGACGTCCTGATCGAGGTTCCGAATGGTCTGCCGGCCAGCATCTCGACCCCCGGTGCGACCGGAATCTACACAGACCAGTGGGGCACCTTTGTCTCGGGGTACGCACCCGTCCGGAACCGGTCGGGTTCAATTGTCGGTGTGCTGGTCGTGGACGTCCGGCCCGATGATCTCGAGTAGTGACAGAGACAGGGCATGGTCCCCGTATCCGTTCAGGTGGATATCTGGGGGCCGGATCCCGGTCATCCCTCGTGATGATTCTTCCTCTGCCGAACTCTTACCGGACAGGCTGCTTCCCGGATGATGGAGGATTAAGTTCGGATAGCCTTCAGGAGAAAAAAGACAGGTTCAATACCGGGCCAATCCACCCTGTGATCCAGGCACCGGGAGAGGGCGGCAGAGCCCCCCGGTCCCAGGAACGGATCTGTCGATGCGCGAACTCCTGAGCGAAGTCGAGATCTCCTCGAATGCGGGGGTGGGTCGTCTCTCCCTCTTCCGGGAGGACCTCTCCGCGGTCTACCCGGGGATGGTGCGGTTCCTTCTCCTCTACGAGGGTTGGGGCAGAACTGTCCCGCTCTTCACGACCAACACCTATGAATATCCGCCGCTCCTGACCGTCGACGCCGAATCCGCAGCCCGACGGGCAGCTCTGAACTGGGAGGAGGCGCTTCGCTCCGCCCCCGATTTCCTGGTGCCCCAGGACCGGTCACTTCACCTCCCGGTCGGGCCGGCAACGGAGGGTGTACTGGTGCTGCAGGGAAGTCCCCGGCCAGATGGTACCTGTGCCCGCCTTGCCTCGTGGGTAGCGGAGGCGGCACGGTCTATGGGTCGGCCGGTCGAGGTCGTCTTCGTGCACGACCTCGAGATCCACCCCTGCATCGGGTGCTACCAGTGCTACAACACGGGGGAGTGCACCTTCGACGATGACATGACCCATCTCGGCCCCAGAATCGGTGGCACACCCCTCCTGGTCGTCTGCACACCTGTCTATACCAATATGGTTCCTGCTGGTCTCAAGGCCCTGATCGACCGGGCACAGGCCATCCACGCCCATGCCGCACTCTTTGGTCAGCCCGCGCGGGGAACCCGGAGCGGCGTCCTCCTGGCGGCAGCGGGGAGGAGCGGCCAGAAAAACTTCGATTGTGTCCGAAACGTCGTTCGGCCGTTCATGCAGAACCTGGGTATCCATTTTGCCCATGAGGTCCTCGTCGACGATCCGACCGGCGGCCTGATGTGGGCACCGTACACGGTCTCGAGGCTCGCGTCCGCGAAGCCGTCATCTCGTCGCTACCGACCGCAGTCATTCCAGGGCCGTCGGAGCCTCGCTCCTGAACCCTTGGGTCGGTCCACAAAGCGATTGTATATATCCACACCGGGACCAATCCTCAAGTACGGGGGGGGGATATCTTCATGTCCGACAGCTCGACCGGTTTTCGCCTGATCAACACCTCGGTACTCTCGTACCAGATCGTGGTCCCGTCCACGGCGGTCCTCTTCGTCGGGGATATTCTCAAGCTCGTCGACCACGACAAGAACTTCATCTTCTACTCCAAGGTCACGGACATTCTGCACGAGACCGCTTCCGGTGCCTTCTCCGCCGAGCCGCACCTCGTGGTGAACCTTCACCCCCTGGGACTCGTGGACGGCGAGGGACGTTTCCGCCCCCCGATCACCGCCCCGACCACCTTCTCGGAGGTCTCGCGCCCTGACCAGGCCGACCTGGACTTTTTAAAGCGCTCCATGGGGGACATGGAGGTCGGGCTGATGCGTGCCGGGCTCGGGGTGCTGGAGGGCGTGACCGTATCGATCCCGTCGGAGGTCCTCTCTTCCCACATGGGGATCTTTGCGACCACAGGCATGGGTAAGTCCAACTTCATGAAGGTCTTCTGCGCTTCCGCTATGCGCCGGCGCCAGTTCGGCCTCCTGATCATCGACCCTCACGGCGAGTACGTGACCGGGTACCGCGTCAAAGGACGGCGTGTCAAGGGGTTGATCGAGTATACCGCTGCTCATGACGGCCTCTCGGTCTACTCGACCCGTCCACCCGAGGAGCGGGAACACTTCGGGTTGAAAGAGCTCCGCCTCGAGCATGACGACTTCAGGATGGGTGACCTCGGGTTCCTCTACGAGCTCTCCCTCCCGCTCGTCGAGGTGGTCGAATCGCTCGACAACCTGCCGGGATCGGACGTGATCGACTTCTTTGTCAACGAGGGGGTCGACTCCCTCCCCTCCCCCCTGAAGACGACGAGCGGGATCGGCCGGCACCCGGAGATCACCGATACGCTCCGGAACTACAGCCTGGGCCCGCTCCACATGACCCAGCGCCGCGTCGAGACGCTGGTCGAGGAGAACCGCGCCTTCTTCCACCGGTTCGGCTCGTCGATCCCGGCAATCCTGAACGACCTCCGCCAGAACAAGGTGGTCCTGATCGACATCCCCGGGATGAGCGAGCGAGGTGAGCTCTTCGCCCTCGCCTCGATGACACGGTCGATCCTGCATACCCACAAAACGCATACGATCTCTGCCGAGGGCATGGGCAACCGGCAGGTCGTGATCGCGATCGAGGAGGCGCAGCGGGTCCTTGCGAACGCGAACCAGTCGACCCAGGTCTTCCGCGAGTGCGCCATGGAGGGACGCAAGTTCGGGGTCGGTCTCTGCCTCATCACCCAGCAGCCGAAGAACATCGACCCCCGGATCCTCGCTCAGCTGAACACGTACGTCGTGATGGGCCTCTCGGATCAGCTGGACCGGAACATCGTCGCCGGAAACGCGAAGCAGAACCTCACCAGCATGAACACCGAGATCCAGACGCTCGCTCGAGGGGACGCGATCATCAGCATCCAGGGGTCGCCCTTCCCCGTCTCCACGCGGATCCACCTCTTCGAGGACTACATCGATCGGCTCAATGCGGCGTCCTGACTCCTTACCCCGCTCTCCCTCGCGCCGGTCCAGACCTCTAAACCTTGATCTCTCCCGATTGATCCCCGGGCCTCGTGGTATTCTTTTCGTCCTCCCTGCCCCAGAGTTCATCCTCGCAGTTACGCCACTCTCACTCCGCAGGAACCGCAAAAGAGTGCTCCCGGATCGAGGGAGGCACCGCACGACCCGCAATGGCGCGCCGTTCCTCCAGGAGACGCCGGCTCGGTTGCCTGTGCCGGTATGGTACCGGGTTCGGGTGCCGTAGGCCTGAGCAGGATCAGGTCACCGGCGCCGGCGACCTCGCTCCAGCGATGCACCTCTTCTTCTCCGTCCGTCGTCTCGATCACGAGCGCCTGGTCCATTTCACCCACACAGAGCGAGATGTCCCGGACTTTCCCAACGAAGTATCCGTCGGCGTCCACTACCTGCATGCCCACGATCCTGTCCTTCGTGAGGGGCTGGTTCTGTCTCTTCTCCGTCATCGTCTCCACCTGGTAGTCTATCTCTTCATCATTCACGGCGTCGCTGCTACGGGCGCCGACGCTGCCCGCACCCTGGGCAGAACTCCTCGAACCCGAGAAGCCGGTTACCGCATGCGGTGCAGAACCCCCCGCCGGATGCCGGCTGCTGGACCAGCACGGGTGCTCCGCATGCCGGGCAGAAACGGTTCTGCGGGCCGAGTGGGTTGCCGCACCTCTGGCAGACCACAACCCCTGCTCCAATCCGGGGTCCTGCGCCAGCTGTCTCACGCCGGAGCACCCGCTCGTACGAGCCGTCCGCCACCCATTTCTCTATCTCTGCTGCCCGGATCACCGTGAAAGGGTGGCTCATGGTCGATCCGGGGTTGTACAGGGTCCAGAGCTTGGAGATATTCTTCAGGGTATCGTAGTCGTAGTCCTGGAACTCCCGCGCCTGGTCCCGCCATGCCTCGGGGTTCATCTGGTCCTTCTGCGTGAAGGGGACTCCCGCCATCTTCATCGTGGCTGAGTTGACGACGTCGACGTCCTGCACGACGAGGAGTCCGGCACGGTCACAGGTGAACTCCGACATCCGGTACCAGTGCATCAGCGGTATCTGGATCCCGGTGGCAAGGAGGTTTCCGATCCCGAGCGTCACGTTGCCGATGATCTGTCCGAAGGTCACCAGTATCGACGCAAGCTGGTGGTAGAGCACGTGCCGGCTCTTGATGTGCCCGAGTTCGTGAGCGATCACGTACTGAAGCTCCTCGTCGGTCATCATGTCCACGAGCCAGGAGTAGACTGCAACGAGGGGTCGTTCGACCCCCGTCGTGTGGGCGTTCACCTGCTGACCACCGATCAGGTAGAAGTCGACCTTTGAATGATCGATCTCCAGGATCTCAGCCGCCTCGATGAAGAGGCGGTTGAGCCTTGGGTAGTGGTTCGTCGTGATCTTCGTGTAACTGCCCGTGTACTGGACCCGCAGGAGGTTCTCCAACCCGTACTTCCAGATCTTCTCCAGAAGGGTGTCGAGTCCGGGCGTCGCCTCCAGCGCCTGGAGGGCGGCACGGTCGAACGGGTGTTCGTACTCGTTGTGGTCCAGGTTCGTGATCCTCCGTCTCTGTCCAGCCATATGCATCCCCCGGCCCGAGGGCGCGTGGTGTACACCTGAGTGCCTTTGCGATATTTAAAGGTAATTATTTATATATTGTAACAAATTTGGAAAGGCTTATTAATCTGTGAGAATACCTGCGCTCATGTACTGTCCTTTCTGCGGGCAGGAGCAGAAGGCGGACCAGCGCTTCTGTTCAAACTGTGGAGGCGACCTCAGCCAGAGCCAATCTCCCTCACCTCCCTCCGGGGGCGCGTTTCCATCCGGCACACCGCCTCCTTTCCGCGAGAGTCCATCGCAGTTTATCCCGGGAGAAATGGCCCATTCGGATGCGGAACTGGCATCAGGCCGCAATTTCGCCTACGCCGGTATCGCTCTCGCTGTGATCGGGTTCTTCATCGCGGGGCCGATCCTCGGGATCGGTGCGATCATCCTCGGGTATATGGCAAAACAGAAGGGTGTAAGCTCTCTCGGCATGGTCGCGATGGCTGCCGGCATCGTGATCTTCCTCATCTCAATGTTCTTCGTGATGATGGTCGGGTGGTGATCGCGAAAATGATTTCACGTTCGGACACGGAGCGGTGACCGAGGTCCGGCTAAAATGAGACGCCCCGGTGCGAGTCTACCGGCGAATCGCGAACCCGACGCCCCTCCTCGGGCCCGACTTCTCCGGGAGGGGCACGCCGATTACTATGGGCAGGTTCATTATACTGCTTGTGTTATTCCTTGGCGAGGTACGACGACAATGGCCGGAACGGACCTGAGGCTGCGCCCTGCCGTGATCCCCGAATGGGAGGCTGAACGTTTGCTGAACACCACGCTCGGAAGGCGGCTCGAACGGATCGACGACGCAGCGGCACAGGGGCTGCTTGACGAGATCACGTTCCAGCTCCCGAGCGTCATCGTCTGGCACGAACTCGCTCCGAAACCCGGAACGACCCCCCTCGGTCCGATGGCCCCGGACTTCGAACGATACGCCTATTTCCTTGCCGAGTTGCCGCTCTCGATCCTCGTTCCTGAGGGAAAGGGCCGCATGCGCCGCCTGCGGCTCCGGGTCGAACTCTCGCCTGGCCCGAAGACGAACAGGGACGAGACGGTGACGGGTGAACCTTCCTCCAGCGAACCGCCGGTGGCGATTGACATCTTCCCGACGCGGGAGCTCGTGGAGCACACGACGGATCTCGGAACGCTGTCAGTCGACCTTGCAAAGGGGCTCATGTTCGTCTTCGGGCCGGCGGCCGGCCCAGTCTCCGACATGCTCGATGTCAAGATCACCGTCCCCCTGAAATGGATGACCCGGGAGGTGACTGTACGGGGCACGGGTAGGAACAACAGCGAGGTCAACTGGGAGGTGAAGGAGGCGAAGCTCGATGAAGGTTTCACCTCCTGCATGATCCTGAGAACCCCGCGCGGCACACCGATCGGAGTCCGGGCGACGCTGGTCGGGGAACTGGTCGGCCCCTCCTGGTTTTTCACGTTCGAGAGCGACCCCACTGGAATGGCCGACCAGTACACGGTCGGGTGAGACTTTCGATGGCTGATCCGTCCAGGGGGGAGGGCGAGCCCGGGCAGGAACTCCTCGGGGTCGTCACACGGGTGCTCGACCGTGTCCAGGAGCTCGGTTTCGACCCCGGGCGGATCAAGACGGAGGAGGAGAGGCTCGTCCAGGAGCTTGCAAACGCCTGCTGGAATCCGGTGGAGCACGACCGGATGCGGCAGACGATCGGCAGCCTCGTTCACCATGATCGACAGAGAGGGTACTGGCTTGCCTACCTGTACCAGCTGGCCGCGCACCGGTCAGGTGACCTTGCCGAGTTTCTGCCGGCCGCTCTCCTGTATGCCGATGCGCAGTTCATGGCGAACAAAGACCTCGGGCTCCACTCTCTGGAGACCGCCTTGGTCCACCTCGTCCGGGTTATCGACGAGACGCCCTCCCTCGGACCCCGCCTGGACGGTATTCGGCGTTCGCTCGAATCGCGGCTCTTGATGACCAGGGGGTACTACACCCGCCTCTACTCCGATGATGACTTGCCGAACCCCCTGATGGACCATCCAGACGCCGACTTTGCCTGGATTCGGCTGACGGACGAATCGCCCTGGCTCTGGCACAGTGACGGTCACCGCCCCGACCTGAAGACGGTGACCCCCGACGAGCTCCGGACCTCGGCCGATCGTCACCTCGAGACGGGCTCGGTCATCCTCGCCGCGTCATGTTACCGTTTTTTAGGTCTGCTTCTTACCATGACGGAGGCTCCCTTCCCCGAGGTCGCTCGTGCATACTCGGACGGCCTGGACCTGGCGTTGAAGCACGGAGTGGCGAGCGAGTTTGGCCACCTCGTTCGGCTCCTCGGGTACGTCCGGAGAAAGGAGGGGCACTTCGATGAGTCGGTTAAACTCTTACTTCGCGCAGTCGAACACGAGACCGACCCTGCCGGCCTGTTCGACTACTGGCGCGGCCTGTCGCTGCGAGAACTCGGGGACTGTCTCTTCGAGCGCACCCTGCATGAGGCGGAGAAAGTTCGTCGAGGCCGGGATAACCCAGCGGCCGCGTCTTCGATCGAGATGAGTCCGCTCGGACCCTACCGGCTTGGTCGAATCGCTCTCGAGCGGCACCTGCGCGGGCAGAACCTCCCGGTGAGTCGGGCTGTCGCAGAACAGCTCGCCCTCACGTTCGGGTCGAATGCGTTCGTTGTCGCAGCCGGAATGGGGTCGGTCGCCGACCTCCTCGCGGAGTTCGAGGCAAACGGACCCAAAATGGCCGACGACATCCACGCCGAGTACACGCTCGGGGACGATCTCGACCCTGCGACACGGGCTTCGATCAGGGCCGGGAGGCTCGGAGTCTTCCGACTCTACGGCCCGGAACCGCTCGAGCCGGATGCGTTTCTGGCCGAGGTCCAAGATCCGGTCCGGTATAGTGAACGCACGGCGTACATCAGGGCACGCGAACGGACCCGTCATGCGCGCGCGGACCGTTTTGATGCCGACTCCGTCGCCCGGCGTATCATGGACCTGTCGGAGGAACCGACCTGTCTGCTGCTCGTGGAGATCGGCCGACTGCGGTCGACGCTCGTCCTCGTGGACCTGGAGAGAACCGAGGTGGTTGCCGACACCTTCGCGGGTGTCACCAGGCAGGCCCTCCGGCAAGCGCACGAGGCGTTCCGACGGGAAGCGTCCACTCCCGATGGTGCCTCCGCAGTGTCCGCCATGGCAGGTGCGCTCAAGACCCTCCTTGCCGAACACGAGCGGCTCTTCGGAGCGTTCCTTCGGGCACATAAGGACCGTTTGCGCGGGCGACGGCTGGTTATATTTCCCCGGTACGAGATGAACGCAGTCCCGTACCACTCGCTGCCGGTGGACGGGAGCGTGCTCGGAGCGTCGGTTATCGTCTCCTACTGCCAGACCCTTGTCCAGTTTCTCGCGTCGCGGAGCCGACCGCCACGTCCCATCCTTCCACTCCCCAGGCTCGTCCTCGACGAACAGAGCGAGGAACTGGTCTTCTTCCAGGTGCTCAACCGGGAACACCGCCCGGCGTACGCGGCCGGTTCGCCTCGTGCCGTCATCGACGCACTCACAGGTTCGGCCGTCGGGGATGTGGTGCTCGCCTGTCATGGGCGCCACATCCCAGAGCGGCCGACCGAGTCCGCCCTCCTGTTCCGGGGCAGCAGGGATCTCTCGTTCATCGATCTCTTCTCGGAACTCGGGATGGTCGACGCCGATTGTGTCGTGCTCGCAGCATGCGAAAGCAGTCTCGCCCGCACGGCAGTGTCAGCCGAATACATCGGCTTGCCGGGGCCGTTCCTGGGAGCTGGCGCCCGTGCCGTGGTCGCGAACCTCTGGGAGGTGAACCCGATCTCGACAGCGTTCCTCGTCTCCCGGTACCTCGCCCATCGAGGCACACCGGGAGTCTCCCCGTCCGCCGCTCTCCAGTCTGCCCAGACCGACTGCAGGACGGCTCCAGCGGACACGGTCGTTGCATGGCTTCAGACCGCCGATCTGCCGCACCTGCGCGAGATGCTTCCCTGGCTCGAATCCGGGATCCATGAACTCGGCGATGTACCGTTCTCTCACCCGTACTACTGGGCCGGCTTCGGCGCGTTCGGGGGTGCCTGACACGAATCACCGGTGTTTATCACCCCGGGCTTGGAAATGATCTCGGGAGCGTGTTGATGTTCGGTCGGCTGCGTCCATACCTGGATCTCGTCCGCATCCACTTCGCCCCGGCATGGCCTCTCCTCTTCTGCTCGGGCACCCTCCTCGCCTCGAACTTTTACGACGGGCTGACCTGGGCCCTGGTGCTCGCCGCGGTCCTGATCGCGCTCTTCGGCTTCTGTGCCGGGCTGGTCATGAACGACATTGTCGATCGGGATCTCGACCGACGGGATGTCGACCGTCGCCTCACCCGGTACTGGAGGCCCTTTGGAATGCGCCCCCTGGCGGAGGGGACGGTCTCTCCCTCCCGAGCGAGGCTCCTGGCGGTCACCCTCGGTGTACTGGCGGTGATCGTCATCGTAAGCCTGCCGTTCCCCCACTCGGCGTATATCCTCGTGATCATGGCGTGGAGTTACCTGGCGGAGTACACGTACCAGCGGTTGAAGCGCCGGCAGCGCTACCCGGTTGCGCAGGTTCTCGGACGGACCGACTTCGCCCTCTTTCCCGTCGCCGGGTACCTCGTCCTTGGCCACCCGGATATCGCCGCCCTCCTCTACTTCGTCTTCTTCTATCCGTTCGCCCTTGCCCACCTCGGCGTCAATGACATGGCGGATGTTACGAACGACCGGGTGCGTAGCCTCGCGACCATCCCCGTGCTCTACGGTATGCCCGGCGCGTCCCGCTGGGTTTTCGCCTTCTCGCTCGTCCACGGTGCGACAGCCACGCTCTTTGCCTCTCTCCTCGGTCTCCCGGGCCGACTCGGGCTCGTCGGAGGACTTGCTCTGGTCATGGTTGCAAACCTCCTCCTCCTTCGCCGACCCGAGGAGCAGATCGGCATGATAGCCCTGCCGTGTTTTCACGGTGCGATGGTCTTCTACGCCGGGGGGATCATCCTCGACGTCCTCCTCTGAGGCGACCGGTTGCCTGACCGGGTGGAGCCGGGTCGTCGTCTCCAGTCTTACCGTCGTTCACCTTTCAGGAAGCGGAGAGCGCGCGGGGCGTTCTGCCGGCACTGGATCTCGATCGACGAACCAAGGTAGGGCGCATAACTGGGCAGGACGGCCGTCGCCTGGAAGGTCTTCTCAAGGATGCTCTTCTCCTGGCCCCAGACCAGGGCATCTCCGCGCCTGACAGCGCTGAGAAATCCCTCAATCGAATCGGCCTTCGCAATGGTGACGACCCTGCCCAGCTCCGAGATCAGGTGGGCATCGGTCCCCCCGGTCAGGATGAGGTCGTGATCGGCGGCGAAGGCGATCGCCCGCTCGTTCTGGGTCCGGGTCATTCCGCCGCAGACACCTTCGAGTCCGTCAAGGCGACAGAGCACCTCGGGGGCGAGCTCCCCGGCAGCAATCGCCTTGCAGACGCCCCGACAGAGAAAGAGGTACCCGAAGGGATGGGCTGCGATGGCGATCGCGTCGCGACCGTCGAGACCGGCGAGCACCGCCTCCGTTGGGAGGGTTGTCGCGAGGTACGGGCTCGCCTGGAGCGCTGGTGCGACCACCTCGCGGTGGTAGTCGACCAGGTCGTCCATCGAATAGAAGTAGACGAGGATATGGGGGCCTTCAGCGGCCGAGACCTCGATTCCAGGCACAATCACCTGGCCCTCGCCCGCCGCACGCACCGCCTCGACCGCGCCTGTCACCGTGTTGTGGTCAGTGACGGCGAACGATGCCCCGATCCGCAGGCCCCGCGCCAGGGCGTCTTCGACCCGCACCAATCCGTCCGAGTGAGTGGTGTGGACGTGCATGTCCACCGCGGAGTACCCCTCGTCCGCGAGCGCCCGGAGGTCCGGCGGACCGAACCGGACACCGCCGTACCGGGAGTACTCCCCTGTCATACTGTTCTGATCGGGTAGGGCTCGCTATAAGTCTTCCCCGGTCGGTTTGTCATAGTGCATCGGTGTCGACTCTTGGCCGTTCCCTCTGGGCCTCGGCAGTCACGCGAGCAGCAGGTACGCACCGAGCGTCGAGATGAGGCCGACCGCCAGCAGCACCCCGCAGACCGGCCCGAGCATCGCCAGAAGCGCCGCAGCAGTCGTTCCGAGCTGGCCGACCCGCCCGTACCCGAAGACCCGGATCCCGTCGATCCGGACCGTGGATCCGGCGCCCATCGTCGGTCCAAGGTCGGCGAGTGCGTCGTCGAGTGCCCCGATGACGTACGGCAGGAACTTTTCGGTGGGGACGGCGAGTCCGATCGGGTTCCGTCCCGAGAGCGTATTGACAACGTGGGTGTCGGTCGTCAGGATCTCGCACTCGTCGACTCGACTGAGGAGCGCGAGACGGACCTCCTCGCGGACGCCGGCGAGAAGGTTGTTGCCATCGAAGAGCACCCAGGCAGTTGTCTGGTCGCCGGCACGGACCGCGAGGACCTGGACCCCGAGCTCGCCGAATCCCTCTCGCCGGCCGAACGGGACCGTTCTGTGTCCGGTACCCGTCTCGAAGGGTCCCTGTGTCACGCGTGAAGCCGCCTGAACCCCGAGGTCGAATGCAGCGATGTACTCGGTGCCGAGCGGCGACGCCGCCTCCACCGGCGGCGGCACCTCGTGCATGCAGTTGTGCGCGTCGGCAAACGCCACATGGGCGAACGGGTGCCGGCCCCGCTGTATCGCAAGCCCGATCCCGAAGTCCAGGTCATCGGTCGTGAGCGGTGACCGCGTGGCCACTGCGAGCACAGTATCGCCGAAGGGCTGGACCAGCACCTCCACCGTCCCCTCGCGGACCCTGATGGCGGAGCCCGCGAGAGGCCTGAAGTCGAGGGTCTCACGAGCCCTTTCGATCGCAACCGCGATCGCCTCGACACCGTTCGAGGAGACGAGGTTGAAGTCGTGGGTCGCACATCCGTGGAGGACGAACGTCTCTGCATCGAGACGCGACACGAGCTCGGCCGGCAGGTTCGAGGAGCCGATATCTCCGAGCGGGCCGGGGTGGAGGTTCGGCACAGTCACCATGACGGGGGGGCCGTGCTCGCGGACCAGGTGGAGGGTCGAGTGATGGACCACGACCTCCTCGCCGAGCCGCTCGAAGCAGTCATCGAGCCTGTGGGATCCGGTCACCAGGTGTGCTGCAAAGGCGTTCGAGAGGGCGAACAGGGGAACTCCGAAGGCAGCCAACACCGGACGTTCGATGAATCTGATGAAGGAAAGCACGATAAGCCCGGAGACGGTGACTGCCGCGAGGACAGGCAGAGCTGAGGTCGGCCCAAATTCGTAGACGAGGGCGGCAGTGCCAACAAGGGCTGGACCGAATGCTGGTACCAGTACCCTGGAGAGGTGTCGGTCCGCAATCACCGCCAGAGTGAGGAGTTCGAATCCGCTCACGACTCCCATCGCCAGTGCGTACATGCCGGGGAAGGAGCCTGGCAGGACGAGCGGTGCCGGCATGAGCGAAACCACGACCAGGAGCACCGTCCCTGCTGCGGCAAGCAGCGCTGGCCAATCGGGGGCCCGGCGAAAGAGGGGGACCGTCCACGCCCCGAGCACCGCGCCCGCGAGCCCTGGGGCCAGGTAACCGAGCACTCCGAACCAGTCTACCGTGTCGGTCGTGGCCCTCCCGCCAAGGGCAGACATCACCTCGACTGTAAGGCCGAGGAGGATGATCGTCGCGACCGAGAGGGGCCAGGGTGGGGGAGTGATGATAAGCCGCGAGAGGTCCTCGAGCCGGCGCTCAGGTGGTGCAGGCATCTGTCACCGTGTATTCTTCACGAGAACGGATAAGGCGTGCGTCTTCATGTCTGCGGCATAGTCTCTTGAACCCCCCCGCCCAACGAGTACGCAGGAGCCGGGATAATGAGCCGAAGAAAGGAGTTCGTGGTGGGTGTCTCCGGGGCAAGCGGCGCCCCATACGCCCGTCGTCTGCTCGAGGAACTGACCGTTGACGCGACCGTGCACCTGGTCGTAACGGAACAGGCGCGAGCGATCGCCATGCATGAGGGAGTACGGTACGACGACCTCGATGTGGTCGTCCATCTCAACACCGACCTCGCGGCGGCGATCGCCTCGGGCTCACATCGGTCGGACGGTATGGCCGTTGTGCCGTGCAGCACCAAGACTCTCGCCTCGATCGCCCACGGGCTCTCCGCCTCGCTCCTGGCGAGGGCCGCGGACGTCACCCTCAAAGAGCGAAGGCCGCTCGTCCTCCTGGTGCGCGAGATGCCGCTCTCACGGGTCCACCTCAGGAACATGCTCGCTGCGGACGAGGCAGGCGCCACGGTGATGGTCGCGAGCCCCGGATTTTACGGACGGCCGGAGACGGTCGACGACCTGGTCGAGATGGTTGTCGGGCGGGTACTCGACCACCTGGGGGTCGAACACACCCTCGGGCCCACGTGGGAGGGATATGATGCATAACGAAGTCACGATGAGGGACTATATTGCACGCGTACGCGAAGAGGGGGGTGCGATCGAGATCTCCGAGCCGGTCTCGACGGTCCATGACGCACCCCGCCGGTCGGCCCAGACCGATCGGATGCTCCTATTCGACGACCTCGGGCAGGGATGGCGGGGCGTGATGAACCTGGTCTCTGACCGGGCCTCGATCGCCCGGGCCCTCGACCTGCCCCCGGACCGGGTCCTCCCAACCCTGGCGGACGCGCGGTTCGATGGGCGGGTCGGCACCGACGGTCCCATCTCCACCATCTGTGTAGACCTCGACCGGATCCCGGTGATGAAGCACTACCCTCTGGATGCCGGGCGGTACATCACAGCCGGAATCGTCTATTCGCGGTACGGTGGGGTCGAGAATGCCTCCGTCCACCGGATGCTCGTCGAGGGAAAGGATCGGCTCGTAGCCCGGATCGTCGAGGGGCGCCATACTTTCAACCTTCACCGGCAGGCCTGCGAGGCAGGCGACACCCTCCCGGTGGCGATCGCGATCGGTGTCCACCCGGCCGTGATGCTCGCCGCCTGTACCCGCGTGCCGGAGGGCAGGGAGCTCTCGTACGCGGCCGAGCTCCTCGGGGGCGAGATCGGGGTGCGCGAGTGCTCGAACGGGGTGCTGGTACCCGATGCCGAGGTCGTGCTCGAGGGCGAGATGGGAGCTGAAACGGCAGACGAGGGGCCGTTCGTCGACATCACCGGAACCTACGACCCGGTCCGGGTCCAGCCGGTGATCCGGCTCTCCGGAATGGCCATCAGGCAGGACCCCATCTACCACGGCATCCTCCCGGGAGGCGCGGAGCACAAGGTCCTGATGGGAGCCCCCTACGAGCCCAAGATCTTTCGTGCGGTCGCCGGGGTCACGACGGTCCGAAACGTCCACCTTTCACCGGGAGGGTGCGGGTACCTGCACGCGGTGGTCCAGGTAAAAAAGGCGACCAACGGCGACGGTAAGAACGCCTGCATGGCCGCTTTTGCCGCTCACACCTCGCTCAAGCACGTCGTTGTCGTCGACGAGGACATCGACCCGTGCAACCCGGAGGAGGTCGAGTACGCGATCGCGACGCGGGTGCGGGGTGACACCGACCTGCTGGTGGTGGTCGGTGCACGCGGCTCGTCTCTCGATCCGTCCCGGATGGCCGACGGGACAAACGTCAAGATCGGGGTCGATGCGACCATAGACCTTGGAAGGGAAGAGGAGTTCATTCGGGCGAGGTGGGACGATGCAGCTTGATCGCGACGACGAGCGCGTCCTATCGGGCGAGTTCGGAGAGACCCGGCAGCGTCTGATGGAGCTCCTGGTAGGACTCGGGACCGTCTACGGAGCGGAGAAACTCGTCCCGATCGCCTCTGCGCAGGTCTCCGGCGCGTCGTACAAGACGATTGGGGACTGGGGCCTTGAATGGCTCTCGTCCCTCGACGCGCGGGCGGTGGTCCCTGCCGTCCTGAACCCGGTCGGCATGGACCTGGAGCGGTGGCAGGAGATGGGAGTCCCGGGTGACTTCGCCCGCAAGCAGGAGGAGGTGGTCCGCGTCTATCGGCGCCTCGGTATCAGGCTCGAGTGCACCTGCACACCCTACTACCTCTCTCTCACGAATTACGGAGACCACCTCGCGTGGTCCGAGTCATCGGCGGTCTGTTACGCGAACTCGGTGATCGGTGCGCGGACCAACCGCGAGGGCGGCCCCTCGGCGCTCGCCGCCGCCCTGGTGGGCAAGACGCCCTTCTATGGCCTTCACCGTGTCGAGAACCGCCGTCCGACGGTCGCTATCAGGGTCGAGGGGGCCCCCGACACTCCCGACAGTGGGTGGTATGGGGCGCTCGGGGTCCTCGCCGGCAAGGAGGTGGGGGCGAGGATACCGTTCTTCTCCGGGATCCGGCCGAACCGCGACAGCCTCAAGACACTGGGGGCGGCAATGGCCGCAACTGGGGCCGTCGCCCTCTTCCATGTTGACCGGATCACCCCTGAGACACGGGTCTTCCCGTTTGAAACCGCGGAGCTCGAGACGATCACCATTACGGCGGAGGAGGTCGAGGCGGTCTGGTCCGAAATCCCCGTGGAGGCGATTGCCCTCGGATGTCCTCATTGTTCTGGAGAGGAACTTGCCCGCATCGCGGCCCTTCTCGATGGGCGAAGGACGACGAAACCCCTCTTTGTCTTCGCGGCCCGGCGCGTGATCCAGGAGCACGCTGTGACTGTCGCTGCGATCGAACGGAGCGGCGCACGGGTTTATGCGGACACCTGCATGGTCGTCTCGCCCGCGCTCGAACGGTACGGGGCGATCATGACGAACAGCGGGAAGGGATACGCGTATCTGCCGAGTATGTGTGGGGCAGAGGCGCGCCTTGCACCGCTCGAGGACTGCGTGGCGGTGGCCACGAGCTGACCTTATCCCCTCCGGCGTCCATCCCCCTACACGCATGGGCCTGTACGACCTGATCGCCGGCCTCTTCGTCCCCGAACGCCGGGTGGCGTACCTGCGCGAGCGGGGTGATTCGGCACGTCTCGTCCGTCTGCTCACGCGGTGCGAACCGTCTGTGCGGCACCTTGCCATCGCTGCTCTTGGTGATCTCCGGAATCCGGTTGCACTGCCCGCCCTCGCCGCCGCCCTCGAGGGGCCCGACGAGGAGGGCGTCCGCTGGCGAGCGGCAGAAGCCCTCGTGAAACTCGGCCCCTGTGCACTCGATAGCCTGATCCCTCTCGTCGCCTCCGACGACCCTGACGTCCGCTGGAAGGCCTGTGTCGCTCTGGGCGAGATAGGCGACCTGCGGGCTGCCCCTGTCCTCATCGAACGACTCGCCGACACCGATCGCTTCGTTCGTACGCGGGCTGTGTCGGCCCTCGTGCGACTTGGATCTCCCGCCCTTCCCCTCCTCACCATCGCCCTCGAGGACCCGGACGCGCGAGTCCGCGCAGGTGCGGCCGACTCCCTCGGCCAGCTTGGGGAGGCGGGGGCGATCGAAGGTCTCCTGATCGCCCTCAAGGACCCTGTCGAGTCTGTCCGGCGAGCAGCGGCAGTCGCCCTGCTCCGACTCAACCCGGTCGCCTGACCCTTCACGGGTCACCGGTCTTCCCAACTCTTTTCGTATTGTTTATCTATCGAGCGATCCATCACTCTGAACTCGGCAGGCTTCGTATGGAGGCAGGCGAATGCCGGATTGGTTGATATGGACTCGATTGGGCATTGGATTGGACAGGTCCGGGTTGGAGGGACGAATGCACGAAGGGAGGCCGTGCAGGTGCTTTCACGGATCGGCGAAGATGCTGTTGCGCCGCTTCTCGAGGCGCTTGCCGCCGCCGGTGAAGATGATCTCCGCTGGTACTACGCTGTCGCTCTCTCCAGGATCAGAGAACCGGCAGTAATACCGCTCGTCAGGACGCTTCAGGACCATCACGATCCCGATCTTCGCCGCTACGCCGGTGCCGCTCTGGCAGAGATCGGTGCGGCGGCGGTTGAACCGCTGATCTCGCTTCTCGCGGCGGAGGGTGATGCGGAACTGCGTGGCATCGCTGCGCTCGGTCTAATCCGGATCGGCGAGCCTGCCATCGAATCCCTCCGCCGCGCCGTGGAGGGTGGCGGCTCCCTCGCAGCTGCCGCGGGACATGTCCTGTGGAGGATGGAAGGTCCGGGGCTGCGGGCCCTTGCCGACCTCGGTGGGATCGACCTCGGACTCGGTGGTCGTGTTCCCCCTGCCTGAGCTGCCGTTTCCCTCAGATGATCTGCCGGGAATCGGGGCGCTCGTCCAGTATACGAATGGTCTCTGGATTGAGGAGCATGTCGAGGTCCGGGACCACCACCCAGATCGGGAGGTAACCGGCAAGGTCCTGTGCCTGTACACGATAGACCCTGGAAGAGAAGAAGGTCGCACGGATATCCGAGTACGCACAGGCGTACCGGTCAAGGCTCGAGGGTGCGGCCGGGTCAATCGCCTTCTGACACTCGAGGAGAGGTATCTCGACGTATTTTTTGAGGGTGGCGACCTTTCGTTCCCGGAGCTGGCGGGCGAGCCGGCGGCTCGACTCTCCCTGGGCGTACCTCACCAGGATCACCTGACAGACAAGGATGAAGAGGACCGGGATGAAACCGAGCCCGGTAACGGTGGCCCGGGAGTTCCAGATCACCCCGAGGGTGAACCCCGGCAGCAGCATGGCTGCAATCAGGATGAGGGCGACGAAGCCGGCAGCGATGCCAATCGGCAGCATTACCTTCCAGAGCGGTTCGACATGGCGGTGCATCTTCCGGTAGACTTCGTTCTGGATACCGATCAGGGACTCGAGGAACCCGCCGGTGTACGGTCGAAAGACGGCGATCGCCAGGTAGAAGAGCATGATGGCGGCCGACTGGAATATGATCAGCCACCCGAGGACCCCGAAGTCTCCGAGGAAGGCGAAGATGATATTGAGTCCGTAGACGGCGAGAAATGCCGGCGCCAGAGGCTGGCTGTTGATGAAGTACGAGTTCCAGAAGATCCGTGCGATCAGCCAGCGATGATCGCCAAGCCCGATCTCACCCAGGCGTTCGGTGATCCGGACCCCTGAACCGTTCGACGCTTCGGTGCTGACGGTGCCAGTTGAGGGTACCAACAGAAGAAACGGGTTGATTACGTAGAGAAAAAAACTGGCCGTGATCCAGTAGATGGCGTACTCGGGAACGATGAGACAGAGCAGGCCGTTTGCGAGGACAAGGTCCGCCACGATAAGGTTCGAGACGAGCGACCGGACATCGCGACGCTCGAGTCTTCCGAGCGCCTCCGTCTCGGCGACCAGTTCTCTCTGGACGGAAGAGATCAACCTCTCCAGGTGATCCTTCACCGCGTCGTATGAGCCCTCGACCATGCGATTCACCACCGGTGTTCCGACGCAGGTCTCCATCAAAAAAAGAGTTTCGTGGTGGTTCGAATCATCCGAGCTCGTCCCAGCGGTTGCGACGCTGGTAGAGGACCACACCAAGGCCGACAAGAGCGATCACGACGATCACGACGATGTATGGGAGGATCCCACTCCCCTGTTGCGCTCCACTCGTCGTCGTATTCGATCCGCTGGGTGTGCCCTGGGCTCCTGCATAGTGGGAGCGGAGTTCGACCGAGTCGTTGTACGCCTCGAGCGCCTTCTCAGCGGATTGGTTCGCCCGGATCCTCGCCTGGTTGAAGTTTCCGTCCGTCATGCTGTCCATCGCGCTGGTCAGGGACTGCTGGGCGCTCTCGCGCTTGATAGTGATAGCGGCGACACGGGGATCATTCGCAAGGTCGCTGTTGGACTTGAAGAACGTGAGCATCTCGTCGACATTCTTCACCTGGGTCGTAGCCCGGTCGATCTCTGCCGCCGCTCCCGAGCGGTCCAGGTTTCCCTTCGCCCCTTCGACCAGGGAATTGATCCGCTCGATCGCTCCTACCTGGGACGCGACATCTGCCGACGTGACCGTGTTCAGGAGACGCTCTGCCTCACCATACATCCGTTCTGCCTCGGTAGTGTTCGCGCCCCTCGCAGCCTCCGCGTCGATCTCGCCCCGAAGTTCCGTGAGTGCCGTTCGCGCCTGGTCAAGGTTCCTCGTCACGTCCTGGGGATTCACGACCTTCCGCTCGATCTTGTACTCCCCGTTGTCACGGACCTTGCTCGACTGGTCGAGCCACTGGAACCGAAGGACGGTGAGGTTCTGCGACGCGTTCACCTGGGGTACTGTCCCCTCGAGCACCACCCGGAGCTTGACCGACGTCTCCTTGGGGTACTCGAGCTCGAACCCGCTGATCTTGAAGAATTTGCCGTATCCCTCGGGCTTCGGGTTCTCGTTGCCGCTGATCACGATGGCCCATGACCATTTCGGCTTTTCCAGTTCGGAGAAGAGCGAGAAGGTGTCTTCTGTCGGGAACGTGCTCCCGGAGATGGCCGGGAAGTCGACGACTGCGTTCACGGTCACTGGCACCCCTGCCTGGAGTGCCCCGTCGGGCGAGACCTCGGCGGTCTCGACTTTGAAAGCGCTGCTCGCGGCCGAGAGGGCGCAGACGAGCAGCATGGCGATGGCGATGCGCACGAGAGCGTTCATGATGCATTCTCCGTATCGTTCTCGAAGAGCGGTTCGACACCGCCCTCGAACATGGTCCGTCCGTTCGGTTTCTGCCTGGCGAGTTCCTCTTTCGTCTCCTTTGCCATCTCGAGCAGATCCCGGATGCGGGGGGCGTCACTGACCGAGGCGAGGACCACGATCGCGGCGATGTAGTTCGATTTAATGGGGTAGTCGCCCGACCGGATCTCCTCTCCTTCAATCTGTTCCTCTATCCAGGAGCGGGCTGTCTCAACTCCTTTCCGGTCCATCTCCTCAGGCGGGCCGACGAGCAGTATCAGGGCCCTCGTGGCAGAGTGGAAGTTGCAGGGAAGGGTGAGCCGACCGAGGACAGCGGACCGGACGAGAGAGAGTATCTTTGCCGAACGGTCGTCGCCCAGGAGCTGCTGTTCGGCTCCTTCCTTACGCCGGAGCCCTCCGAGAAGGGCGCTGAGGGTTCCCTCTCGCTGCTTCTGACGGGCACTGATGGCATCAGTTTTGGCAAAACCGACCGTCGTTAGCCCCCCGCCACGGAGGGTGTTGATGATCTCAGACGAGTCCACGACCATCTCGCCGACACCCTGCTGACCGACCTCGCCGGCCCGGAAGAGGACTCCGAACCGGCGGACGATCTCGTCATTTATCCGGTCGTAGGCGGTCTTGATCGACTCACCCTCCTTTCTCCAGGCCGCGTTGTCGAAGATGAACGTGTTGTCGGCGACGTTGACCAGGGTCGTGAGAGAGCGGGCCGCGTTGTACGAGTAGAGCCGTCCCTCCTCCGGGGACGGGATGATGCCGATCGTATAGACCGGCTCCTGGTACAGGGTCTTGAGATGCTGTGCCAGGACAGGGGTGCCACCCGATCCGGTTCCGCCTCCAAGGCCGGCTACGATAACGAATGCATCGATATCGTGCGTCCCTATCCCCTCGATCGCCGTCACGATCGAGTCGATCTCGTCGCGGGTGATCTTCGCACCGAGGGCGTTTTCAGTCCCGACACCGTGGCCCTTGACCACCGTCTGGCCGATCAGCACCCGGTCTTTCATCGGGATGTGCCTGAGCCCGAGGAGATCGGTTCGGGCTGTGTTCACCACGACCGCACGAAACAGGTGGGTCTTGTCCTGCTCCATGAACATGTCGACGACCTTGCCTCCGGCCTGGCCGAACCCGATAAAGAAGACCCTCATCGTCTGACACTCTCCAGCGGATCCATGTGTGAGATAGTATGCGTCCCTCACGTTTATGAGGTTTTATTCAACTTCACAAACGTTCTTATCCTTTTTGCATTAAACCTTGTATCTACTGATGAAGTGCTGTGTTGTCGGAGGAGGACTTACCGGGCTCGCAGCGGCCCTTTCGCTTCCAACCGATCACGAGGTCGATCTCTTCGAACGAAGACCTGTGCTCGGAGGCTGCCTCTCCTCGATCGACCGCGGCACCTACACGATCGAATCGTTCTATCATCACTGCTTCGAGGGGGACCGTCACCTGCTTGCCCTCCTTGAACGACTCGGCCTCTCAGACGAACTCGAGTGGCTCACCGGATCCACGGGCTACCATGTGAACGGCCGCTCATACCCTCTTTCGAGCCCGATCGAGATCCTCTCCTATCCCCACCTGACGGTCCTGGACAAGGCTCGCCTCGCCTGGCTGACTCTCCGGGCGGGAAAACTGGACCGAAGAGCGCTCGATGACGTGACGGCACGGGAGTTCATCCTTGATCATGTCGGACGATCGGTCTACACCTCGTTCTTTGAACCCCTCCTCAGGTCCAAGTTCGGACCGATGCGGGACCAGGTTTCAGCGGCGTGGCTGGTCTCCCGGATCGCCATCCGGTCGAACCGGACTCCCGGGGGAGAGCGCCTCGGGTATCTCCGGCACGGTTTCCAGGTCCTGATCGACCGGCTCCAGGAGGAGCTGGAAGCCCGTGGATGCGCGATACACACGGAGACACCGGTCACGTCGATGCAGCGCGACACGCTCACCTGGGCGGTCGAAGGGAGACGGTATGACACCGTCATCTCCACGATCCCCCCCCAGGTTCTGGCGTCGGCAAGCGGTGTCCCGTTCGAACCGATCCCCTATCAGGGAGCTGCCTGCATGACCCTCGCCCTCGATCGGGAGGTCACCGATGGTATCTACTGGCTGAACATGCGGGACGAAGCTCCCTACGGGGCGGTGGTTGCGCACACGAACTTCGTCCCGTTCGAACGGTACGGGGAGCACCTGGTCTACCTCGCCTCCTACTACTCGGGAGAGCTGCCAGCCGAACACGGCGAACGGATGCTCTCCGACTTCTGCGAGAGGTTCAGGGTCGCACGTGACGAGGTCCACTGGCATCACCTCGAGGTGGACCCGTATGCCGGCCCGGTCTACAGGACGGGCTACCGCCGTCTGATCCCGAACTACGAACAGTACGGTCTCTACATGGCCGGCATGTTCTCGTGGCCTAACTATCCCGAGCGGTCGATGGAGGGTTCAATCATTGCGGGTGAACAGGTGGCGACCTGCGTCGGGAGACGGGCCGCACATGCATGACCCTGAACTGACGGCAGTGCTCCCGGTCTTCAACGACCTGGCGGCCCTCAGAACGGCGATACCGATCTCTCTCGAGACCCTCGAAGAGTGCTCCGACCGTTTCGAACTCGTTGTCGCCGAGGACGGCTCGACCGACGGCTCCGCGGAGTTCGTCCGCGAGTACGAGGGTCGGGACTCCCGTGTCCGCCTCTTTCATTCGGACGAGCGACTCGGTCGTGGTCGAGCCCTCAACCGCGCGTTTCGGGCATCGAAGGCTCCTATCGTCTGCTATTACGACGTCGATCTCGCGACCGACATGCGGCATCTCTCCGAGCTTGTGGGTGCGATCCGGGACGGGGCGGCGATCGCGACCGGCTCCCGTCTGATGCCGAGCTCGCAGATCGTCCGGTCTGGGGGGCGCGAGTTCGCGAGCCGCGGGTATAACCTGCTGGTCCGGTCCGTGCTCGGCTCTCGTCTCTACGACCACCAGTGCGGGTTCAAGGCGTTCGACCGTGACCGGCTCCTGCCGATCATCGACCAGGTCCGATCGCCCCACTGGTTCTGGGACACCGAGGTCCTGGTCCGGGGGCAGCACGCCGGGTATCCCGTCCTGGAGATCCCGGTGAGGTGGACCGAGGGGCCCGGCACCACGGTCCGACCTAAGGACGTGATCGAGATGGGAAGCGCCGTCTTCCGGCTCTGGTGGCAGCTCCATGTGGCGAAGGATTAGCGCGATCGTCATTCCGACTATCATCGCAATCGCGATCATCGGCTACATGCTGGTCCCGATCTGGGCCGACCTGGTCGAGGCGCTCGCGCACGTCGTCCCGATCTACCTGGGGGCAGCGATCGCCGTCTGTGTCCTTGCATGGGCCCTCCGGGGTTGGCGGTACCGCCTGATCCTGAACGGCCTCGGGGTACGACCGACTCTCGGGTTCGCGATGGCCTGCATCTTCGTGTCGCAGACCGCGAACCTGGTGATCCCGGCCCGCCTCGGTGATCTTGTCCGGGTCTTCCTCCTCAAGCACCAGTTTGAGACGACCTACTCGCAGGGTCTCTCCTCGATCCTGGTGGAGCGGATCTTCGACATCCTCACGGTCGCGCTCCTGGGCCTGGTCTCGGTCCCGTTCTTCCTGAACTTTCCTCCCGAGTACTACAGCATGATCATGATCCCGCTCGTCGGAGGCGCGCTCTTCTTCCTGGTGCTCCTCCTGGTCGGTCGGGTACGCTCGGAGAACCGGGTCATCGCCCTCATCCTGCAGATGCTCGAGGAGATCCGGACCGTCTCCCTCTCCGTCCGGTCTCTCATCGTCCTGGGCGGCGTCTCGGTCTTCATCTGGATCGTGGACGTCACGGTCTGCATCTTCGTCGTCCTGATGCTCCAGGCGCCGCTGGACATCCCGACAGTGGTCCTCGCCATCGTGATCGGCAACCTGGTCAAGGCCGTACCGATCACCCCGGGCGGGCTCGGCACATACGAGTTCACGCTCCAGACGATCCTCGAGCGCGGCGGAATGCCGCACGTTGCGGCAACCCTCGTCGCATTCATCGACCACCTGATCAAGAACCTGGTCACGGTGCTTGGCGGGGTGGTCTCAGTCTATCTCTTCGGGGACTGGATGTTCGTCGTCATAAAACGAGTCTTCGACAAGAAGGTGATCCGGGGGGAGTCCGTTGGCGATTGAGTTCCAGGCCCTCGCGATCATCATGTGGCTTGCGGTCATCAAGCTCGTCCAACTCGCAGTCTGGCCTTTGCTCAGGCCGCATTTCGGGCGGTTTGCCTACCCGGTCTCGTTCTCCGCCTCGGTGCTCGGACTGGCGCTTCTCGCCTGGTACCTTGGTACTGTTCACCTCCCGATACAGCTCGCGCTCCTTCCGTTTGCCGTCCTGATCGCCTGGCACGCCCACCTCGGAAAATATTCCCGGGCAACTCTCTCCGAGAACTGGCGCTGGGACGCGGTCTTCATTGTCCTCTTCGTCTTCCTCCTCGAGTGCCGGTACATCAATCCCTCAGCCTCGTTCGCCGAGAAGTTTATGGACCACGGGTTCATCGCATCGATCATGCGTGAGCCGGTGGTTCCACCTCTCGACCCCTGGTACGCCGGTGGGCAACTGAACGTCTACTACTACTACGGCTCCTGGATTATGGGTGTCCTCGGTCTCTCCTCCGGGGTCGCGTCCCGCCTGGTCTTCAACCTCGGGCTCCCGACGGTGCTGGCGCTCGCTGGTGTCAACCTCTACATGGTCGGGCATCTCCTGCTCGACCGGTTCCGCTGGCTCCCAATCGTCCCCCTGATCCTGCCGAACCCGGCCTCGATACAGCTCTTCATCCTGGGCAATCCATTATCGAAGGTCGCCTGGGATAGCACGCGGGTGATCACGGACACGATCAATGAATACCCGCTCTTCTCGTTCACCTGGGGCGACCTCCACGCCCATGTGATCGGGATCTTCAACCAGGCCTTTCTGATCGCCCTCCTCGTCTTCGCCCTCACCTGCTGGAGCCGTCTCTCCGAACGGGCTCGCATCGTCCTGATCGGGATCATCTCCCTATCGCTCGGTGCGATGCCCGGGATAAACTCCTGGGACGTGCTCCTCTACGGGCCGATCACGGTCCTCGTCGCTCTGGTCGTCTGGCTTGAGCACCGGCACGCCCCCCCCGGAGGGAGGGTGAGCGCCCTCCATCTCCTGGTGGTCGGCCCGGTGCTGGCGATTGCGCTCTACGCCCCGTACTACCTCTCCCTTGCCTCCCAGGGGATCAAGGGCGTCGGGCTCGTTGCCGCCCCGTCCGACCCGGTTCAGTTCCTCCTCGTCCACGGGTTCTTTCTCGTGATCGCCTACACTGCCTGTGCCGGCGACCTCAGGAGGCGCCCGTACCTGGTCGCGGCGGCCCTTCCGTTCCTGCTTCTCGGTTACGTGGCGGCGGCGCTCGCGGTCATCCCCCTGGTCGTCCTGGCCGTCCGACTGATCGAACAGGGGACGGATCGGCGGCCCGAGGACCTGCTCGTCCTGCTCGGGCTCGCGATCGCGCTCTTCTGCGAACTGGTCTACCTGAAGGATAACATGGGCGACCAGTACTTCCGGATGAACACGGTCTTCAAGTTCTACATCGCCGCCTGGCTCCTTGCCGGGACGGGGACCTTCGTGATGCTCGGCAGAACCCTCAACCGGGAGGGGATCAGGGCCCGACTCTCGTCCGTCCCGAGCCGGGGCCGGCAGGCGGCGGCGTTCGCGGCCGTTCTGATCCTGCTCGCGTCGCCCTTCGTGGCGGCAGGTTCCTTTTCGCACCCGCACTACACACTCGATGGGCTTGCGTTCCTGGACCGCGAGCACCCGGGAGACGCGGAGGCGATTCGGTATCTCCAGTCGGTCCCCGGAACCCATGTGATCGCGGAGGCGAAGGGAGACGACTACTCGTATGCTGCTCGAGTCTCCTCTTTCACGGGGATGCAGGCGGTCGTCGGCTGGACCTTCCACCAGTTTATGTGGCGGAACGACTACGGCCCGATCCAGGAACGGATAGCCGACCTCCAGGCGATCTACGAGGACCCATCGCGCTCGGTCGGCCTCCTGCAGAAATACGGCGTCGACTACCTCTATGTCGGGGAGTTCGAGCGCCAGTCGTATCGAGTCTCGCTCCCGACAACCGGGATCGAGCCGGTATACGACCGGGGTGGCGTCCAGATCTACCGGGTCACGGGAGCGTAGGCGATGATCGGGTTCGGTGACCAGGCGGTCTTCGTCCTCGCCTGGCTTGCAGTCTTGAAACTTTTCCAGTTTTCAGTCTGGCCCCTGCTCAGGCCGACCTTCGGAAAACTTGCCTACCCCGCCGCCTTCACCGCATCGTTGCTCGCCCTTCTCGCCGGATCCTGGTATCTCGGGCTCGCTCACCTCCCGACATGGCTCGTCCTGATACCATTCCTCGTTCTGCTTGTTGCCGGGGTCGCACGACGGCAGTTCGGGCGCGCCGAGTGGGAGGGAACCTGGCAGTGGGAACTGGCGTTCTTCGTCTTCTTCCTCTTCGTCCTCGAGCTCCGGTTCTTCAACCCGTACGTCTCGCATTACTCCGAGCAGTTCATGGACCTTGCCTGGATCGCGTCGATCATGCGGAGCCCGGTGGTGACACCGCTCGACCCCTGGTTTGCGGGCGGGACCCTGAACATCTACTATTATCTCGGCCACTGGCTCATGGCCCAGCTCGGCCTATTCGCAGGCGTCCCTGCCCGGATCGTCTTCAACCTGGTGCTACCGACGGTCTTCGGGCTCTCCGCGGTGAACTTACTCATGGTCGGGCACCTCCTGCTCGAGCGTCACCGATGGCTCCCGCTCGGACTTCTCGTTCTGGTCAATCCGATTGCGCTCGTCCAGCTCGGTTCGGGGAAAGCCCTGGTCCCGGCCCTCGATCATTCGCGCCACGCGATCGCCTACGGTCTGACAGAGTACCCGTTCTTCTCCTCGATCCTAGGGGACCCTCACGCGCTCGTCATGAGCATGTTCAACCAGATCTTTCTGATCGCCCTTCTGGTCTTCGCCTGGATTCGCTGGAGCGACTTCTCCACGAATCAGCGCTGGGTGGTGATCGGCCTCACCTCTCTCTCGGTCGGTTCGATGCCCGGGATCAACTCGTGGGACATCATCGTCTACGGCCCGCTCGTCGTGCTCGTCGGCCTTTTCATCTGGTGGCGTGAACGACGGGAGGGTAGATGGACGTCACGCCAGGCCCTGCTGTACCCACTCCTCGTGCCCATTCTCGGCCTCGGCCTCTACGTCCCCTACCTCCTGGCTCTCAAGCCGGGCTCGGTTCACGGGGTGCTTTTCGTCCTCTCTCCGTCCGAGCCTGTCACCTTTCTGCTCACCCACGGGTTCTTCCTCGCGGTAGTCGTCTGTGCCATTATTCGCGTCGTCCCGAGACATCTGTACCTCTTCCTGGTCGCTGTCCCGTTCGTCTACCTCGGGTACTATTCGGCAGCGATCGTCGCCGTCCTGCTTGCCCTCATGGCCGTCCGCGCCCGGCGGACGGAGCGGATCGAGGACCTTTTCGTCGTTGTGGGCCTCCTGGTGATCCTCGCGGTGGAACTGGTCTACTTCCGCGAGGCCTTCGACAACGAGTATTTCCGCACCAACACGATGCACAAGTTCTACTACATCGCCTGGTTCCTCCTCGGCGTCGGGTGTGCCGGCATCGCGGGCCGGTGGCTCCAGGAGCGGTACGGTCCTGGCGAGGTGACGCCGGGAGTCCAGAAGTCAGTGGCGGTCCTGTGCATCGCCCTGCTGATCGCGTTCCCCGTTATCTTCCAGCCGGATGTCGGCCGCGACCTTCTCGGGATCCAGTTCAAGGGCGGCTCGCACACCCTTGACGGCCTCGCCTACCTGGATGCCGAGCACCCTGGAACGGCCGGTGCCGTGCGTTTCCTGGAAGATTACCGGGGAGGGGGCTGCATCGTCGAGGCGGTGGGGGACGACTACAGTTTCGGCGCACCCATATCGTCGTTCACCGGTATACCCACGATCGTCGGCAAGCGTTCGCACGAGCTCCAGTGGCGGACGAACCGGGACGACTGGTGGTGGATCCGCCCAGCTGATGTCGAGGCGATGTACGAGGAGCCTAAAAGGACGATTGAGCTGATGGAAAAGTACGGCTGCCGGCTCATCTACGTCGGGGAACTGGAGCAGCAGAAGTACGCGGTCAACCTGGATAGGGCGGGTCTCGAGTCTATCTACCTCGAGGACGGGGTCCAGATCTACCGGTTGCCAGGGACTGACTGACTGACTGACCGACGCGCATGACGCACATATCTTCGGGAGATTCGGCCGAAGATCTCTCGAATCCGGGAGATCCCTTCCCGTTCTACAAACCTTTATGAAGGCTCGGTGGAAAAATATATGGACCCATCCTCACTTGCTGATGAGTGATGAAGGAACTACGCAATCCTGAATGAGGTAAGTCATGGCAAAAGGATACGTCCGTTATGAGGCGCCCGAGGAGCTCCAGAACAAGGCCCTCGAAGCGCTTGAACTGTCAAGAGACACCGGCAAGATCAAGAAGGGTGCGAACGAGGCGACGAAAGCCGTCGAGCGTTCCACCGCCCAGCTCGTGCTGATCGGCGCCGATGTTGAGCCGGAAGAGATCGTGATGCATCTCGGGCCGCTCTGCGACGAGAAGCAGATCCCGTATATCTACGTGAACCGGCAGAACGACATCGGCGCCGCCTCCGGCCTCGAAGTCGGTTCAACTGCTGCCGCCATCGTCAAGCCCGGCAAGGCGAAAGAGGTCATCGACGAGCTCGCCGGTCAGATCGCGGCCCTCCGCGGGTGACGTGAATGGCTGACGATGGGACGCCGGCAGAGGTCGTCGAGGTGATCGGTAGCACCGGCATGCACGGCGAGGCGATGCAGGTCAAGTGCCGGATCCTCGAGGGCAACAACAAGGGTCGTATCATCACGCGGAACACGGTCGGACCGATCCGCGAGGGTGACATCCTGATGCTCCTCGAGACCGAGCGCGAAGCGAAGAAGCTCTCGCGGAGATAAGGACATGGTCAACGCATATACCTGTTCATTCTGCGGAAGTGCCATCGAACCCGGCACGGGCAAGATGTTCGTGAAGCGGGATGGGACGATCTTCTACTTCTGCTCGACAAAGTGTCAGAACAACCAGCGGCTCGGTCGGGTTCCGCGGAGAGTCGCCTGGACAAAGGCCGGCCGGCGCGCGCTCGGCAAGGAGTGAGCGTGGACCGGACCTTCGTGATGATCAAGCCCGACGGTGTCCAGCGGGGCCTCGTCGGCGAGATCATTTCACGGCTCGAGAGGAAAGGTCTCAAGCTCGTGGCGGCACGGTTCGAGCGCCTTCCTGATGAGAGGGTGAACCGGCACTACGCCGAGCACCTCGAGCGCCCCTTCTTCCCCGGGCTCAAGGAGTACATCATGTCGGGCCCCTGCCTTCTCATGGTGGTCGAAGGGAGAGATGCGGCAAAGGTCGTCCGCGCACTGACTGGTGCGACGAACCCAATCGATGCCGCGCCCGGAACGATCCGTGGTGACTTCGGCCTCGACATCGGCCGGAACGTCATCCATGCGGCTGATTCCCCCGAGTCGGCAGCACGTGAGATCGGGATCCACTTTCCCGATGGCGTCGTCGAGTACGACCGGATCGACGCTCCCGTACTCTACGAGTAATTCCACCCCCTCCTTTTTCGCTGATCGGCGCCTGTTTATACCTCCACCTCGAACTCATGAGTACATGAAGCGGACGCTCCTTTTAACCAGCGCACTCGTGCTCGCTCTCGTAGCCGCCGGCTGCACGGGCTCCGGGCCCGGTATTTCCGGCCCTGCAGGCACCACGCCAGCGATCACCGACGAGTCGGTCAACGAGACCCTCCGGGTCTTTGTGACCGAGGCGCAGCGATCTCTCGACGCCCTGGACGCCAACACTTCGGCCGTAGCCTCGGCGCTTGCGCGAACCGGTCTCTCGGGGCCGGGTGCCGAGGGCGTCCTCCAGGATCTATCGCGCTCGGGAAACTTCACCAATGACGCGGTTGCGTTCGACTCCAGTGGGGAGATCGTCGCCGTGATGCCCGTGGAGTACCAGTTCGCCGTCGGGGCGAACATCCACGGAGCTTCCAACATCCAGGCAGCATTGAACGGGACTCCGGGAATGAGTGCACGGATCAATCTGGTCGAGGGCTTCCGCGGGGTTGCGCTCGCTTACCCGGTAATGAATGCAACGGGTTCCGCTGGGGGCGTCTCCGCTGTCTTCCGGCCCGAGAGGCTCCTCGCCTCGCCGGCACTGAAGGCCCTTGGAAATGGGTCACAGACCCTTTCGGCTGTGCAGACCGATGGTACGATCATCTTCGACACGGATCTCCGGCGGGTCGGGCAGTCGATGCTGAACGCGACCCAGTATGGGACAGCGACGGACCTTGCCGAGCTCGCCCGGACTATCGTCTCGACGCCGTCTGGCATCACGCAGTACCGCGTCAACGAGACCGCATCCCGAACCATTGCCTGGCAGACGGTGGGCCTTCACGGGACCGACTGGCGCCTTGTGGTGAACCAGGGACGCTGATTGCCCCCAATTTTTCCCTCGCGTTCACCGGTCATGGTGTCGGCACAAGCAACGCGTGACTACGAGCCCCTGGTCGCCACAACGGGCCATGCTGTCCGGTGCGTGACAGGGGGCGTTAATACGTCTCGGGTACCTTTTATCTGAGAATGCCTGTCCGCGAACTGGTCCGGTGCCGGGGCCACCCACTCGTCCGGTCGCGCCACCCGACGACCTTCGAGATCACGAAAGAAGAGGACCTCTCCGAGGCGGGTGATTGCATTATCGGCGTCGCAGCCGACAAGGGGGCCGCCGACCTCTCATCGGCGTTCAGGGAGGCTCTCGCGAAGGAGGGAGCCGTTCTGGTGACAACGCTCCGCTGTGGTCCAATCGAGGTGGAGGTCCATGCAGAGGGGGCTCCCGGGCTCCTGCTCGATCACCCAACGGACCTCGTCTGGCGTCGCTCGGACTTTATCTGCGGTCGCACGATCGGCATCCGCTCGGACTACGTCTCCAGAAGCCTTCCCCGAGCCCTCGTCGATCTGCTTCGTGCCGGAGAACCGCTCGAGGCCGAACTTGTCGTACTCTAGTCCCGGCCGAGCTCGGTAATCCGGATCTCGGCGGTCGCCAGGAGCTCCTCGCATTGCTTGACGAGCACGGCTCCCTGTTCATAGAGGCGTATGCAGTCATCGAGCCCCGTGCCGTCGTCCTCGAGCCGTCGGACAACATCCCGGAGCTCGGCGATCAGCTCTTCATAGGTCTTCTTTGTCATCTCGTACCTCCTCAACCCTGAGCGACGCCCTCCCCCTCCCGAAGTGGGCCTCGACACGGTCGCCGGGTGCCAGTTCGTACGCGGACCTGACCGGTCGGTCCTGGAACTCGACGAGTGCATATCCGCGGGCAAGCGGTTCGAACGGCGACCGTGCGCGGAGCACGGCAGCGAGTCCGGCGAGTTCGGTCTGGCGCCGCTCAAGGGATCGCCCGCTGGACCGGACCAACCGGTCCGAGAGCTCCGACAGCTCCTCTCGCCGGCGGTCGATCCTGAACCCGAGCCGGGCCGGCCGGAGCCGGTCGCGGAGGGACTGCAGTTCGTCGTCCGCCCGTTCCCAGCGGGCCAGCAGCAGGTCTATCAGCCGGCGCCGGGCCTGCCGGAGCTCCTCCTGGAGCACGGCCCGGTCGGGAGCGACCAGCTCGGCGGCGGCGGACGGTGTCGGGGCCCTGAGGTCCGCGGCGAGGTCACAGAGGGTGACATCTACCTCGTGGCCGATGGCGGAGACGAGGGGCGTGGTGCAGGCATGGACCGCGCGGACCACGACCGGGTGGTTGAAGCAGTAGAGGTCCTCGAAGGACCCGCCTCCCCTCGCAACGATCACCACGTCCGCATGGCCGTCGATCCGTTTGAGCGCCGCCGCGATCTCGTGTTCTGCCCCGTCCCCCTGGACTGATGTCGGCGAGAGGACGATCTCGACTGGAAAGCGGCGTCCGAGCACATTCAGGATGTCGTGCAGCACGGCTCCTGTCGAGGAGGTGACCACTCCCACCCGGACGGGGTACCGGGGAAGAGGGCGCTTCTTTGCCTCGGAGAAACAGCCTTCAGCTGCAAGTTCCCGGCGCCAGCGATCCACCTGGAGGAACTTTTCACCGATACCGGCCCGTTCGACGTCCCGGACGTAGAATTGATACCTCCCACCGGCGGCGTAGTGAGAGATCGACCCGAACGCGATCACGGTCTGGCCGTCCTGGAGTTCGTTGCGGAGGCGCGCCGCATCGCCCCGCCAGCAGACACAGGGGACCTGTGCGGTCTCACCATCCCGTTCCCCAGAGAGCGAGAAGTAACAGTGGCCCGAGGCGTGGTGCCGGCAGTTGGTGATCTCGCCACGCACGTACGCCTCGATCAGCCGTTCGTCGAGGAGGAGCTCGTCGATGATGGAAGCCAGCTCGCCGACCTGGAGCACACGCCGCCCCGAACCGGCCAGAACTGGTACGTCATCGACCGTGCCCTGTTCGAAAGAGGAGAGGTCCTGCTGGCCCTGGACCATGGATATTCTTTAGTTGGTCGGTCATCTATAGGTATGGTTCGCTGTTCGGTCTCGACAATGTTCTTTCACGAGTACTCGATCGAGACCATCTTCGCGGCAGCCGAACGGGCCACCCTCGATGCCGTGGAACTCTGGCTCGAGACCCCCCACTTCTGGCTCCGGGGGATGCCTGAAGACGAACTCCTTGCAGCTCTCCGGGCACACCCCTTTCTCGCGCCGATCTCTGTGCACGCCCCGGTGCTGGACCTGAACCCCTGCTCGATCAATCCGCGCGTCGCCGCTATCTCGGTCCAGTACGCGATAGAGGCGGTGGAGCTCGCCGAGCGTTGCGGGGCGGACGTGGTCACGGTCCATCCGGGGCGCCGAACCGCCAGGCGCCCTCCAAGCCCCGACGATCGCCGCCGGTTCGATCGCCTGATCGGAGCCCTGCGTGAGGCAGCGGGAGCCAGCCATGTACGGGTGGCGATCGAGAATATGGAACGGACTGTCAATCATCTGCTCGTATCGCCCGATGCCGTGAGAAGGGTACTCGACGAGGAAGAGTGGCTCTGGTTCACGCTCGACGTGTCGCACGCGATGGCCCGTTCGCTCGAGGAGGTGCAGGAGTATATCGAACTCTGCGGCGATCGGATCGCGAATGTCCATCTTTCCCGCGCCTCCGACGGGATGATGCACCTCTCCCTTTCGGGTCATCCCTATGGCAGATATGTCCTGGAACTCCTCAAAGACCTTCGCTACCAGGGGCCGGTCACCCTGGAGATCGAGGATCTCCGTCTCGATCATGCCTACTCGATCGAGGAGAAGGTGGCGCTGGTCGCCTCCGAGACGGCGTTTATTCGTTCGGTCGTGGGTTGAGGGACGATTCCGCTATATTTATACAGAGCCGCCCCGATTAGGTACTGCATCGCCCTTCCAGACCTGGGCGTTCCTGGGCCGGCCTTTCCGGCGTGAAATCGATGCTTCAGTACGACCTGTTATCAGCCGCAATATTCTGTGTCTGCATCCTTCTCTCTGCGTTCTTCTCAAGCGCCGAGGTGGCACTCATCTCCGTCTCCAGGGCGCGCGTCCGAACGCTCGCGAACGAAGCTCGCCCCGGATCCACTGCCCTTGCCGAGCTTCGGGCCGATCCCGACCGAATTTTGATTACGACCCTGATCGGCAACACCCTGGCCTGCGTTATTGCCGCCGCGCTCGCTACCGAGGTATCACTGATCGAGTTCGGTCCGTCCGGGGTGCCCCTTGCGATCCTCGGGACGCTTCTGGTCATCCTCGTGGTCGGCCAGGTTGGGCCCATGCTCGTAGCGGCCCGATACCTTGATAGGGTCGCCCTCCGCTCCGCCGGCCCAATCCTATTCCTCTCCCGCCTGGTCTCACCGGTCATCTTCGTCTTCAACAGGCTCTCCAGGACTCTGGGCGCGGAGACCAACGGCGAGCCGTCCGTGACCGAGGACGAGATCCGAGAGTGGATCGATGTTGGCAAGGAGGAGGGGACCATAGAGCAGGGGGAGCAGCGGATGCTTCTGAACGTCCTCGCCTTTGACGAGACGACGGCCCGCGAAGTGATGACGCCCCGCATGGACGTCACCATGGTCGAGGATACCGCCTCGCTCAATTCCGCCCTCACGGTCTTTCACGAGACCGGATTCTCCCGCCTGCCGGTCTACCACGAGCGAGTTGACAACATCGTCGGGGTCCTGAATATCAAGGACGTCTACTCCGCCGTCGTCACCCACACGCCTGGTGTGAGGATCACCGATCTCAGCTATGACCCGTACTTCGTACCCGAGACTAAGAAGATCGATGACCTGCTGCGAGAGCTCCAGGTAAGGAAGGTTCCTATGGCGATGGTCATGGACGAGTACGGCGGATTCGTCGGAGTCGTCACGATTGAAGACATCCTCGAGGAGCTGGTCGGAGACATCCTGGACGAGTTCGACGATGAGGAACCGCAGGTCGAGCCTGCAGGGGAGGGTGTTTTCCTGGTCGATGCCTCGGCGTGGATCGAGGACCTCAATGAGCGTCTGGGCATCTTTCTCCCCCTGGGCGACGGATTCGAGACGATCGGGGGTCTGCTGATCGATCGGGTCGGCCATATTCCCCATCCCGGCGAGACCGTGGTCCTCCCCGAGAGCGGTATCACCCTTGTCGTGGTTCAGATGCGGGGTAAGAGGATCGTTCGGATCAAGATGCTGATCCCACCTCCGGACGATAGGGACGAGAACCGTTAAGCCGCCCCGGTTCAAGTACATGGGCATGATGCGGTGCGCGGTGCTCGCCTCGGGGCGCGGCTCAGATTTCCAGGCCGTGATCGACGCCGTGGCAGAAGGAGCCTGCCCGGTCGAGCTCGTCCGCCTGATCACCGACAACCCGTCGGCGCAGGCGATCGGCCGGGCGGATCGGGCAGGTATCCCCGTAACTATCCTCGATCGTGCCGCGTTCACTGAACGGGAAGCTTACGAGGCGGCGCTTCGGGAGGCCATGACCGCTTCGTCGGCCGATCTCTTCGTCCTCGCCGGATATATGCGCCTCCTTTCACGGGAGACCGTCATGGCCTTCAGGGGCAGGATGATCAACATTCACCCTTCCCTCCTCCCGTCTTTCCCCGGGCTCCGGGCTCCGGAGCAGGCCGTCGGGCACGGAGTCCGTGTGGCCGGCTGCACGGTTCACTTCGTCACGGAGGAGATGGATTCAGGCCCTATCATCATACAGGCCTGTGTACCTGTGCTGGACGACGATGACGGGGAGTCCCTTGCAGCCCGGATCCTCGTCGAGGAGCACCGGATCCTCCCCGAGGCGATTCGTCTCTATGCCGAGGGCCGGCTCCGCTGCGAAGGCCGGCGCGTGCGGCACCTGCCAGCGTCGACAGGCTGAAGACCGTGTAATGACCATAGAACAGGACGGCCGGCAGCCATGAAGGGGCGAGGTGGACAGCAGCGGGTGGCGAAGCGGATCGCCGGGGAGCGGATACGCCACCTCTTCGAGATGGCTGAGCGGTTCTACCCGATAGACCCATCATGGAGCAACCGCTGCGTGGCACTGGCACTGGCGATCGCGATGCGTCAGCGTCTTCGTCTCTCCCATGGCGAGCGGCGTCGCTTCTGCCACACCTGCCACACCTATCTCCGGTTTGGTTCGAACGCGCGGTTCCGCGTCCGCGATGGGCACGTCACCGTGACGTGTCTCGTCTGCGGTAACCGGATGCGGTATGGAATGAAACGGCATGAACGAAAGAGACCGGAGAATGCAGGACCTGAAGCCGACCTGCTGGATCGGCAAGCGAGGTGTGACCGAGGGGACGATCGAGGAGATCGTTCGCCAGGTCAAGGACAGGAAAGCGATCAAAGTCAAGTGGTTGCGCCATGTTGATGTCGATCCAGCATCCCTGGCCGAGGCGACCAGGACCGAGCTCGTCGAGGTGAGAGGTCACACGATGGTGCTGCGCGAGCGGCGACGATGACCTGCCGAGCTCGAAATGCATAAGAACCCTTCTCGCAAATACGTAAAGACTGTTGCGTACAGATGTTGACAGTGAGGAGACCAGATGACAACAGTATATGACGTTCCGGCAGACAAGCTCGTCCCGCTCGTCGCGGCGGAGCTGAAGGGCCGGCCGGAGCTCGCACCTCCTGCCTGGGCCGAGTTCGCAAAGACAGGAGTGCACAAGGAGATGCCGCCCGAGGACCCCGACTGGTGGTTCACGCGGGGGGCCGCAGTCCTCCGGCGGGTGTACATCGACGGCCCCGTCGGGGTCGAGCGCATGCGGACCTTCTACGGTGGACGCAAGAACCGCGGGTCGAAGCCCAACCGCTTCAAGAAGGGGAGTGGATCCGTGATCCGCGAACTGCTCCAGCAGCTCGAGAACGCGGGGCTCGTCGTGAAGGAGAAGGGTGGGCGTCGTGCCTCTCCTGCCGGAATGAAGTTCCTCGACGGGATTGCACACCAGCTGAAGACGGCCAACCCGGCCCAGGACGCGTAGGACCCAGGTGGCGCCGATGGCCGACGACGAGCTGGCTGAACTCCGGCAGAGGCGGGCTGCAGAGCTGCAGGGCCAGGCGATGAGCCAGCAGGCCGCCGAGGAGGAGAGGGAGCGGGCACGTGCCGCGGTGCAGATGGCGCTCATGGAGATCCTGACACCTGAGGCCCGTGAACGACTCAATACGATCCGCCTGACCCGGCCGGACTTTGCCGGCGGTGTCGAGCAGCAGCTGATCATGCTCGCCCGACAGGGCCGGATCCGGCAGAAGATCACGGATGATCAGCTGAAAGGGCTCCTTGCGCAACTGGTCCCAGCGAAGCGGGACTTTAATATCGTCCGCAAGTGATGAAGGTGGGAGTGTTGTTCAGCGGGGGAAAGGACTCCGCGATCGCCGCACTCCTGCTCGCCCCCCATTACGAGGTCGAACTCAACACCTTCGCTTTCAGCGAAGAACGCGATCTCGGGGCGGTCGAAACGGCCGGCGCGGTGCTCGGGCTCCCCTGGAAGCGACGAACCTTTCCCAACAGAGTCCTTGAGGCCGCGCTCGATCGGCTCATTGCCGATGGCTATCCGAATGGTGCAATCAACCTGGTGCATCGTGCGGCCCTGGAGGATCTCGCGAGGACATATGGGGTCCTGGGCGATGGAACCAGGTTTGATGACCGGGTTCCAATGCTCGATCCAGGCGAGGCTCGCTCCCTGATGGATCGGTGCGGGTGCTCGTATGTCCGACCCCTGCTCGGGTTTCCCCGGGCCGAGGTGGACCGCCTGGCAGAACGGCACCTCGAGATCGAGCGAGGTGAGACCGGTCGAATGCCCAACGGCGACTACGAAGACGAACTGCGGGCGGGACTGCGAAGAAGGGGCATCGATCCGGCCTCGTTCTTCCCCCCCGTCCACGAGCAGACCCTGGTAAGGGGTCGATTGGGGTAATCCCCGAGGTAGAGAGATGTCGAGATCAACAAAAGGATTCAAGATTCGCCTTGCGAAGGCGACGCAGCAGAACCGCCGCGTTCCGGCCTGGGTGATGGTCCGGACCAAGAGGAACGTGGTCAGTCACCCCAAGCGGCGCAACTGGCGCCGCAGTTCCCTGAAGGTGTAGAACTATGGTCGAGAAGATGAACGAGCAGATCTACGTGATCCCGCTGCGCGATGTGAAGCGCGCGCCCCGGTGGCGCCGCACCAACACCGCCATCAAGGACATCCGTGCATTCCTTGCCCGTCACATGAAGAGCGAGGACGTCAAGCTCGACGCCTCGATCAACGAGAAGGTCTGGGAGCGCGGATCGGAGAAGCCCCCGCGCCGGATCCGTGTCCGCGCGATGAAGTTCGACGACGGACAGGTCCAGGCTGAACTCGCTCCGGAGTGAGCATGAACCGGACGACGGCCTTCGGTGGAGATCCACACATCGGGATCTTCTGCCGGGTCCTCGAGGAGATCGCGGTGGTCCCGCCCGAGGCGCCCGATGAGTTCTGCGAGGCGCTCAGGGCAGCTCTCGACGTGGAATTCGTCAGGACGACGATCCAGGGCAGCAGCATCGTCGGCTCGCTCCTGGCCGGCAATAGCCGTGCCGTCGTCGTCAGCGGCCTCGCCACGCCAGACGAGGTCCGGGCACTCGAGGACTACAGGGAAGTCTACCGCCTCGAGGGATCGATGAATGCGGCAGGGAACGTGATCCTTGCAAACGACCACTTTGCCGCGGTTCACCCGGAGATGGAACCAGAGGTGGTCGAGGCGATCGGCTCCCATCTGGGTGTCGAAGTTGTCCGCCTCACGCTCGGTGGAGTGAAGACCGTCGGCATGGCCGGCTATGCGATGAACCGGGGCGTCCTCCTTCATCCCCGGGCGACGCCGAAGGAGATTGGTCGCCTCGAGGGTGTGACCGAACTCCCGATTGGCACCGGTTCTGTGAACATGGGTTCCGGCCTTGTCGGGACCGGGCTCCTCGCGAACTCCCACGGCTATATCGCTGGAAATGCGACGAGCGGGTTCGAGCTCGGCCGGGTCGCGGACGTATTCGGATTTATTGAAGGTATATAATATGCAGCAGTATGAGGTCAGCGGCACCTTCCGGTGCGGCGATGAGTGGCGACCGTATTCGAAGACGGTCGATGCGCCCAACGAGGCGCAGGCAAAGGAGCGTATCCTGACGGCGATCGGTTCGAAGCACCGCCTGAAGCGAATGTATATTACAGTTGACGGTATCACGCTGGTCAGTGGTGAATAAGGTGGAGCGGGAAGTCCAGGTGCTCCAGCACTACCTGAACGAGTACGGCCAGCAGATAGAGATGCTCAGCCAGCAGCTTCAGATGATCGAGAGCGGACGTGCTGAAGCAGCTGCCGCCGTCGAGACGCTGGCAGCGCTGGTTGCATCGCCGGAAGGGACCGTGCTGTTGCCTGTCGGCGGGGGGGCATCGCTGCGCGTGAAAGTGCTCGATGCCGACCAGGTTCTGCTCAATCTCGGGGCCGAGGTGGTCATCGAACGTCAGAACTCCGAAGCCCGTGAGTTCCTGGAGGACCGCATGACCGAGATGGAGGCGTCGTCCAAACGGCTCGCAGAGACGCTCGGAAAACTCCAGGGCCAGGCGAACGAGGTCGCGCAGCGACTCGACCAGATCTACCGGATGGTCCAGCAGCAGCAGGGCCAGGCGTCCGCGACGCGGACCGGGTAACCCATGTTCGAGGGGCTCAAGGGCAAGCTCGCCGGCGTGCGTTCACGACTGGGAGGGATCATCACCGCCAGTGTCGAGGAGGGGGCACCGGACCCCGAGGTCGAGGCGGTCTCCCCGACGAGCACCCGCGGCCCCCTGGCCGAACCGGAACCACTGGTTGAACCGAACGTTCGATCATTTTCTTCTTCTGTCGAGCCCGATGCAGCGCCCGTCCTTGAAACGACCGAAACCCCGGTTGAACCCGGCCCCGTTCCAGGCCAGCCCGAGCCTGAAAAACGGCCGTGGTCGGCCATCTTCAACCGCTCCCGCGTAGAAGAGCCGCTGGCTCCCGAACCTGTCTCAGTACCTGCACCCGAGGAGGAAACCTCATCGGCAGAGGGGAAGAAGGCAGGCCTTTTTACCAAATTGAAGGTGCTCGTCACCGAGCGGGAACTGATCCTCTCCGAGGACGATGTTCGAGAGGTCCTCGACGAACTCGAGATCGTCCTCCTCGAGTCCGATGTCGCGCTCCCGGTGACCGAGGAGATCTTAGAACACGTCCGACGGGACCTCGTCGGCCGTCACCGCAAGTTTCGCGAATCTCCCGATGAGATCGTCATCGAGACGCTTCGTGGGGCGCTCCTCGACGTCCTCGGCGAGGGCTTCGACCTGCTCGGGTATATTCGGGACCACGAACGGCCGGTCCGGATCCTCTTCACCGGGGTGAACGGGACCGGTAAGACAACGACCGTGGCCAAAGTCGGCGCCTACTTGAAAGGGCAGGGCTTCTCGGTCGTGATCGCGGCGGGCGATACCTTTCGTGCGGGGGCGATCGAACAGATCGACATACACGCGGAACGGCTCGGGATCCGGGTGATCCAGCACAAGCAGGGTGGTGATCCTTCAGCGGTCATCTACGACGCAATCGAGTACGCCAGGGCTCATGGGATCGACGTGGTGCTCGCCGATACGGCGGGCCGTTTCCACAATAAGCAGAACCTGATGAACCAGCTCGGTAAGATCCGGCGCGTGATGAAGCCCGACCTCGTCTTCTACGTCGACGAGGCGGTTGCCGGCAACGATGCGGTGGTCCGCGCCGAGGAGTTCGACAGGACCGTTGGAGCGGACGGCATTGTCCTGACCAAGGCCGATATGGACCCGAAGGGCGGCGCCGCCATCTCGATCGCGCATACGATCGGAAAGCCGCTCGTCTTCCTCGGGACCGGGCAGGGGTACGACGACCTGGCCCCGTTCACCCCTGCGGGGATGGTGGCGGACCTACTCGACACAGCGGAGGTATGAGGTGGTCCTCGATCGACTCGGTAGCTCGTTGAAGGACGCGCTCAAGAAACTGGCCGGAAAGACCGTCGTCGACCGTGTTGCGGTTGAGGAACTGGTGAAGGACCTCCAGCGGGCCCTGATCCAGGCTGACGTCAACGTCAAGCTCGTGATGCGCCTCTCGCAGGCGATCAAGGCCCGCTCGCTCGATGAAGAGCCGGCGAAGGGGATGAGCGTCAGGGAGCACGTGCTTCGCATCGTCTACCAGGAACTTGTTCGACTGATGGGCCCCCCGACAGAGGTGGCCCTCGGGAAGCAGACGATCCTGATGGCGGGGCTCCAGGGGTCGGGCAAGACGACGACCACTGCCAAGCTCGCCCGTTTCTTCCAGCGGAAGGGTCTGCGCGTCGCGGTCATCGGGGCTGACACCTTCCGCCCGGGTGCGTTCGAACAGCTCTCGACCCTCTGCCAGCGGATCAATGTCCCCTGCATCGGAGATCCGCAGGAGAAGGATGCACGGAGGATCGTGCGCGACGGTCTCCGGAAGACACAGGGAGTCGAAGTCGTCATCATAGACACCCAGGGGCGGCACGGGCTCGAAGACGACCTGATCCAGGAGATCATCGACCTGAATGAGCTCTCGAAGGCGGACCACCGCTGGCTCGTGATCGACGCTGCCCTCGGTCAGCAGGCCCAGGAGCAGGCCCGTCGGTTCCATGAGGCGATTGGGATCGACGGCGTCATCATCACGAAGATGGACGGGACTGCGAAGGGGGGTGGTGCCCTCTCGGCTGTCGCCGAGACTGGGGCCGGTATCGTCTTCATCGGCTCGGGCGAGACGAGCGATGACCTGGAACGGTTCGATCCGGACGGTTTCATCTCTCGCCTCCTCGGGATGGGGGACCTGAAGTCCCTCGTTGAGCGGGCCGAGGAGGCGCTCGCCGGTTCGGAAGAGCTCGACGTTAACGCAGTCCTGCGCGGCAAGTTCACTCTCCGCGATATGTACAAGCAGCTCGAGGCCGTCAATCGAATGGGCCCCCTGAAACAGATCATGTCGATGCTCCCCCTGGGCTCCATGGAGATCCCGGACGGAGTGTACGAGGTGACCGGCACCAAGATGGTCCGGTACCGTATCATCATGGACTCGATGACCCACGAGGAGCTGGACGACCCGTCCACCATCAACTCCTCGCGCACGCACCGGATCGCTGTCGGGGCGGGGGCACAGGTAGAGGAGGTACGGGAACTGCTCCGGTACCACAAGACCATGCAGCGAGCGCTAAAAGGCATGCGGGGCGCGGGCGGCGGCCGTCTTGACATGCAGCGGATCATGAAGCGGTTCTCGGGAAAGCAGTAAGATGACTGTTTTTGCCGTGATCGGCCACCGGGCTCGCACCGACGCGAGCTGGTCTCTCAACGACATGCCCGGAGGTGCAGGGCGGATGGACGTGCTCTGCCGGGTGGTCAACACCTCTTTCTTCCTCTCGCATGACCTGCGGCGCGACGTCGTCTGTTACCTTGTTCTCCGAGGCGAACCGGGGCCGGATAAGACGGTCCGGTTCCTGGGCGATCGAGTTCGATATCTGAATCCCGACGAGCGCTCCGCTGGCTCGCTGATAAAAAAGGCTCTCGAGCTGGACGCGGGCCATGAGTTCAGGGAATCGACGAAGGGTGTCTCAGTACGGGTGGGGGGGCTGGATCGGCTTCTCACCGAGCACTCGTTCGTGCTTCTCGAGGAGGGCGGAGAGGACATTCGGGCTGCCGAACGCCTCCCGGAGGCCTTCCTTCTCTCGGACCATCTGAACCTAGACGGGGCGGAGATGTCACTCGTCGGCGAGCTACCGAGGTACTCGGTGGGTCCGCGCTCGCTGCATGGAGACCACACTGTCACCGTCCTCCTGAACGAACTCGACCGGAGGGAATCATGACTGTCTTGGAGGATGTGGATGCGATCCTCTCCTATGGCGATTGCTGCGATGCCTGCCTCGGGAGATTCTTCGGCAAACGTTCGCATGGTCTTACGAACGAGGAGAGGGGCCGCGCACTCAGGATTGCCCGGGTGATCGAACGGCATGAGCCGTACGTTCCACCCGCCGGCGACTGCTGCATCTGCGGGGGCCTCTTCGACTCGCTCGACGAGTGGGCTGATCGGGTCGTCACTGCCCTGGAAGAGCTCGAGTACGTGACGTTCCTGGTCGGCACACGGGTGCCGCCCCTCCTCGCGGAGAACGAGGAGATGATCTGGTCCGACCTCTCTCTCTCGCACGCGGAGCCCATGAAGTCGGAGATGAACCGCGAGATCGGGAAACGCGTCTCGGCGAAGACCGGCCGGGTGGTGGATTTCAAGCAGCCGGAGATCGTCGTGGTGCTCGACATCGCCAACAGGGCAGTCGATGTCCAGCGGTCACCTCTCTTTATCTTTGGTCGGTACCGCAAACTCGAGCGCGGGATCCCGCAGACTCACTGGGACTGTCGTGCCTGTCGGGGGGCCGGTTGTGAGCGGTGTAACTTCACGGGCAAGCAATATCCCGACTCGGTCGAGGAGCTGATCGGCCTCCCGATCTCGACAACACTCCGCGCTGACGGAGCGGTGCTTCACGGGTCCGGACGCGAGGATATTGATGCCCGTATGATCGGCACCGGGCGTCCCTTCATCCTCGAGGTGGTCGGACCTCGGAAGCGCACCATCGACATCCCCGCTCTCGAAAGGGCGGTCAACGAATCCGCCGCGGGGCGGGTCGAGGTGAACCTCGTTCGCCCGGCGGCACGCTCCGAGGTGGAAACCCTTAAGTCGAGCCGATCGCATAAAAAATACAGGATTCTGGTCGAGGTAGACGGCGTACTCTCCGATGACGCTATCGAATCCGCCCTTTCGGCCCTCAGGGGGGTCACGATACAGCAGCGCACCCCAGCTCGGGTAGCTCATCGTCGGGCGGACAAGGTGCGGGATCGGACCGTCCTGGATATTCAGTATCTGGGACGGGAGGGGGCTGGTGTTCTGGTCGAGGTCCTCGGTGAGGCCGGACTTTACATCAAGGAGCTGATCTCCGGCGACGGGGGACGAACCCGTCCAAGTTTCGCTCAGGAGGTCGGAATGCCCGCGCGGGTCACCCGCCTCGACGTCGTCCTGGTACAAGACCCGACGGAGGAAGAGAACCATGGCACATCACAACGGTCCGCGGAAGAAGACGCGGTATAAGTTCAAAAAGGATCTCCGGAAGCGTGGCATTCAGCCCGTTACGGCCCTGATCCAGCGGTTCGAGCCCGGTCAGGCGGTCCATATCGTCTGCGAGCCCTCGGTCCAGAAGGGAATGCCCCACCGCCGGTTCCACGGCAAGACGGGGAAAGTTATCGGTCAGCGCGGACGCGCCTGGATGCTCACGATCAAGGACGGAGATGCCGAGAAGATCGTCATTGCCCGCCCGCAGCACCTCAAGGCCCAGCGGCTCTGAGTGCGGCGCGAATCACAACAACTAACTTCCGCGCGGGAGAATACAAGCCCACGGCAGGTTGTCCATGAAGGTCAAGGCAGTGCAGTTCGAGGAGAAGGTAACCCTCCCTGAAGTAAGGGAGATCCTGCTCCGTGTCGAGGCCGATCGGCTCGGCCTGGAGAGGGAGATGTCGTACGAGCTACGGCGTTCGATCGAGCATGCAAACCTGCTCTCCAAGACGACGCCGGAGAAGTCGAGGGCCCTTGTTGAAGCTCTATCGGGCCTCGAGAAGATGCGACCCGAGATCGCGTATCGGATAGCGAACCTGATGCCGCGTTCACGCGACGAACTCCGGGCGATCTACGCGAAGGAGCGGTTCACGCTGTCGGGCGAGGAACTGGACCAGATCCTCGAGATAGTGCTCACCCACTTCTGAGGGTGTCCGATGAAGTCCGATAAGAAGGAGCTGCACGCCGTCGTCCTGGATGTCCTCATGAAGGGGAACCACGACGACCTTCGCTCTGGCTTCCGGCGGGAGCCGGTCGTCCAGGCGGTTGGGACCGATCAGTTCAAACTGCTCGAGCTCGTCCCGAAGAAGATTGAGATCAAGATCCACGAGCGCGTGTACATCGGGGATGGCGAACGCGAGAAGGTCGAACGCGTCAAGCGGCGTATCTTTTACCAGGATCTGACCCAGGTGGCGAAGCTCGAACTCCCATACGTCATCGACCAGCTGGTCCATGAGAACGAGGCGAACTTCGTCCAGTTCTTCAACAGGGCGATCTCGATCAGTCCGAAGTTGCACATGCTCCACCTCCTCCCCGGCATCGGCAAGAAACTGATGTGGGAGGTACTGGAGGCACGGGAGAAGAGACCGTTCGAGTCCTTCGCTGACATCTCGGGCCGGATCAAGGGAATCCCGCATCCTGAGCGGATGATAATCGACCGGATCCTTGAGGAACTCCAGGATCCTGACGTGAAGTACCACCTCTTCACGTCGAGGTGAGAGACTCCTTCTTTTTTTTGGGGGGGGGAGGTTCTGTCCCCCTCCAACTATTCATTGGGCCGTCCCAACTGCTGTGCCTCATTCGTTCCTTGGCCGTTCAATGAACCAACGGGTTCGAGCCAGTACTCAGATCTTTTTCATCTCGTTATACAGAGAGACGATCGATAAGCTTATCAGGTTCAGGGTGGTGGCGCCGTTCCAGAGTGCCGTCTCTCCTGGTGTCAGCCCCCCGATCCACCCGGACCAGAGCATAATACAGATGGCGCCAAACGAGAGTAGGGTATCCACCGCGAGAAAGACCATGGGGCGCCTGATAAGACGCCCTACCTGGGCGATGGTGCAGTACTCGAACGGGGCGGACCGGCCGGCAAGGTCCAGTGCAGAGCGGGCTGCATTCATGATGAGGTCCACGGTCGCCCATGCCACGACGAGGACTCCGAGTGAGACGAGGAGGGCCGCGCCCGTCCTGATCGCAGAGAGACCAAAGAGGAACTTGTAAATGCAGAACGGGATGCCGATTGTGAGGGAGAGAAAGAACGGACGGACAAAGAACCGCTGGAGTGCGTCTGCCTGCTCCTCCGATGTTTTATCTTCCCCTGTCATCATATCGCACGGGATCCGTGGTCGCTGGCGCCGCATTAACGTGCCTGTCGTTCGGGCCTGTTGTAGAGGAAATACCTTCTTTCGCCCTCCTCAATCCGGTTCTTCAGGGGAGGAGGCAGGTTCGGAATATCCCGTATGTTGATAATCGATCCACGGCAACGTATGCCGCAGGATCGATCGGTCTTGGAGATGAGATGATGTGGGAGGGATTTACCTGGGAGTCAGACACGGTCAGCACTTCCTGAATGACTCCGACGCAGTCAGTCGGATCGTCGAGGCCTGGCCGCTCGAGGGTCGTCGTGTCCTGGAGATCGGTCCTGGTCTGGGTGTCCTGACGACCGCACTCCTGGACGCGGGCGCCCTTGTTGAAGCGATCGAGTTCGATCACCGGCTGATCGATCACCTGAGCGGCCGGTTCTCCCGAGAGATATCCGAGGAGCGGCTCGTCCTTCACCAGGGGGATGCCGCCCGGCATCCCTGGCCCCCTTTCCAGGTGATGGTCTCGAACCTGCCCTACTCGATCTCCTCGCCGGTCGTCTTCCGCCTCCTCGACACGCCCTACGAGGCGGCCGTCCTGATGTTTCAGCGCGAGTTCGCCGAGAGGATGCGTGCCTACGTCGGGACACCGGACTGTGGCCGGCTCTCGGTGATGGTCCAGACCTTCGCCCGGGTCGAAGCCTGCTTCGTCCTCCCCCCCTCATCGTTCTCACCCCCACCCGAGGTGGACTCGATGGTGGTCCGTATCACCCCCCGGGATCCCCTCTTTCCCATCGAGGACCGGGAGGTCTATGGCCAGGTTGTCCGTGCACTCTTTTCGCAGCGGCGAAAGACAGTCCGAAACGGTTTGAAAGGCGCTTCCGGGGTCCTGGGTGCGTCCGTGGTGTGCCACCTTCTCGACGCGCTCCCCGACGAGGTCCTCTCAAGTCGGCCGGAGGCCCTCTATCTGGAGGACTACGCAACAATCACGAACCTCGTCAGCGCCATCTCGGGGTGAGCCAACCACCCCCCGGCGTCTGTCGGTCTCGGTTCTACAGGCGACGGACCGGCACCAAATGGGCCCCGGTAGGTGACCACTCGGGGATGATCTCTTCATGCCCCTGGTTGGTGATCGCGAGCCTTATCAGGTGGCCGTGCGGACCTTCTTCCATGCCCCGCTGGGATCCGAGGGACTATTCGCAGAATGCCCGTGCGCAGGCGATCTGGGCCGACGAGCTCGCGAGTCTGCTCAAACTTCGCGGTGACGAAGCGGTCCTGGATCTCGGATCAGGCGACGGGCGGGTGACCGCATCGATCGCCGACCGGGTACCGATCGGTCATGTTGTGGGCCTGGATTCCTCGGAGCAGATGGTGAGGCATGCGAGGACTGAGCACGGTCTGTCCCGCTCGAACCTGGCGTTCGTCCAGGGGGACATGCAGTCAATTCCGTTCGTGGACGCCTTTGACCGGGTCTTCTCGAACGCGGCGATCCACTGGGCTCCCGACCATTCGCAGGTCGTCGCAGGGATCGCCCGCGCCCTTGTCCCTGGGGGTCGCGCCGTTCTTCAGATGGGCGGCGCCGGAAATGCCGCGCCGATCCTCCGGGTACTCGAAGGGCTGATCGTCTCGGACCCCTGGGCGCCCTTCTTCCCGGACCGGAAAGAGAGGTACAGCTTCCTGGACGACCATGTGTACGCGGGTCTGCTGGAGGGGTCGGGCCTCGAGCCGGTCGAGGTCACCCTCCTGCCGAAGACGATGCGCCAGCAGGGGGCCGAAGGGCTCGCTGGGTGGATCCGGACCACCTGGCTCCTCTACACGGAGTCCGTTCCCCAGCACCTTCGGGAGACCTTCGTCCAGGCGATCGTTGATCGGTACCTCGCTCTCCACCCGCCAGACGATGTCGGCATCGTCTCGGTTCCCATGGTGCGACTCCAGGTGGTCGCGGTCCGGCCATGACCTACCATCCCACTCATCCCCAGGTCTATCCGGTCGAGGAGGACACACTCCTGCTGCTGAAGGCGGCGCTCGCAGAGTGCAGGACGGAGGACCGGGTCCTCGAGGTTGGGACCGGGTCCGGGTACATCGCATCCTCTCTCTTGGGTCGGGTCGAGAGTGTTCTTGCGGTCGACATCAACCCCCATGCCGCTGCTGCAGCTCGGGCGAGAGGTGTCGACGTGGTTCGGACCGACCTCCTGGACGGCCTCCGGGGGGAGTTCGACCTGGTTCTCTTCAACCCACCCTATCTCCCGACGTCCCCGGATGAGAGACTGGATGACTGGCTCGAGTTTGCCCTCGACGGCGGGCCGGATGGCCGACGGACGATCAGTGTCTTTCTGGCGGAGCTTTACCGGGTCCTGGCACCGGCAGGGAGGGTCCTCCTCCTGGTATCGGCCCTGACGGGCATCGAAGAGGTGCTGGCCCTTGCCCGAACGAGCGGGTTCTCCACGAGCTTTGTCCAGGAGTGCCTGACCGAGGGGGAACGCCTCGTCGTGCTCCGATTCGTCCGGGATGAAGACGATGCCTGAGACGATCCTGCTCGAGGTCGATGAGCCGCTCGACCTGGATGCGACCCTCGGGTGCGGGCAGGCGTTTCGCTGGGTCAGGCGTGACGGCTGGTGGGAGGGTGTGGTCGGACGCCAGGCGATCCGCCTCCGCCAGGACGGTCGCCGACTCGAGGTCCGGGGAGCAGACGAGTCCTTCGTCAGGCACTATCTCTCGCTCGACCTCGACCTCGAAGCGGTCATCTCATCCATTGACCGCGACCCTGTGGTCCACGCCGCAATCGAAGAGGTATACGGCCTGCGGATCCTGCGGCAACCTCTCTTTGAGTGTCTGATCTCGTACCTCTGCGCGACGAACACGAATATCCAGGCAGTCCAGAGGCGGGTTGAGGCGATCGCCCGGCATTATGGCGAGCGGATCGAGTCCGATGGTGGGCAGAGCCATGCGTTCCCCGATCTTTCCTCCCTATCACACGTTACTGACGAGGGGCTACGGGCTTGTCGCCTTGGGTACCGGGCTGCCTTCGCCACACGAACCCTCTCAACCATCATCGCCGAACCCGATTGGTTCCTCCGGCTCTCCATCCTGCCGCATGACGAGGCGAGGGGCGAGTTGATGACCCTCTCGGGTATTGGCCCAAAGGCGGCGGACTGTATCTGTCTCTTCGCGCTCGAGCAGTACGAGGCGTTCCCAGTCGATGTCTGGGTACGGCGGATCGTCTGCCGGCACTATCTCCCTGCCCTCGAGACGAGGTCGGACAGTCCGGCTCATTACGAGGAATTCCGGTCATTCGGCAAGGGGCATTTCGGGCGATTCGCGGGGTATGCGCAGGAGTATCTGTTTGGGGCCCGGCATCGTCTCTGTCCCTGATGTGGCACGGGAGACCTCAGTGATCCGATCGGTGGAGGAACATCTCCTGGTTATCCCCGTATCGCTGGCTCATAAGGGGAGAGATCGGAATTTTTCCAGGCCCAGGTCCATTCCGGTTTTCGGATAATGGCTACTCCGTCTCTTCGGTTTCGGGAAGACGGACACGAGGGTGAGCATGGGTCATCTGCTCAAGGATGGTTCGCCCTCTGAGAACGCTGAAGTGGAAGAACCCGTCCTTGTCCTCCCGGGTGTCCACGGCTATTTCGAACCTCCTGAGGGCCTTTGCCGTTGAATCCGCCTCCTCCCAGTCCCGCGCCGGCTCTGCGAGTTTATACAGAAGCGCCAGGTTGAGGCCCCGGACCCATTCGAGAGGAGTGAGGTCCCAGTCAATGCAGTCGGCCAGGCTGGCCTCATTCAGAAAGTAGATGAACTCCCCTTCAGGGCCTCTTTCGAGTCCGTCCAGTATCTCCTCGACGCTGTTCTGCCTGGCACAGGCTCGACTGAACGCCTGCATGTTCTCCTCGCTCATGCTTCACTCCTACTCTCTTGTTAACCCCGCAGTCCTATCCCTGGCTATTCCAAATTTTCTGGAAGCATACAGTTGGGCGTTAAAAGATGGAAAGTAATGGTGAACAACAAATATTAATGCTATCTATCGACGACATGCTGCATGTTGCCCAGCCATGCCAGACCCACGCCCCTGCATGCCGCGTGGGGGTTGTGACTTTTGCTGCCATAGATATTGACGATCCGCCTGATTGCGTTGAAGATGAAACCAGTATCGGAGGCGCAATCCCAGAGGGGTGTCATCCGTGTTTATACGTTGAGTAAAGATGATGATAACCAGATCTTGGACAGCGATCTGACCCTTGATCACCTCCCCCTTCGCCCGTCTCCTCAACTCTAAAGGTTTCTGGAGGGTGAATGGGTTAATACATCGGTCAACAGGATCATGACGTCGAGCTGGCAACCGGTTTCGAAGTCCTCGAACCTCCTCTTCGTGAGCGACTACCGATGAAGCATTGTGCAATCCTTTCACAGATTTCAAGGTTGCGTAAACCTTCCTGTTTACTAATTGGGAAGGGGTGTCCCTCTCGGACGCAACGGATAAAGACAGCGAGCTCTCTCTGAAGCGGCTCGATGTGGTTGACAAGCACTTTCTCGATCACGTTTTCCTGCACGTATCGCTCATTAATCGATTCATACGTCTCCGGTCGTCGGTATACGGTCACCTCCTGCTTCATAAAATCTCCTTCTATTGTCAGTTCGTCCTCTTCGATGTAGATCGAACGGATCTTTTTTGATGACTTTCTACTGGCTGATAGTGATACCGGGACTCCTTTGAAAGAGAGCAGGGCAGAGCATATGTCGGGGGTGCCTAGACTGGAGATCTCGCAATCAAACGAGTCAAAAAGATACGTCATCACATCGACGTCGTGGATCATCAGATCTTCCACGACGGATGTGCCGATTATCCGCTTTGAGGAGGGGTTATGACGGCGGGCTTCAATAAACAGGGGCTTCTGGATGATCTTTTTCAGTTCGGTGACGATCGGATTGAAACGTTCAATATGTCCAACTCCAATGATGAGCTCCGGGGGTGCGATGGAACAAAGTTTTCGGGCATCCCGAACATTATTGCAGATGGGCTTTTCGATGAGCATTGGAACGTGGTGTTCAATCGCTTGCTTCGCGATCTCGAGATGGTACAGCGTTGGAACACAGATACTGACCGCGTCAACCCTGTTCAGAAGATCATCAGGCGTGTCAGAGATGCTTGCTCCGTTCTGCTCTGCAACCCTTTGAGCGGCATTCCGGTCGAGGTCAAAAACACGAACAGAATCGATCTCTTTCATCATGGAGTATAATCGAACATGATTTTGGCCCATCTGGCCGGTTCCGAATACACCGATATCCATGCACCATCGGATGGATCGATATTATTTAAATTTATTTATTTAATCCAGCGTTGAAGTCGCGCCCGATACCTGCTGTATCTTAAACCGGGAGGATTGTTGAGCGGTGTTGGAAATTCCGTGGTTTCGAAAGAGTCACAGTATCAATTATTCCAGCAAAACCGCGTTCAATCACTTTCCGATGTATGGATGACGACCAGATCGAAGGAAGAATAAAAACATATGCTTATAATTATTATAAAAACCTACCATGACTCGACAAACAAATATACAGGCAGGGAGAACTATGACGATCGCGTTCATCATACCTCGAAATGGTAGTAAGAATAGAGGGAGACTGGGGTTAAACGATTCTTGCCTGGAGGATTTCTTACGCCGTCTTCAACCAAAGGGATCGAGCTGAGTACGGCTAACGGTCTGAGATTCGAGTGCCTGAACGGACGCCGGGCTCTGCAGTCCATTCCAGTTGTTCTTCCTGATTCCTGAATCATAGCCTGTATTAACTGACATGAACCCAGAATCTGAGCTCGCTGTCGTCATTCCGACGAAGAACGATGAGAGCACCATCGGTAGCCTTGTCCTCCTGACTCGGCAGATGGTAAATACCGTGATCGTCGTCGATGACGTTTCTCAGGACAGGACAGCTGAAATAGCGCGGCATGCTGGAGCCGACGTCCTCTCTGTCGATTCGTATGGAGGGAACGGCCGGGTCTATTCGATCCTCGTTGGTTGCAGACGGGCTCTGGAGCGGGGATGCCGATCTGTCGTCCTGATCGATAGCCAGAGCGGCCCCCTGGTCCAAGATATCTTCCGGGTGGCGTCCCCAGTACTCTCTGGAAAGGCCGATCTGGTCATCGGCTCCCGGGAATTTTTTGGCAGGAAGACCATTCCTCCATTCTCTCCGGATGGAGGCATCGAGCGTGAAGAAATTCTGAGCGACGACTATGTCTTCCGAAGCACCGATCCGGATTCGCGGTTTCGGGCCCTCAGTGTACAGGCCATTAGTCATCTTGACCTTCTTCCGGACTCTGACCTGTTCGAGTCCACGATGATCACCCTCTTCTCCAATCGCGGCCTCACTATACGAGAGGTCCCTGTTCCACTCAAGTACGAGCGACCACGGCGAGGGGGAGGATTCATCCCGTTATACCGGGATCAACGGGTCGCAGTTGTCGTGCCGGCTTATAACGAGGAACTTCTGATCGGGGAGACGCTGTCGAGTATCCCTGACTTCGTTACAAACGTCTATGTCGTGAACGATTGTTCGAACGACCGGACCGGTGAGATCATCGATTACTATGCCTCGCAGGATCCTTCCATTGTTCCAATTCATCATGATACCAATAGGGGCGTCGGGGCCGCCATCGTTTCGGGGTACAAGGTCGCGCTGGCTGACGACATGCAGGTAATTGCGGTCATGGCTGGCGACAACCAGATGGACCCCAGGTTCTTGCCGGACCTCCTGGATCCGATCGTAAACGGACGATGCGACTACACGATGGGCAACCGTCTTATCAACCCGGAATACAGGAAGAGTATGAGCCTGTGGAGGTTCGGCGGAAATGTGATCCTCACTCTGCTCACCAAGATCGCATCCGGCTACTGGCAGATGGTTGATCCCCAGAACGGATATACGGCTATCTCCGCACGGGCTCTCGAGCGGATTGACCTCGATCACGTCTATCCGCGATATGGGTATTGCAATGACCTGCTTGTGTGGCTGAACATTTACGGTTTCCGTATCATGAACATCCCTCATCCCGCTCGATACGGACTCGAAAAGAGCAAGATCAAGTACCACACCTATATTATCCGAGTCTCAGGTCTGCTCCTCAAGGACTTCCTCCGGAGGCTCGAGATGAAGTATATAGTTCTGAGTTTTCACCCCCTCGTCTTCTTCTTCTTCATCGGATTGGGATTCATATTAATCGGAATGATCGGCGCCATGTACGCGCTTTATTTTTCAATCATTAACGGTCAATCCATGTTCGTCCCGGGCATCAGCTCCCTCATCCTGTTTGCCCTCGGAATTCAGTGCCTTCTTTTTGCCCTGCTCTTCGACATGCAACAGGAGAACAAGGAGAGCTCGTGGTATTGATCATTCATGTGTGAATGGAACGTATCAACCTCCAACTCCGTTCCCCGTCCCATATCTCTTCTATCCTGGGAGATCGGATAATTCACGCCCTCTTATCGAGAGATCGGGTCGCCTGGTGAACCAAGTCACGCCTGAGTATTCTTGATGCCGGCACTCCCTCTCGTCGGGAAGACCAATGAAGACGAGGGACTCTCGTCCAGTCGATGAATGCCCTTGTTTTGAAAAGTATTGTTTCGATGTCATGTACCACTCGGCTCAACGTTTGGACCAATTGTACCTCTACTCTATCATTTTCTCCTTTCATGGAAGTTTACTCTCCCTCTACGAGGGGTTCTGGTCATCCCGGCCAACAAGATTGAGTACTTACTACCCTTGTCAAAAGAAGCAGGTACCTTGACCGTCCGAACTCTTCTCTCTCGAACCGCGGAGAAGCTTTATTAACATCATAGACTCTAACAGGATTCGAGGAATTGTCAATGTGGATTGCATCCACTCTTCAGGAGACGAGTGGAACTGATGGTCCAACGAATGATCCCTCAGAACTCCCTTTTCGGGAAAATTCCCACATGTTTTTCCGGAACACCATCCGGTTGACGGACTACCCTTCCGCATCGCTTCATTACCCCTATCTGGTTCTCCTCAGCTCGTGGTGTCCCGCCATGGTCGTCCTCATGGTCACAATTCGGCTCCAATGCTGGTCATTCGGTCTCTTTTCTCGTTGTCTATTCATCATCCGTACAAGCCTGTGTCGACTCATGAGGGATGTGTTCCAAGGAAAGATACTGGGGCATCCAGGCATTCGACACATGTCATCAACAGAGATGAGATGGCCTAACAGTACTCGCTTGACCTCGAAGGTTCCGCATGCATTCTTCTGATATGAGGGTTCTGAATCAGGACGAGTATCATCTCTGGGACGATCTGGTGGACACTGTCGCACACGCGACGTACTTTCACCGATCGGACTGGCTAGAGAAAACCAGTCGAATTATGGGCGTAAAACCAAGAATTTACGGATATTTTAACGATACCTCCCTGGTCGGCGGCTGCTCGTTGTATCTTGAATGCCTGTGGCCCGGCATGGTGTTGGCATCCTCCGTTAACGAATGCAGCCCGCATGGCGGCCTTGTTGTCGATCAGTCCGGTGTACCGTCCTCGCTCCTGAGGGAAAGGCTGCTGCATGCTCTCGGTACAGCACTCTGCGAAGAGTTCAACCGTGATGCGTTCGATCAAATTGTCATCCAGGCCCCTCCGGGTCTCAATGATATTCGTATCTTCACCTGGAATGGTTGGAAATGTCGTGTTCAATACACGTATCGACTGCAGACCTCGGAACCAAATTTTTCTAGGACGGCCCGAAAACATATCTCGCTGGCCACCCGCCTTGGCATCCAGGTCGAGCGATCCCGGGACATCGACCTCTTCTCCGCACTCTTGAAGGCGATGTATGCATCGAAGGGACTGATACCTTTCTTCGATATTGACCGGCTCAGGCCGCTATTCGAGGATCTGGTGCGGACAGGAGATGGAGAACTCTGGGTTGCCCGGGATTCCAACGGGGTGGTCCTCGCAGCCGATCTGATCATCTGTGACGCAAAACGGGCATACCGCTGGAGTGCTGCGAGTCGTCCTGAGAGAAAATTGAATGGCGCTGTGTTCCTCTTACTCGCAACGATCATCGAATCGCTCCGGTCACGTTCAATCCCAGAGTTCTTTATGATGACTGCAAACGTCCCGGAGCTTGCCGAGTTCACTGCCAAGTTCAATCCCGATCTCGTCCCATATTTTCATTTGGAGCTCCTGTCAAAACGGTGCTGGTTCAACCAGTGTGTCCGAAACCTGATATCGTAAGAACAACCCGAATGAATAGATCTGATCAGATATCAAGGCGAGTGACTTGCCCGGACTCTATCTCGAGGTTAAAAGGTCAATCACTGTCTGTTCTTCTCGGTTCAGGGTTCATTTCGGATGGCTTCTCTATCCAGAACGCTGTGGATGATTGAAACGGTTCATGCGTATTTGAGAATACGACACCTGATGGTATAGAGCGAGTTCCGGTCCGAACTGTTTCATAAAGTTCGCCAGGTTGGGAGTGTTTGCGGTAAAGAGATAGCTCTCCTCGAACCCGTCCGATGCTTCCTGTGAAAAGATCGTCTCCTGCAGCAGGTAATTCGCCCCGCTCTTTCGTAACTCGATGTCAGAAGCTGCGGACCAGGCATAGGTCCGTTTTTCATCCTTCAGGTGTATCTCCGCTGCCGCCCATTCTCCCTCTGATGTCCGTGCCGCCCACATGCGACTGAGTCCGGCTCCCTCAATCGTATGATAGAGTCGTACGAATTGACCGTGTGTCAGGGGTGGCGATATCCCCTGACGGGCATAGGTGTTACAAAAGAGCTCGTAATACGACTCGCTATCTGTTGTCTGTTCGATGAAAACGTCTCCTTCCACCGCGCGTCGGATGTGCCGCCGTGCGCTCTTGGAGAAGAACGCCTTCCCGGGCGATATAACGTATGAATAACGGGTGTTGGTCCGCCATCCGTTCCAGATGAACGGCCGGATGTCCAGATATGATGGAGAGAGCTCGAACAGGACGTAGTGAAACCTCCTGGACCGAAGGTCTCTGAGGACGGCACCGATGATCGCACAGTGTTGCTTCTCTCGTTTGAAGCAATTCATGTTGCTTCCGCCATCCACGATCAATCCACCAAAACTACTCATCATGGCAGTCGACTTCGTTGATCTGAAGAAACCCATGTATCTGGTGTGGTAGAGAACGTAGCCCCCGACCAATCGTTCGTTCTCGAAACAGCCGAAGATTGAAAACCGTTGATTCAACGCCTGAGAGATTGCGGACACCCACGTACTTTTATGAAAGACAGTTCCCTGCGGAATACGATCGACGAAACTGTCCCATTCCTGGTAATCTGCAGGTTCAAGATTCCTGACGATTATCTCTTTCATCAAGACGCCCTTGTATGACGCAGCGCACGTGCGCTGATCTCCTGCTTTGGTGTCAATATTTCTATCCTCTCTCTAAGCATTATATCGTTTCATGGGTCCGACATAGCATCTCGGACGTCCTGTATTCCGGTGAGCCGTGTTTTCTGTTCTCATGGTGCCTCGCCCATCGACAAATACCTTAAACCGGTGATCCCCTCTATTCAGCCCCGAATTCATTTCACTCACACAACCACTTCCGTGCGTACCCGAGGAACCGTTCGGTTGGTAGATTATAAACAAAGGCCGTTTCGGGCATCCTGTGGTCTACATTGGCACGAGGTTTGATTTTTTTCTGCCAGTCGACAAGTTCATCCCTGGTGAATCCGGCTGCAATCAACCGATCGATCTCCCTGAAACAACTTTGGGTCTTACCATCTGTCTGCGGATAGTTCCTTGGGGACGATGTGTCGAATAGCATAGTGTTCCAGGTACCGTCCAAAGGCGTGATGCGCTGTTTTGGTCGTCTGGGTAGCGATGAACTGCGAGCCTTGATCCATCAGTATCTCGGTCGGCAGCATGACGCGGAAACCCGGTATCGAGACCCATGAGGGTCGCCTCCGTCGTCGGCGATAGACTGTGCCCGCAGCAGGTGATGAACCGGTCAGCATCTTCGAGGAACGCGATCTTCCACTGCGTTCGGCCGGCGATGGTCACCTGTTTCCAGTCACCCTATCATCGACTCATCACATGAGTCCGCTCGAAACGGATCGATATCGGTCGTGGTAATTGTTGTTTGCACGTTCTGTCGGGTAAATTTTCCGCAGAATCCGATAAACCTTCGTATGCGCTTCGTCTTCGGAATCATTCGGCCATTTCCGGTGGTGGAATGACGAAAGAGTGGTCATGGTCCGAGCTGGGAGATCCGGCATAAGACTTGCGCCGGGAAAAGCACATACCACAGCAGCGGGCACGGTCCTCGCCCGGTACGCTGAATGAAGGACCTGAGGGGCTTCATGAACCAGGGCGAAGCGAAGGACCGGGAAGACCCGCTCGCGACTGATATGGTAGCGTGTATGTATGGACGAGACTGTGTCGCCGCAATGATGAGATGCATCGATCGTCTCGCGATCATCGGCAGTCAGCGTCTGCCTGCACCCGGTCTCATCGGATGTCAGCAAAAAATGAGATCCTTCAGTACTTTTTCCCAACCACCCGTGATGACTCCGCAGGGTGTTCTACGAGGATCGCAATATTCCCGGAGGCGACTGGAATGGGTGCGGGTCACGCGCGCTCATGTGCTCTCCTTCCACAGGATGAATACGTAATACGCAGGGAATCGTGGTAATCGGATATGAATGAAACTGTCCGGGTATTCCCAATGCGATCGAACTGTTCCTTGAGAAGAAACGAAGCAGTCTCTTTATTAAATCCCGAAGCAATAGCCGGTACTGGATGTGGCATCCGATGCACGATCCCCCTCCAGTTAGGGTCTGTACGCGCTGTATCATGGATACAACAGTACCCGGAATCCAGTTCGATGATAACAGGATCTGTACCTTCTGCAGAATTCATGACGAGTTAGAAAAGAAACATCCCCTTGATGAATCCGGGAGGAGACGATTCCAGTCCATCATCGATCGGATCAAACATGATGGACGAAAACGGGAGTACGATTGCATTGTCGGGGTGAGTGGTGGCCGTGACAGCACCTATACGCTGTATTATGCCGTGACGATGGGCCTCCGACCTCTTGCCGTCCATTTTGATAATGGTTGGAATTCAGATACTGCAGTGAGCAATATCAAGAGAGCGACTGATACACTTGATGTTGACCTCCAGACCCATGTCGCTGACTGGGAGGAGTTCAAAGACCTGCAGAAGTCTTTTCTCCGAGCTTCAGTCTCCGACGCCGAAGTCCCCACAGACTATGTAATCCTCTCGGTTCTGTACCGAGCAGCGAAGGAGCACGGCGTCCGATATATCCTGAATGGCCACTCATTCAGGACGGAGGGTGTGGCTCCTATTGGGTGGACGTACATGGACGGGCGTTACATCCGAGCAATTCAGGAGAGGTTCGGGACCCGGAAGATCACCAGTTTCCCGATCATGAGCCTTTCTGAACTTGTATTCAATACGCTCATCAAGCGGATCCAGGTCATAAACGTTCCAGAGTTCGTCCCGTACGAACACGCAACGGTCAATCGAGTCCTCGAGACTGAACTCGGATGGAAGTATTACGGTGGCCATCACCACGAATCGGTCTACACCGAGTTCTTCCAATCGTACTACCTGCCGAAGAAATTCAACGTCGACAAGCGGAAACTTGAGTATTCTGCTCTGATTCGGTCGGGTCAGATGAGTCGCGAAGAAGCCCTCGAGGAACTTAAGAAGCCGTATCACTCTGATCCGGAGATCGTCGATTACACGATCACCAAACTCGGCCTTTCTGCCGAGGAGTTCCAGCAGATCATGGACGCCCCACGTAAAAGTTATATGGACTATCCGAGTTATTATCCTGCAATCAGGGCGTGCAGGTTGCCGATAAAGATCGCCTGCAACCTGAACCTTCTACCGCATGTCTTCTATGAGAAATATCTGGGTGAGTGATTGGAAGGACGGGTTCTACCCCTGGGGATGACTGGATGATTACTGTCATCGATTACGGAATGGGAAACCTTGGGAGTATCCTAAATACCTTTCGACGGATTGGGGTGACCGCCACGATCTCCTCGAACCCTGAGGAGATCCAGAATGCACAGAAGCTGATCCTTCCTGGGGTAGGATCATTCAAAAAGGGTATTGAAAACCTGAAGGCTTCCGGCCTGATCCAGGTACTTGAAGAAGAGGTCGTGGAGAAGAAAAAACCAATCCTCGGGATCTGCCTCGGAATGCAGCTCTTCTCCAGGACGAGCGAGGAAGGTGGTGTGAATGGGCTTGGTTGGATCGATGCCGAAACGGTACGGTTCCGATTTGGCCCGAACGGGAACCGGTTAAAGATCCCCCATATGGGCTGGAATGCTGTAAAACCTTCAGATGACCCAGTTCTTACCGGCATCTCTCTCGATGACAGGTTTTACTTCGTTCATTCGTATCATCTAACGGGAGTCGAGGAGACGAGCGTGATCGGAACTACGACCTATGGTTACGCGTTCCCCTCAGTCGTCCGGCAGGACAACATCATCGGAATCCAGTGTCACCCGGAACGGAGCCATTCGAGTGGAATCCGTATCATGAAAAATTTCGTATCTCTTCAGTAGTATGTTTCGACCCCGTGTAATCCCATGTCTCCTTCTGAGGGACGACGGCCTGGTGAAGACGACTGAGTTCGAGAGCCCGAGATATATCGGAGATCCAATTAATGCCGTAAGGATATTCAACGACAAAGAGGCAGACGAGCTCGTTTTTCTCGATATCATGGCTTCCAGGAAGCGAGGTTTATTCGGTCGGTTGAAAAAGAACCCGATTCCGTTCGACATGGTGGCCCGAATATCTCGAGAGTGTCTGATGCCATTGACGTACGGTGGAGGAATCCGATCAATCGATGATATTCACCGGCTCTTCAACGCAGGGGTCGAAAAGGTTGCCATAAACACGGACGCGGTTCTTAACCCCGAACTCGTACGGTCTGCAAGTGAGACATTCGGAAGCCAGAGCATCATCGTTTCCATCGATGCTCGACGAAGGCCTGATGGGCGATACGAGGTCTTCAGTCACTGTGGATGCCAGCCGACGGGGCGTAATCCCGCACAGCTGGCTCAGGAGATGGAAGCGCTCGGCGCAGGTGAGATCATGATCACCTCCATCGATAACGACGGATTGATGACCGGTTATGACGTTCCACTGACCAGGATGATCGCCGATCTCGTCGATATCCCGGTCATCGCCTGCGGCGGCGCCGGTCGCCTTCTGGACTTCAGGACCGGGTATTACGATGGAAATGCCTCGGCACTTGCTGCCGGCAGTCTCTTTGTCTACCACGGAAGAAAGCGTGCAGTATTAATCAGTTATCCCACCCGTTCGGAACTCGAAGCATTATTCATGGAGATACCCGGTTCGCTATGAGGATTGTTGTTGACATCAATCATCCGGCTCACGTCCATTATTTCAAACATTTTGTCTGGGAGATGGAGAGTCGTGGACACGAAGTGTTGATCACAGCGAGCGAGAAGGACATCTCATACCGGTTGCTCGACCTGTATGGTTTTTCGTATACGAAGATCGGAAACTACGGGCGTTCTATCGCGGAGAAAATGATCAAAATACCGATTCTCGATCTCAGGATGTACCTCGCGGTACGTGAATTCAAGCCCGATATATTCCTGGGATTCGGTTCGATAAGGGCGGCACATGTCTCCGCCCTCATGCGAAGACCGTATCTTGCCCTGGACGATAGCGAACCTTCTCCTTATGAACACATGCTGTTCGTCCCATTTGCAGACGCCATTCTCACTCCGACCAGTTTTCGCAAGGACTTCGGACATAAACACAAAAAATACGAGGGCTATATCGAACTTGCGTACCTTCATCCAGAATATTTTTCCCCCGATCCATCGGTACTCGATGATTTAGGAGAGTCTGTTGACTCATCCTTCGTGCTGTGCCGATTCGTCGCGTGGCAGGCTATGCACGATGTGGCTAAGAGCGGTTTCTCACTCGAGGAGAAGGTTCGGCTCGTTTCCAGGCTCGAACAGCATGCACGCGTGTACATCTCTTCCGAGTCTCCTCTTCCCACCGAACTGGAACCGTACCGGATCACCATCTCCCCCGAAAAGATTCATCACATGCTCTATTACGCGCGACTCTTCGTTGGTGACTCGCAGACGATGTCCACTGAGGCAGCGCTGTTGGGGACTCCCGCTGTTCGGTGCAACTCCTTTGTTGGACAGGAGGATATGGGGAATTTTATCGAACTCGAGGAGAAATACGGTCTGCTATACAATAGCGCGGACAGTAAGATGGCCCTTGATATGGCAGTTGGTTTGTTAAACGATCAGACCAGCAAGGAAGCATGGCGCCGCAAACGCCAGCGGGTGTTGAGTGATAAGATCAATGTAACCGGCTTTCTTATATGGTTCGTCGAGCACTATCCAGAAAGCCTGGACGAATCGGTATTCCAGAACGAGATGCTCAAGTGGTACGCACCTCCATCGGAGGTCTCATAATGAGACCGTTCCCACTTATCATCGTCAATGGGAAGACTCACTTCGGTCCCTGCATGAGCTTATAACCGTCATCACTCGGTACATCCAAACCGGACGAACCAGAGATGGGTCCCGGTTCTTGAGGGGCGCACAGAGGAACGCCGTCCTGGTAATCGAATCTCAGGGTTCTTTCGGGCTTGTATTGATTCCACGTTCGGATCAGGTTGCTGCATATTGTTCACTGTTTTTTTACCGACCATCCTGTATCGACGAGATCACCTATCGGCTGGTCTGGGGATGCATCGTTTCAAGGAAGGTGAATGTTTTTACTGTCTTCACGCTCCAATCAAGGTTCTTTTCGGCAAAGGATCGCATTTTCTCGGGATGCAAAGGTCTGTTCCGCATTCGGGAGGCGAAGGTGACAATCTCCACCACGTCAACCGGTTCGTCAGTCGGTTCAAGATGGAGACAGTATTCGAAGGAATCCGGAAAGTCCGGGTCCTGATTTGAGAGGACGAACGGTATGCCTCGCGAGCAGTACTCCCTGACCTTCAGTGATGATGCTTGCGCGAGTCCCTGCCGGTGAACTCCGAGACTCCCGATCGCGACATCGCACTCATCAAAGACCGGATCAAGCTGAGATCCGATGTAATTTCCATGGAAATATACAGGGGACCCGGGGGCGATCACCCTGGCTAATTCCTGAAGGTTCTGAAGTTCGTCACCATCGCCAACGATATGAAGGTGAACGCGAATCGATCCCCGGTAACGTGCGATCCCACGGATGAGGCGATCGAGCCCGTGCCACCTGCTGACATTCCCGACGAAGAGGAGGTGAAGATCTGTCGAATCCCCGCTGGGGGGGGTTCGAATGCGGACAGACCGTACATCGAAGCCATTGGGTATGGTAATATGGGGGATCTTGCGACAGAAGAGCCTCCGGCTCCAGTACGATGTGATCTCATCGGTGACGCCAATAATCCCATCTGTCTGACCCGTAATGATTCCTCCTGCAACCAGGGCAATAATCGCAGAGAGGTATGAGCCATACAGCAACCGCTGTCGGACCTCGATACTCTGGTGCTCCGAGATTATCTTGCACCGATTTCGGTGTTTGAAGAACGCGAAGGGATAGTACGACAGATGCAGCTCGAGCCCACGGTGATATAAAAGATCGGACGGTCCCAGGGTGTGGATGATCCTCCGAATCTCTTTCCTGAGGCGGGCGATACGACGCAGTCTCCCGAAAAAGTCGCGCCTGTCCAGTGTTTCATAAGAAACGATCCGTACGAATGATTCGGACCCCGATAAATCCGGGAAGTTTTGGTCACTGATGATGACCAGTTCCGATTGCAGCCCCAAAGAATTGAGCCCAGACACCTGAGTAAAGGCTTTTTTTATAACGCCACTCTCGAGCCCACTGCTGGTTACCATCAGGTACTTGAGCATTCAAAGAGACTCGACACGAACATAATTAAAGAGCTCCTGATCGACTCCTTGAAATATTGAAATTGGTCGTTATTAGCGGGAACGGGTATTACTGCCAGTCCAGGTACCTGCAAGTGCTACGGATTACATGAGGCTTGGCGGTTCATTCAGTCGTTGGGTGATTTATGCCATCAAGTTCAAGGAGAAGATCCGGTTATGGGGTGCGGACCTGCTGTTGTCGGTTTCCTCGTTGAACCAGGAAACGATGAGATGTTGGTGCCTCCCCCCACGGATCGCTTTTTGAATATCCCAAAGGATCTGTTGATATATGGTGTTCTATCCTCAATTAACGGCGAATTACAGAATTTTCATTCGTGAGGATGTAGACGTCCCTGTTATCGTAAACCTTGTTCGATTCCTCTTCCATATGCCGAAAATTCTGGATATTTTTTTCAGTGGGATAGATGGTGTCACCGTAATCCACACTCGCTGAATCGAATCGCAATCCGTTCTTCAAGAACTCCTGATTCCTCATGATGAGCAGTCCCTCGGAGAACGTGTAATTTTCCGGCGACGATAGGGAATCTTTTTTATTAAAATATGGGAGCTGCAACGCTTGCGTTCCACTGAACAGATGATTCTCGAACATCCGACCTGCGTACAGGTCCGACGTGATCGTGGAACCGAAGGTCACCTTATTCGTGATAAAATCGAAGGCTTTCATCTCAGAATCCGTGAAGTAAACCCTGCTCTCATTTGAAATGATGTCCACGCAGTCCGAGGAATTGCCCCCGGTGAGTGCGGATGCACAGAGGAAAGAGAAGACGAGCAGGCAGCAGATAGGTGCAACCTTTCTCATCACCGCGTTTCTGTTCAGGGTATGAAACAGCGAGACGAACCCTGCCCCAATGACGATCGCATAGAATGGGGCTAGCAGGAGTTCGAACCGGTCCGTTCGAAACGTGATCATCGCGAGGCTCGACGCGGTCAACGGACTGGGGAACCGGAGAGGGGTCATGATAAGAGCAAAGAACCCAAGCACCGAGGCATACTTCGCCCTGTACGTCCAGAGAAGATACCCGATACCTAAGAGGACTAAAAGGACGGTGACCGTCGTGTCGATATTATTCCATAGGAATATATATTCATTTCCTGCCTGTACCGAAGACCGCACCTGGGTGATCTCGGCGGTGCCGATGGACTCGGTCTTCGTCAGTATGATCTCTGACATGACGGTGGAGACAAAAACCCAGTACGCGGAGAACGTAACCGTAATGAGTGCCAGGACGTCAGGTCGCATTGAGACCAGGTCATTGACAAAGAGTTCCAGGGCGAACAAAAGGAGAAGCAATGGCATGATCTGTAAAATGGAGACCTGGTGGACGAGAATTATGTACACCGAGATGATGATGATCAGCACGGAGAATTGAGCTTTCATCGAGGTTCTCATCCGCTTCTGCGCCAGGAACAGGAGATATGCGAACCCGATAAAGGCCATCACACGGGTCACCACGTAGGTTGAATACGTTATCACTGCGGGTGTGCATGCAAAGACAAGACTGATGAGCAATGAGAGCTGGACATTCGGGTGAATCTCATTGGCGAGAAGGTACACTAACCAGATCAGGCTGATAAATGCAAGCGATGTGAGAAGGATGAATGCGATCCTGATGTCAACTCCAAGAATGCTCTTTCCGATTGCAACATTTATATGAAAGAGCGGAAAGTTTGCATAGGTGTTGTCGAGATCGATGGGGATTATATGCGACGATAGATATGTGATCTTCGAGAGATACAGGTGTGGAATGATATCCGTATATCCAAAAAAGAGAGGATATTTAAAATGCAATCCAAAGATCAGATTACCCATGACGCAGCTGAGTTCAGAGAGGATGATGAATGGGTTTGGATTGGATCCGGCGATCTGAAGAAAGATGAGACAATAGAGCACAACGAGGAGAAGAAGGTAATACCAGGGCCGGTATGGAGCGAAAAGAAGAGAAATTAGTGATACACTAAATATCAGGGAAAAAATTATCAAATGCGTCTCTTTCTTCACCTCTCTGGTGAAAAGCGCCTCCTCGATCTGTATCCTGCCTCTGTAGATCCAGTATATAAGGACGGAGACGACTGCTGCGGGGATAATAAAGATCAGCGCCCTGACGGTGTAGTCGGGCCGTTTCATAAGAACTGAAACAACGATGCCAATAACAGTGCCAGTGAATAACAGGAGATGATATTTCGTGGCAAATATATCAATCAGCAGAGCTCTGATCTTCGATAGTGCAATACGAAGGAATGGCACCGGGTTCATCGGGCCTCCGGATTCAGGACGGGTGTCAGGATTAACGGATTCATGCGCTATCCATATCGAGGAACGAATTGACCTGGTATCGAACGGAGTCCCAGATACCTCCCTTCTCCCCCAGAGTTATTCAATCCTTCGACCCGTGCCTGAGCACCCTCTGAATTGATCGGAGGAAAGTAGTCCTGTCATAACTCTCTGCGAAAGAGTCCGGGTTCTGATGGGTCTGAACAAACGTAGTGTTGTGACCCATTCATTCTGTCCGTGGGGATAAGGGCAAAACCCCTCTTGTGTGGTCATCTCCGCTCAGTCCCTGCCGCCAAGAAGTCATGAAAAAAACCAGTAGATGATGGAAATCCCCGGTCTTCAGTGAGAGCCCTGTGTAGGACTGAAATCCATGAATTGAAACCTGACACATCGTCGGAGCGAGACTCCATCAAGACGACTTCTGTCGGAACCGGTCACGGTTTATTTTTCCACCTGCAGCGGTGATAACCCGATGATTCTTTACCGAAAATGAAGCATATGGAAGAGAATGGGAGTGTGGGCGAAAAAGTAAGGACTGAACTGGGCTGAGCGTCGTCCATGCAATACTGCAGATCAGACCTCTCTGAAGGATCCTGATGGGTTGGCGACCTGGATACAACCCTGAAAGCCGAGTCGAGGGACGACGTTTTTAATCGAGACAATGTATTCGAAATATGTATTAAACCGACAGTTAACCTTTGGAGTGTGAACGGTGGCGAAGGATCCTTCATTCATGATACGTAAAATGATCCAACCTGGTTCGAGATACTCGGTCATGAAAGAACGGATCGTCGCGTTTCTTTCGTCTGATCCTATTCTTCGAGGAGTCCTGATCATAGGCAGCGGCACAGCCCTCTCCCAGGTACTCAAAGTGATCTTTGTTCCGATTCTCACGCGCATCTATCCGCCGGCGGAATACGGGACTCTCGCGATTTTCTCCTCGGTTCTGTCGATCCTGATTGTCCTGAGTACGTTGCGGTACGACACCCCGGTGCCGATGGCGGAGACAGACGAAGAAGCGGAGCACCTCATGATCCTTTCTGTTACGATCACAGGGGTGATGACGCTCGTGCTCCTGTTCGTACTGGTTGTGTTCGGTGATTCGATCTCCGCGAGCCTGAACCTGGGTTTTCTAACTCCGCACTTCTGGTTGCTTGGTGTATATTTTCTATTCTTGTCCTCCTTTGGGATTGTAACTCACTGGGTGCTTCGTGAAAGAGGGTACGGACAGATCGCGCGAGCCGGAGTCTTCCAGAGTGTATCCGGATCGGTCAGTAAGATCGCCCTGGGGCTGCTCGGACTCGGTTCATTCGGGTTGATCTTCGGGGAATTCTGTGCGCTGGCAATCGGAATCGGTGTCCTGGGTGGTTTGATCACCCCGAGACTCGTATCAAGGGCCCGAACACTGCAACGACAGAGACTGATCGACACCGCCCTGAAATATAAACGGTTTCCTATCTTCTCCGTCCCATCCGGTCTGATAAATGAGTTATCATTACAGGCCCCGACGCTCCTGATATCGACCCTGTTCGGTTTTCAGATTGTGGGTTATTTTTCCCTGAGTTATTCAATGCTGGTGATGCCCATCTCTCTAATCTCAAGCTCCATTGCACAGGTATTCTATGGGGAAAGTTCCGAACTGCTACGAACTAAACCACAGGAGATCCTCGGGCTGTACCGGAAGACTACCCGCAGGCTCTTCGTATTCGGTGCCCCTGTGATCACCGTTGCCGCGATCGCGTTCCCTGTCATCTTCCCACTCGTCTTCGGGAGTGCGTGGAAAGACGCCGGCATCTTCATCATTCCTCTGAGCGTCATGGTTCTCGCGCAGTTCGTGGTCTCCTCGACCAATCGGCTCGAAGTATACGGTTACAACAACTGGGAACTGGCCTGGGATGCGAGTCGCACCCTGCTCGTCGTCGGGGGGTTTTACATCTCCTACACTCTCGGATTGACTGCTGTCGCGACCATCTATGTCTATTCTTTCACGATGGCGTTCATGTACGTCCTCTGTTATATCCTGAACGTCCGGGCAATAATCGGTGTTCAACGAAGAATGTGCGACCAGTGATCGCGTCCCAACCGATGATCGAGAAATCGGCGCAATGGACCAAGGCAGTATCCATTTCTAGCCGATCAGAGAATGAGAGGACCCTTCGCCAGGCATTGGCCCGGTATGATCATCTGTCCCAAATGATTGGCTGGTTCCGAATCCGTTGACAGTCGTATTTTCGAGACACAACAGAGCAGGTGAATGAGCATCCACTCAACCGATTATCCTCCGATCGTGACCGTGACGCCTCAAGTCAGCTATCACAGGGTCCAGTCCAGAACTCCAACAGCAATAGATAAGAATACGTGGGGGCATCTATGAGTCAGACATGAACAGAAAGCGAGGTCTCTCGTCAGCGGTCTTCATCACCTGGATGATGGTCATAGTGGGGCTCATGCTGATTGTGGGGACGCTCGACCTCGAGGTCTTCTTCGTGATGGCTTTGATCGGTCTCCTGGTCATTGTCATCCTGATCGACACCTCATCGCTGCAGCCCGACCACCTTCGCCGAATGAAGTACCTGGCTGCCGGAGGAATCCTTATCTTCGGCTACATCGTGGCAAACCGTATCATGGGGTTGCTCTCTCAATGACATCTCGTTCGACATCAAGTGAGGTCCTGGTGGACAGAATTGCCTTACTGGTGATGGTCTGGGTCCTCGCAGGCGCGTTCATCGTCTCTGTTTCTAGTGGGGAAGACTCCGTACTGTACACTGCTCGAGATTCATCGGTGACAGGATTCCATCAGGATCTACTCGCGACTGGTAACCTGACCCGAACCGACGCCTCGCTCGTTCTCAATGAATGGGCAATGTGTCTGAACCTCTCTGGCCCAATCGTCCAGACTATTAAGGATCGCGACTTTGAATCAGCCGATGACGGTATTGAGCAGTTTACTCTGTCCGGGCAGTCACTCTCCGATCTTGTCGCTCAGTTCGCCCTGAAGGATACACAAATCGGGAAGTTTCAGGACGAGAACAACGCTGTCTTATGGTCGCTTCGCGAGCTTGTTGAACAGCGAGGGTCCTATGACGAACTGATGGCCGAGCAGGCGATATCCCTAAAAAACGGGAATGTATCCGGCCTAAAGTCCGTAGAAGTTCGAGGAGAGGAGCTCCGCTCAAGCATCCGGTGGAATTACCAGGAGTATGCCGCACGCTCTTCCGAGATCATCAATATCTCCCGGAGTTATGGACTGGATACAGAGCGGTTTGAACAATCGGTACGGTATTTCAAGGAAATCCTGGATGAAATCGATACGGAGCAGGAACAGCGTCAGAAGATGATCCCTGAAAAAATCCGGGAGATCCAAGACGAATGGTGCGCTTCCCAATCTGTCCTCTGCCTTCCTCCATCAGCGCTCATCCTGGGTGTCTTCCCATCAAATGGGACATACGGGGACACTCTGGGATTGAATGGGACTGTCCTGGCAGCCGAAGGGACTCGCGTCGATGTGTTCGTTGATGGTCACCTGATCGGGGGCGCTCTATCGGATGCAAATAGGCGTTTCTCGATCCCATTCCGGATCGAGAAGGGGAGGGCCGGCACCCATACAGCGTACGCATCTCTCGACACGATGTTGTCAAAAGTCACGAACTTCACCGTCGACATGACAAATACTTCCATCTCCCTTGATGCCAGGGTTGTCTCGTTGAACGGAACGTGGGTCGCTATTGGATCCGGACGCTTGGTTACTCAGACTGGTGTCCCTGTTCGGGGAGCACGAGTGTATGTCAACGTCGACGGTCGAACCTCGTTAGAGACGGGTTTCACGGGGGATGACGGGGAGTTCTCGATCTCCACTGGGCCTCTGCCCACCGGAACGAGGACGCTGACAGCGTGGTTCGAGTCGGATGATCTTCCTCTCGCCGGCTCGACATCCCCCTCCGTCACCGTAGACATCCCACAGCACCTGGAGTGGCTCACTTCAATCGTCTATCTGTTTGGGTTTGGAGGTGCGATAATCGGCTCGATTTTTTTCCTGCGAAAGAAGCGGCCCGAAGAAGAGCCTGTTGCCACCGTTATTACGGTTAATGTGCCGGAGATCACCTTCGAACCTCCTCCTCTCCCGTCTCTCGAGGAAGCGAATTCCATAGCGGACACGGTTGTCATGACCGTCGATGGGCGCATCGACGGACGTGCAACGATTAAGGAGACGTATCGACGACTCGTCTTCGAGATGGATGCAAGGCACCCCGACCTCCATCTCAGGTCCGAAACGCCCAGAGACCTTTCTGAACTGTTCGCAAAATGGCCGTACGGTCCCCAACTCAAGCGGCTTGTCGAAGTCCATGAGAAGATCCAGTATGCGGAGAACAATCCGACGGAGGATGACCTTCAAGTAGCAAGGGAGTCTTTCATCACTGTGCTCACGGAGGGAACCGAGCATGAGGGGTGATAAGTTCTTTGATCCGGTGGATCACCCGGGTGTTCGATGGTATTGAGGATAATCGCATCCTCCTTGCCGGCTTTGACAAGTATGACACCTCATCCTGCCCTCCATCTGACTCAGTTCCTTTCTTGTGGATGGCCAACCATTACGCAGTCTCCGCATCGAAGTACGACCACGGATACATCAAGCCCCGGTTCTCTCCCCCGGAGCAGCACTGGCCGATCATGAAAGTAGTATGGTATCCGGCGATGGAGATACAGGGTAGAAATGAGAACTGATTCAGCGTCTTCCCGGGTTGCCGATGCCGCAGTTGGCCTGCTTCTGATCATCGCGGCCGTGACACTCTTCGTCCATCTCTCCGCCACCGATGCTGAATTTAGCAGGTACAATCAGCAATGGAACGGAACGTCCCAGTTTTTCGACAGGCTTGAGACCGGTGGGGCAAGGATGATCGAAGATCTTGACGAAGTCGAAGGGAAAAGGGACACGACGCTCCTCATTATCGCTCCTGGTAGAAAACCGACCGAACCGGAAAAAGAGGCGTATCGGGACTATCTCACCGACGGTAATACCCTGGTAATTGTCGATGATTTTGGCTCGGGAAATGAGATCCTCCTGGCAATCGGCTCATCTGTCAGGTTCGAACGCGGCAACCTTCTGAGCCTTGACCGCGAGTTTGAAGTTGCCGATGCACCCGTTGGATATCCGGCTTCAGATACAGACCTGGTCTCAGGCCTTTCTAAGATCGTATTCAATCACCCGGTTGCTGTTTCAGGAGGCACCTCTATTTTGAATACCACATATCTTTCATGGATCGATAAAGATGGAAACCGATTGGTTAATAGATCGGAGACTCTGACCCGCTATCCCCTCGCTGCAGAAGAGGATGTGGGCACGGGTCACGTGATAGTAATCGGGGATGCAAGTCTCTTCATCAACGCCATGCAAGGTCTTCCTCATTGTGATAACGATCTCTTTATCCAGCGACTGGCCAAAAGGACGACCTTCGTGGACCAGCTGCTCAGCAGGACCGCGACCGCCGAAGGGCCGATCAGTACTTTTTTATGGATTAGGAAGACATCATCACTCGTTGTCGTGGTCACGGCGATTATTCTTGGTGTACTCGCATGGTCGTTCAACAGGCGAAAATGACAGGTGTGACGATGGAGGAGAACGCCCTCCAAACCGAAGTCAAGAAGATTGGGGAAGCGCACCGCATGATCCGCGAGGCGGTGGGTAAGTACGTGGTGGGAAACCAGGAACTGATCGACCTGATGACGATGGGCGTTTTCATCGGGGGTCATGTCCTGATCGATGGAACTCCCGGTACGGCCAAGACTACGATAAGCAAGATCGTGGCACGTTTGATGGGCTTCCAGTTCAATCGAGTCCAGGGAGTTGTCGACGTCCAGCCTGCCGATATTCTAGGCGTACGCATCTATCACGCCGAATCATCTCAATTCGAACTCCAGAGAGGGCCAATTTTTACCGACTTTATGTTGATCGACGAGATCAACCGTCTGACACCCAAGACGCAGTCTGCTTTTATCGAGGCAATGGCAGAACATCAAGTTACCATCGACGGCTACAATTACCCTCTTCAGAACCCCTTTTTCGTGGTCGCGACTCAAAACTCCCAGGAGTTCGAAGGGACATTCCCTCTGATCGAAGCTCAACGCGACCGGTTCACCTTCAGCGTGGTCCTCAAGTATCTCGATAGAGAGAGCGAGATAGAGATCCTTCGGCGTGACCGTGACGGGGAGCTCGAATGGGACGAATACTGGAAGAGGATCAATCCGATCCTTTCGATCGATCAGGTACTCACGCTAGGTCATCACGTGATGAGTGTTCTCGTCAATGACACGATTCTGAGATATATCAGCGAAATCGTCGTTGCCAGCAGGGAACACGACGAGGTCCGTCTGGGTTGCAGCAGTCGTGGCGCGCTCGCCTTTCTGAGGGGTGCACGGGCTGCTGCTGCGTGTGAGGGTCGGACGTACGTGATCCCGGACGACGTGAAGAGAATGGCGGCCCCCGTTCTTCGCCACAGGTTGATCCTGGAGCGAGAATCGGAATTTGACAGGGCCTCGATCGATCGTGTCATCGCTGAGGTTCTCGAATCTGTCGAGGTGGCATAATCTGGTGCAGGTGACTCCGTGGACTGTGGGGAGTGCCACTATCGCCTCCATTCTCGGCTTGATTGGTCTCTACCTTGACAGTCCAGCGGCCACCGTCGGTGCTGTCGGTCTTACAGCTCTTCTCATTGGCCAGGCCGCGCTGTTTCTTTATCACGTTGCATGTTACACCGATATCGTCTCCGTCGAACGAACCATAGAGAGGCATCCGATCGTTGTTGGGGTTCCAGTCGAAGTGGCAGTGAGGGTGGTTCCTCCCAGGACGGAAGGTCTCTTTGTCAGTATTACCGACATACCTCCGGCATCAGGTACGTACAACCCCACCCAGGTGGTCCTGGATGAAGGACGGGGCACCTACTCCGTCCGGTTCGTCGCACCGGGGATCGCGAGGTTTCGAGGTCTGGAGATAGGGCTGAAAAACCGGTTCTTTTCGGCGAGGTATATCTGCACATCTTCGCGTTTTCTCGGAGACGACATCCCCGTACGGCCCTGGGGAGAATCTGAGTCGGTACCAAATCGTGGAGGATTACAGGGCACGAAGGAGCTGGACCGGTTGGGGATCCCGCGTGGAGAAGGAGTATCGGGATTCCATCCATTCCGAATGGGAGACGAGCCGTCCCTGATAGATTGGAAACTCACTGCGAAGCATGGCAAAACGTATGTCAGGGAACCCACGGCGACAGTGAGCGGGTCGCCACTTCTGGTGGTCGATCTGCCAGATCCCGGGACTCCCGGCGGCGCCAAGGTCCTTGCGTCTGCAGGCGAAGAGATCGAACGAATGCTCCGAGAGCGGGGTCTGTGCAACCTTCTCGTCATCTCCGGGGGGGATGTGATAGAGTTCCTCCGTCATGAGAGAAATCCCCGGGTCCTGTTCCGCCTGCTCGGACTTGATGTCCACGAATCGTTTCAGCCTCTCTACCGTACCCGCGACTCCGTGGTCCTCCGATCGATACTCCACACGGCGGAGCACGGCAAACTGGTCCATTCAAAACGGTACGCATCTGCTCTGGGGACTAACCTCTCTTTAAAAAAAAGGTCTCCATTTGAGTTATTTGTTGACTTCGCCATGGTCGGTTCGGAGCATCGGGGCGTGGTGGTTTATACCGCTTCCTTTGACGAGGTGAGCCACCTGAACCTCATCGCCGAGGCAGCGCGTCGCCGAAAGAGTCGTCTTGTGATTCGAATTCCCAGATCCCGGGGTGGGTTCGCCTCCTGGTTGAGTCCATATCCTGTCGTGGAGCTGATCTGATGGAGAGGTCCGGGTACGCCATTATCTGTGCGGTTGCCGCAGCAGGTGGAGCAACTCTCTTACTCACCGAAGGGGACACGGTGGAGCTCATTATCCTACTGCTCATCGGTATCGGAGTCGCAGGGGCCGTCATGACAGGATACGGCGGGCAATGTCTTCTCCTATGTCTTGGAGAAGCCTACTCGATGGGCCTTGGGACCAGTTATCCCGCGCTTGGTGTCGCGTTTCAACCTGTCATTGCTGGAATCGTCTGCAGAGAGGATAGTGGAGCGTTTGGTCTAGGAACGGTGATGATGGTGGTCTTTTCCGCCGGGGTTCTCCTGTTCAAACACATGATAACCCCGCTGATCATCCTGATCGTTGTTCTGGCAAGTGTCATCTTCGGCCTGGTAATGTTCGAAAACCGACTCCACCACCGGTTATCTGGGGGTGACAGCGCGTGATAGACCTTGAGGGAAGGTTCATCTCTGGGGCGACTTTGATAGGTGCTGCTGTGCTTCTCCTCGCCGTGGGAGGCCTGACTGGGAGAGGTGACGTGACTAGCGCAACCCTGGTCCTGGTCGGAGTCGGGTGTTTCATTGGAGGCGTCCTTCTTCTGTCGCAGCAACGGGGCGAGTCCACCCTTGTGTGGGTTGCCGGACTCGCAGCAGCCGGACCGGTAATCGACCTGGCACGTCTATGTGCCGACCTTGGTGTTCAGGGGAACGCTCATTTCATTCCAGGGAGCGGTGGGACGATGCAGGTGGTACCGGTTGGGGAAGATTCCCCGCTGGTTCTTCCGTCCGATGATTATTCGTATATTACCGAGGAGAATGGAGGGGGTGTTTGCATAATTCCAACCGGGCGTGCTCTCTATGACCGACTGGTCCGTGAGTATAGTCTTGTCGTCCCGGCCGACCATGAAGGTCTCGGCACCTCGATCCGAGAGGTGGGCGAGGAGGCACTTGAATTGGCGGATGCCGTTGAGGTCGTCTTCGACTCAGACCTCGTCATAGTGAGATTCTCGGGATACCGGCTCATAGAAGGATGCACCACCATCCGTTCGGCATCACCCAAGATCTGCACGATGATCGGGTGTCCGACGTGCAGTCTCTTTGCATGTATGACTGTTGCTGGTCTCGGCCGTCCCTGCAGGATGGAACACGTTGCTATTGAAGAGAAGGAGCGGGCCGTTCGTCTCATGATCCGTCTCCTGGGACCCGATAGGCCTCAAAAAGGCCTGGATACCGCAGATCCCGCCTCGTCGGAAGATAAATATCTGCCTGATCCTGATTCGATCGGAGAAGTTAACAATCTGGGCGACGGGACCGAGATCTTGGATCGTGTTCAGGAGTAACTGCCCCGCCTGGATATCTTCCTTGGCATCCTTTGAGATCGACTGGTCTTCCATGTGAGTTCGTGCGTCCTCGAACCCAAGTGTTCAGAAGATGCAGGGTCTCGGGATCAGGTTCGCACAGATCCCCTTCAACACGGTCGTGTCGGGGTCCAGATTCGTCGTACCTTTCACAGGATAATCGTGGTGTCCCAATCCGGGATCAAGAGAGAGGAAAAGTCAAGTGCTGTACAGATACCACGCTTTTTTTTCTGCCCAATCTCTCCTCCCGGTGGCGAGGAACTGACAGTACTTCCAGTCAGAGGGAATTGTGACTGGCGGATCCCGTTCTAACAAATTCGGCCCCCTTATATCAGAGCCTGTTCAGCACCGTCTTCGTCTCGCTCCATGCTTCCAGAGCCTGCACGCCGTTCTCCCGCCCGATCCCGCTCTGCTTTCTTCCGCCGAACGGGACCTCGGGAGGCACCTTGAGGTGGAGGTTTACCCAGATGATGCCGGCCTCGAGGCGGCGTGACGCCTCCCGCATATAGGATGGGCTGCGTGTCCATACAGACGCCCCGAGGCCGTAAGGGCTCCGGTTCGCCCGTACGATCGCCTCGTCAAGGTCGTGGAACCGCACGAGGGGGAGGACGGGGCCGAAGACCTCCTCGGTGAGGAGGCGCGAGTCCTCAGCGACGTTCGCGACAACGGTCGGCTCGTAGAAGTTACCGGTCCTCGTGGGTCCGTTCCCGCCGGCGATCACCGTTCCGGTGTCGGTTTCACGTGTCTCGTGGACCAGGGCTGCGATCTTCTCGAGCCCGGTGGCAGAGTTGAGCGGTCCCATCCGAGTCTTCGGGTCCAATCCGTTCCCCAGGGTCAGCCCCTTCACCGCCGCGACCAGGCGGCGGGTGAACTCGTCGGCGACCGCCTCATGGACGAAGAGGCGTTTCACTGCCGTACAGACCTGGCCGCTGTTGTAATATCGGCCGGCGACCGCCCCGGCGACGGCCCTCTCGAGGTCGGCATCCTCGCACACGATCATCGGGTCCGAGCCGCCGAGTTCTAGGGTGACGCGTTTGATGTGCGCTGCAGCAAGCGCCATCACTCGTCTCCCTGTCGGGGTCGATCCCGTGAAGGAGACCTTCCGGACCCGCGGTTCGCTCACAAGGGCCTCGCCGACCGTCTCGCCGGAACCGGTTACGATGTTCAGCAGTCCGCGGGGCAGACCCGCCTCGTGCAGGATCTCGGCGAGGGCAAGCGGGGTCAACGGAGCGGTTGATGCCGGTTTGACCACGATGCTGTTGCCGCAGAGAAGGGCGGGTGCAGCCTTCCATGCAAAGAGAAGTGCCGGCATATTCCAGGGAATGACGGCGGCGCAGACCCCGATCGGCTCATGAAGCACCTGGGCGTCCAGGCCCGGAGAGAGCCGGTGAAACTCGTCGCGGAAGGCTGAACCGAGTCCGGCGTAGTAATCGAGGACGTTCGCCGCGCCGCGGACCTCGTCAATCGCTTCGCGGAGAGGTTTGCCCTGCTCGAGAGTCAGCACTCGGGCGAGTTCCGGGACCCGTTCACGAACAAGCCGAGCGGCACTGCCGAGCACATGGCCCCGGTCCCTTGGTGACACCCGCGCCCACCCGGGCTGGACCGATTCGGCCGCGTCAACAGCCGAACGTACTTCCTCGAGGGACCCGAGCGGGAGGGACGCCACCATCTCTCCCGTCGCCGGGTCCGTCACGGCAAAGGTCCTGCCGTCGATTGCGGCGATCCGTTCCCCGTTGATCAGCATCTCTCCTCCCGTGGGACGATAGCCTTTTTCTCCTAGGTGCCTACATCCCAGGCCGACATGTATCGTGCCTGCTCCTCGGTCAACGCATCGATCTCGATGCCGAGCGAGGCGAGCTTCTCCCGCGCTACCATCTCGTCAACCTCTGCCGGGACCTCGTAGACCCCACCCGGCAGATCTCGCCCATGCTTCACGATATACTCTGCCGAGAGTGCCTGGAGGGCGAACGAGAGGTCCATCACCTCGATTGGGTGGCCCATCCCCTTGGGTGTCGCCAGGTTGACCAGCCTCCCCTCAGCGAGGACGTGGATCCTGCGGTCACCCAGGACGAATGTCTCGATCCCGTCCCGCTGTTCGACAGCTCCAGCCATCTTGTGGAGGCGCTCGAGGTCGATCTCGACGTTGAAGTGGCCGGCGTTCGAGAGGATCGCCCCATCCTTGAGCAGTCCGAAGTGCCGCTCATCGACCACCTTGGCGTTCCCGGTGGTCGTGACAAAGATGTCACCAATCCGTGCCGCCTGGTCCATGGGCATCACGTCGAACCCGTCCATGTGCGCCTCGAGGGCGCGACGCGGGTCGACCTCAGTCACGCACACCCGTGCCCCCATCCCTCTCGCTTTCCGGGCCAGCCCCCGTCCGCAGTACCCATATCCGGCAACGACCAGCCTCTTGCCGGCGATGAGGACGTTGGTCGTGATCATCAGCGAGGCGAGGGCGGACTCACCGGTGCCATGGACATTATCAAACGACCGCTTCATCGGCGTGTCGTTCACGGCGACCACCGGGAACTCGAGCCGCCCCTCGGCGGCCATCGCCCGGAGCCGGTGGATCCCCGTCGTCGTCTCCTCGCACCCCCCGATCACCCCTGGCAGCAGCTCCTGCCGCGCCGTGTGGAGCCGGTGGATGAGATCCATACCGTCGTCGATCGTAACCGTTGGACGGGAATCCAGCACCCGGTCGATAGCCGCATAGTACTCCTCGACAGAGCAGGCGTGGCGGGCATAGCACCGGATGCCTTCGATCCCGTCCAGGGAGAGGGCGACATCGTCCTGGGTCGAGAGCGGGTTGCACCCTGTGATCTCGACTGTCGCTCCCCCGGCGGCGAGGGTCCGGACCAGGTTCGCGGTCTTTGCCTCGACGTGGAGGGCCATCGCGATCCGCTCTCCCTCGAGCGGCCGCTCCTCGGAAAACCGTCGTTCGATCGCCCGTAGGACGGGCATGTACTGCGCCGCCCAGGTGATCTTCCGCATCCCCGAATCCATGTCCCTAGTGGTGGGCGGGGAACTACATTAATCCATAACTCTCAATAATCGGACCGAACCATCTCTCTAGTACGATGGTGCTGACGCGACGGATCATCCCTTGTCTGGACATTAAGGACGGCAGGGTGGTAAAGGGCACGAACTTCCTCGGGCTTCGTGACGCTGGCGATCCCGTTGAACTCGCCGCACGGTACAACGAACAGGGGGCAGACGAAGTGGTCTTCCTCGACATCACCGCCTCTCGAGAGGGGAGGGGGACGATGATAGAGGTGATCGAACGAGCCGCCGACCAGCTCTTTCTTCCGTTGACCGTGGGCGGCGGAATCCGTACGACTGAGGATATCCGCCAGATACTTCGTGCCGGCGCGGATAAGGTCAGCATGAATACCAGTGCGGTGGAGCGTCCAGCCCTCATCACCGAGGGGGCGAAGGCCTTTGGGACCCAGTGCATCGTCGCTGCCGTCGACGTGCGCCGCAACTTCGAACTGAATTCCGAAGGGACCGCTATCACGCTTCCCGATGGACGGTCATGCTGGTACGAGGTGGTCACCTACGGTGGTCACCGCCCAACAGGCCTGGACGCGATCGCCTGGGTCCGTGAGGCCGAAGAACGAGGTGCCGGAGAGGTTCTTCTCACCTCCATGGAGACCGACGGGACGAAGGACGGGTTCGACCTGCCTATCACTGCTGCTGTCTCCGACGCTGTTGGTATCCCGGTGATCGCGAGCGGCGGGGTCGGCCGGCTCGAACATTTCTTTGACGGTCTCGTCACTGGAAAGGCCGACGCAGCGCTAGCCGCGTCGGTCTTCCACTACGGTGAACTGACTGTCAGGGACGTAAAAGAGTACCTGGCCGGACGGGGTGTCCCGGTCCGACTCTGAACGGTTACAGGAGCCTCGAAAGGTCGACCTCGACAGCGGCAACGGGGTGCTCGAGGCCGAACATCTCGAGCACCTCCGGGTGCACTTCCCCGAAGACTCCGAGAGTCGTGCCGTTTAGCACGAGGGCCCCCCGCCTCCCATCGATAAAGGCAGGGTCATCCGACTCGACTGCCGTATAGGCAAGGCCGAGCTCCCGGCAGAGGGCATCCGCGATCCCATACGCCTCGGAGAAGTCGGCGGTGCCGTGGCACGATACCGCGGCAGCTCCGAGCCCCGTTTCAACACCGGTCACAATCTCTCCGACCGCGAAGAGGCGCTGGGGCAGTTCCCGGAACCGGTTGAACTCCAGGAGCTCCATCAGGAGGGGGAGGAGCGAGGTCCGGGCGACGGACTGCTCCTCGGAGATGGGGTGGAGGACGTGCAGTGCCCGAGGGTCGGGCTCCCGTCGCATCTTCGAGAAGAGAACGCCCTCGCTCGTCAGGACGAACGGCATCGTCTCCATGTGCCCGAGCCCGCAGAGGACCTCCCGCACGGCCATCTTCAAACGGGTCTCGGGTCTCTCCTTGGCGATCGTGGCGGTTTTCGAGGGTACGGCCTCGAACCTATCGTAGCCGTGCGCGATGGCGACGTCCTCGAAGACGTCCCAGTCGTGCATGATGTCTGCCCGGTAACAGGGGACCTCCACCCGGACGCGGTCCTCCCCGATGGGTTCCGCCCCGAACCGCATCCTTTGGAGGAGGGATGCCATGGTCGGAGCATCGAGGTCGAGTCCGAGGAGCCGGTTGCACTCGTCGACCGAGACCTCGCGGAACGACGGGCCGAGGTCAGGACCTGGAACACCGTCGATCTCGACCGACTCAATTCTACCTCCATCCTCTGCCAGCGCCACGCAGAGGATCGTCGTTGCGGTCTCTACTGCCCGCCGGTCTGTTCCGGTGCAATCGAGGAGGACGTCGGTGGTCGTGGTCGAGACACGGGTCAGTTCCCCATTGATGATCGGGGGGAACGAAAGGACCCGGTCCTGTGCGTCCACGATCAGAGGGAAGCGCGGCGCGTCTCGGACCAGGTGGGCATAGGCTCGCCCCTTCGGATGCTCAACGAGCATCTCCTCCATCGTCATCTCCTGGTCGTAATCGAGAGGAACGAACCCTCGATTCCGCGGTGAGGCGAGGTAGCGGAACGGTGGAGTGATCCGACCGAGGTCGTGGAGGCCGATCGCCACCTTTCTTCTTCCCCGGCCGACTGCCCAATGGAGTGACTCTTGGAGGCCCATCAGCGAGATGATCGCCTCCTCATCGAGGGAAAGGCCCCTGACGACGGCCGAACCGAGATATGGGCGTATCGTGGCCAATCCCGGGTCCACAGTGAAGGAGATACCGGAGGGCGTCGTCTCGTACCGTACCGCCCCCTGCTCGATGCCAAGGAAGCCCCTGAGGGCCCGCGCCGCTCCTTCGGTCGAGAAGAGGTCGGGGCGGTTCGCGAAGAACTCAACGTCGACGTGGTCTTCCTCCCGCCGCTCGATGTCCGATCCGAACATGGGCAGGCGTTCGACGATCGTCTCTCTGTCCATTCCCACGAGCCGTTCCAGGTATTGGTAGGGAAGTGTGATAACGGGCATTTTACCGTCCCCCTCTTCCGGGATAGATGTACGTCTCGCGGCACCAGTCGATGTCCGACCGATAGAGCTGGCGCAGGTCTTTGAGCCCAAGTCGGAGCATCGCGAGGCGCGATGCGCCGAGTCCCCAGGCAAGGACCGGGTGATCTATCCCGAAAGGCGCGGTTACCTCTTCCCGGAAGACCCCTGCGCCGCCAAGCTCGACCCAACCGAGCCCCTCGACGAAGACCTCGGGTTCAACCGAGGGCTCGGTGTACGGGAAGTACCCCGGGCGGAAACGGACCTGGGGGAATCCCAGGCGCCGGTAGAACTCCCGGAGGAATCCCAGGAGGTGTGAAAAGGTGACGCCTTCGTCCATCACGATCCCCTCGAGCTGCTCGAACTCCGGCAGGTGAGTCGGGTCGATCGCCTCGCGCCTGAAGACTCGGCCGATTGCAAAGGCCTTGACCGGGGGGGTTGGATGGGAGGCAAGGTACTGGATCGAGAGTCCAGTCAGGTGGGTCCGGAGCACCTGCTGGCGGGCCTTCGCCTCCTGCCAGGTTCCTCCCCACCCTGTCGAGGTGGTCTCGCCCCCATGCTCGTGCATCGCCCTGACACGCTCCCACCCCGGCGGGAGGATCGCCTCACCCTCGAGGTGGAAGGTGTCCTGCATCTCACGGGCCGGATGGTCCTGGGGCTGGAAGAGCGCATCGAAGTTCCAGAACCCGGACTGGACCAGTCCACCTCCCATCTCGACGAAACCCATGTCTTGAAGGATGGTGCGCATCTCGTCCAGCAGCCGCTGATACGGATGAACCTTTCCCGGAATAAGCCGTCGGGGGAGCCGATCGACCCTGTAGCGCCGCAACGGGGTTTCACGCCAGCTCCCGGTGAGGATCATCTCGTGCGTAAGCTGACCGACCTCTTCTCGAAGGTCGAGTCCGCCCCGGGCAAGTGCTTCTCCAGCTTCGGTGATGGAGACTGTGTATCTGACGGACTCCCGTTCGACGGCAAGTCCCCGCTTCAGGAGCTCGGCAAGGCCGGGTCCATCCTCGAGGATGGTGCTGGTGAGTGTTTGCTCGTCCTCGCCTTTCGGGGCATTGCCGGCCTTCTCAACGACGCCGTCGCGTATCGTCACCCAGCCCTTTCTCCGCAGCCAGCCGATTCCGATCGAGGCAAGGGGATGATTCTTCAGCTCCGCCATCGTGGCCTTCTCGGTGAACGAGTCGAGGAGCTGACGTTCAGGCAGTCCTTCAAGGGCATAGCGCTGTCCCTCCTCTGTAAGGGCGTACGACGTCTCGACCGAACGTTCAACGACCGCAAGACCGCCGTTCTGGGCGAGCAGGCTTGCATATTGAACGACCGCATCGGCAGTCGCACCGAGTTCACGTCCGAGTGTCGAGGCATCGGCCCTCCCGAGGGGTGCGAGAGCGGCGAGCAGGCGGCGTTCGTTCAGGGACAGGACATACCTGCCCCCGGTCATGCTTTTCGTGCTCTCCGTCCCGTCGTCGCCATACCCGGGACGATGGTTGTCCGTTCCTGGACCCACCCCTGGTTCCCTTTCTCTTCGACTCATTCAGACCTCATCTGCCAGGTGCTCGACTTCATCCATCCTCTCCTTGAATTCGGCTAGGAACGCGAGCACCCGTTCGGCCGTCTCCTTCTTACAGGCCCCGCAGGTGATCTCGCCAGCCAGGCATTTCTGGCGGATCTCGGCGAGCCCGGAATCGCTATCGCACATATGGAACCGGTTCAACTCATACACTGTGCACCGATCGGGGTCCCCTCCCAACCGCTGCTGCTCCTCGAGCGTGGTCCGCCCACCCGTCACAGCCCTCATCACCTTCTTCCGGACTGATGCAACCGGCTCGGAAAAGCCGAACGACGAGTCCGGGATCGAGGATGACATCTTTCCGCCGATGAGGCCGGGCATGAAGGTATGGTAGGTCGCCGATGGTGTAAAGAACCCGAAACCCCCGAGATCGCGCTCGACCTCCCGAACGATCTCGCTCACGGCGCCATACGTCATTCCCCTGACGTCGACATGTCCCTCGTAGGCTTGCGACCCGGGGAGCGCCTGGGTGACAGCACGGATCCCACCTTCCGGGGCGTTTTTCGCCCGGACCGAGATGTGGTCTCCCCGGTCCTCGACCAGGAAGTACCGAAGTCCGTTGGCCACGTCCCGGGTGAGGCGGATATGAGGGTCCTGGTCAATCCCGACGGGGACGATCGTGGGTGCGGGCCCACCGGCAACCTGGGGGTAAAGGATGTCCGCCACCTGAGTGATGACGCTCATGGCGTGGGCAAGGGTCGTCTCCGACTCAAAACCGTAGATCGCCTGGAGTTCGGAGAAGTTGACCCTCGTCGCCGCCTCGAATGCGAGGTCCTTGAGCGCGTTGTTCTTCGACTGGAAGTAGGCCTCTCCACGATACCCGAGCGCGAAAAGCACTGTCAGGTACTCGCGTCCAAATCGATCGCAGTCCTCCCACGACAGTCCTCGGACTGCATGTGCCTCCCGGTCGGCGATCGTGATCATGCCGCGTCCCCCCTGAGATACATGCCAGACGACTTCGCGCATCACGAGCAGGTGCCCAAGGTGCGGGTGTCCAGAGGGCATGAATCCCGTCAGAACATGGAATGGACGGTGGTCTCTGATCGCAAGGGCGATCGGTCGGTAGTCCCGGTGCCCTACGATGATGCCTCGGCGCATAAACCCAGGCACCTCTGGGAGCAGGTCGAGCAGGGGGTCGATCGGTTCGATTCCGAAGTTCTCGAAGAGTCGTCTGGTATCAATCGCCTGGCTGCTGGACCAGGGGTTGAGTGCTTCCGGCATGATCATCTCACAGCTTGACGCGGGCAAACTCCACGTAGAAGATGCCTTCACTATGTTGGCAGCCGAACAGCATCTTCTTTTTCACCGAATGGGCGAGCCGGACCGAACGCGAGATAACCGACATGGGCAGGTCCGCATCTTTCGGAAGTGCGTGGACAAGCATCTCCGAGTGGGTTTTTCCTATCACGTACACCCGGTAATGGTGCCCGAACTTGTACCCGGTCCGTGGGACATAACCCAGGTCGCGTAGGTGCGTATAGACCGCTCCTTTCTCAGGTGCCTCGGGATCGATCTCGTGGAAGGTGGCCTTATAGTCGCCAATTGATCCGTCTTCTTTCTCCAGACGCAACACTCCTTTTTCGAGGAGAAAGAGGGCTTCGACAGGTGAAAGTTTGAGCCGGCGTTCATCGACACGGGTGCCGTACCCGCCTTTTTCGAGAGCCACGCCGTTGTCATCGCTTGCGATCACCGCCCATCCGAAACGATGCCCAATAACCCTGCCCTCCACCGGGACCGACTCCCGTACGGGGAGCACCGGAAGTTTCACCTCGTAGTAGGTCAGTTCGTCCTCGTCATCGACGACTGCGAGAAGGTGGGTCTTACGCATATTCGCTGTTGACTTCGCCTCCGCCACGAGCTTTCCAAATTCTATCGGATCTCGTTCCGAGAGGACCCGGACCATGTACTGCGACTGCCCCGATCCCGGTTTCTGGCCCCGTCGAAAGACCCGAAAGTCGTGGGGCCCCGTCTGGACCACGTATCCTCGCTCCCTCAGGTCACGGTAGACTAGATAGGACCGGAGGAAATGCCCGTCTGCGGAGAACAGGTCCAGCAGGCTCTCGAATGAATGCCCGGGGATCTCGATCCGACCGCGGTGAACCAGATAGAGTGCCTCAACCGGCAAGAGGGAGAGCCCTTCACGGTCTGGCCGTCCATATCCGCTCTGTTCGTAGAGTGTTGTTCCGTCCCGGCCCAACCGAACCACTCTATCATCCAGCCTCCCCTTCACGCCTGAAATAATGGAGGCGACCGGTCTATAAGGTGCCGGTGATCGATCCTTACGGCATCAGACGGAGTCCTTGATCGCAGATCGTTATCAGCCCCCACTCACCTGGTGGTGAATGTATGGAGGAATTGTCCGATTCTGATATTCGGAAAGATCCTACTGGGAGAAGAGGCGACGTTCGGTCGAACTCATCACGTGGATAACGACGAGAGCGGCGATCACTTCGTCCGTGTTGTCCTTCAGGGGCCGAGCGACCAGGGTGATGTACCGTTTCCTCTGGTCGTTGGTGATCATCGCGAGGTTATTCTCGATCCCGATAACCATCGACTCCTTGACAACCTCGATGATGGGATCTGCAATCGGCTGGTTCGTCCTCACGTCGATCAGGTAGAATAGCCGGTTGATGGAATGCATGATCGCCGAACGATACGGGACGTTCACGAGCTGTTCAGCGTACGGATTCATGAAGAAGATTCGGCCCTTCATGTCGGTGAGGATAACCGCATCGAGCATCGTGACGATGCTCTTCAAGTTCGTATCTCTGGACTTGAGCAGTCTCCGCATCATTGCGGCGTTGTAGAGTGCGATCTCGACCGAGGAGTAGATGTCCTTGTCGTTAAAGGGTTTGGTAATAAAACCCAGGGGTTCGGCCACCTTCGCCCGTTCTATCGTCTCATCATCGTAGTGCCCGGTCAGAAAGATGACGGGGATGTTGAAGACCCCGTTGATGTACCGGGCTGCATAGATGCCGTCGATCGCTCCTTTCAGGCCGATATCCATCAGGACGAGATCGGGCTGGATCTCTGCAGCCCGACGGATCGCATCTTCACCGGTGGGAACCTTGCCGGCGACCGTGTAGTCCTTCTTCTGCAGTATCCGTTCGATCAGGCTCGCAATGATCTCATCGTCTTCCACGACCAGGATCTTCTTTGGCGTTGCCATCGGATGCCGCACCAGACGGTGGTGTTAGAGCTTTCGGGTTGGGGTCAGATAATCCTTTTCTATTCTTTTTTGAGCGAAAGGCTTCTTTGGAACGGAGGCAACCTATTCGCACTATGTGCTCCGCCAGGCAGGATCACTTCGAGTGGACTGAGATGATCGACCGCCTGCCTGTGCCGGCGTATGCCCTCGACATCGAGGGAAGGGTTGCCGCATGGAACGAGCCACTCTCGCGCCTGCTCGGAGTGGGCCGCGACGAGATGATCGGACGTGGTGGCGGCCTCCACGCAGTCCCGTTCATCGGGAAGCCAGGCCTGATGCTCGCAGACCTGGTCCTCGCCCCGAGCCTTCCTGTCCCCGATCACCTCGTCGGGCTCAGGCGAGACGGATTGAGCAGCACCGCCCTGCTCACGCCCGTCACCATGGAACCAGCGAGGCACCTCAGGGTGCTGGCGTCTTCGATTAAGGCCGGTGACAGGTGCATGGGCGCTGTCGAGGTCATTGTTCAACCCGATTGTTCTGAGGAGAGGATTCTCGCCTCTCTTGGTATCTTCGACCGGTTGATGGGCATTGTCCGTCACGATGTCCTGAACCAGCTGACGATCGTGCTCGGGTACATCGAACTCGCCAGGGACGGCATCGAGGATCCTGTGCCAAACGCCGACCTTGACCGGGCGGTTGCTGCTGCCGAAACGATACGGCACCATATGGAGATGAGCCGGGATTTTCGGCAGTTAGGGACCCGCAAATCTGTCGAACGCCCTCTCATCGAGCTGGTCGCCGCTGCGACCGAGCAGGCTGAGATCGCCGGAATACGGATCGAGACTCATCTTCCCGAGATTGGTGTATGTGCCGATACACTCCTCGTCCGTCTCCTCGAGCACTTCGTCCACCTCTCAATCGCCGTGGAACCGGCTGCGTCCGTGATTCGCTTCGACGTGATAGGAACCGACCCGCTCGTCATCCAGTATGGGGACGATACCGTGGATGGACGGTGGAAACCCCAGGCGAACGGTCTGCCTCGCGAGATGGCGCCGATCCTCCTCCTTGTACTGGATGTTATCGGACTCGACGGGATCTCCGTATCATTCACGGGCGATCCGAACCATGTAGCCGAGATCAGCCTGCCCCGTACGGTGCTTAAACATTAAAAAAAGACGGAGGGGGTGGTCCACCTACTCCGGGAGCGGGTTGAAGACGTTCTTGTAGATCTGGTCGTCACCCGTGTTCGCGAGACGCTTGCGCTCGGTCCGCTCCTCAACGAGGGCCAGGACCGGCAGCGTCATGTCAACGCCGGGCTTGTGGCCGAAGAGCTTCTCGAGTTCGACCTGCTGGGCGTGCATGAACAGCGCGTTCGGGATCTCAGCTGCGCAGAGTTCTTCACACTGGCCACAGTTGACGCACGAGTCAGCGATGTGCGAGAACCGGATCAGGTGGAACATGAAGCCGGGAGGAACCTGGCCTGGCTTGACCAGAGCCGGATTCTTCGTCGAGCAGTCGACGCAGTAACAGATCGGACAGGCCTCGATACACGAGTAGCACTTGATGCAGCGGCTCGTCTCCTCGAGGATCTTCTTCAGGCGCGCGTCGCCCTCGCCGAGGGCTTCGAAGTCCTTGGCACGCCACTTGTTGCCGAGCTTCAGCATCGCGCCCTCGATCTTGCCCCGGATCTCGATCCCCTTCGGGTTTGCGGGTTCCGTTGCGATGACCCCGGCGGCGGCTGCCTTGGTAACGAGGTCCGCGCCCTTCTGGCTGCAGACCTCGAGGAAGGTCGCCTTGCCCGCCTTGACGCCGATAACGCCCCAGTTGCCGGCGGCGATGTCGGCCTGGCGCGGGACCTTGAGCAGGCAGCGGCGGCAGTTCGACCGACGGCCGAAACCCTCTTCCTCGAGTTCATCGATGGAGATGCCCTTGTGCTGACCGTCGGCCGTCTGGATGATGAACTGGCCCTTGTCGATCTCCTCCTTCACCACGGCATCGGGGTCGGTCTCGAACTTCTCGCGGATCATCGTCCGGGCCACTGTGGGCGAGACCGACCCGCCACAGTTGACCCCGATCATGACCACGTTGTCGAGGTTGATCTGGCCCCGCTTGGCCAGCTCGTACATCGCCATCATGTCGCAGCCCTTGACCGTGACTGCGATCTTCATGTCCTTGGCGCCGTCGAGATACTTCTTGATCAGCTTCGACATCAGGAGCGTGCCGCAGTGGAGCGAGCCCGCCGTCTTGTCGAGGTCCTTCGGGTCCGTGATCAGGGTGGGCTGGGCATCGTAGATGTCCATGCCCTTCTGGACTGCGAAGACTGCGTCGACCATCTTGCTTTCGAGGGCGTACTTGAGGAGGGCCGTAACGGCACCGCCGCACTCCGCCTTCTGCTGAAGGTCTGCGTCAGTCGTCCAGGCGTAGACCATCTCTCCCTTTGCTGCCATGACTCAGGCCTCCGTGATCTTCTCAACCTTGACAGCACACGCCTTGAACTCGGGGATGGCCGCATAGGGATCAAGCGCGTTATTGGTCAGGATGTTTGCAGCGCACTCGATGAAGTGGAACGGCATGAAGACCACGCCCTTCTTGATCTCGCTGGTGACACGGGCACCGACGGTGACTTCGCCTCGCCGCGTCTTCGCCCGGACCATCTCCTTGTCCTTGATACCGAGCGCCTTCGCGTCCTCGGGATTGATCTCGATCCAGCCCGTGGGCTCCTCGCGCTCGAGAGACTCGGAGCGGCGGGTCATGGTGCCCGTGTGCCAGTGCCAGAGGCATCGACCGGTGGTCAGGATCAGTGGATACTCCGCGTCTGGGACCTCCGCGGGTGGCTTCCACTCGATCGGCGTGAAGACGCCAAGCCCGTCGGGGTGGGCGAACCTCTCCTTGTGCAGGATCGGGGTGCCGGGGTGTTCGGGCGTCGGGCAGGGCCAGCAGAGCCCCTCGATGCCGAGCCGCTCGTACGTCATACCGCCGTACGATGGGGTCACCTTCGACACCTCAGTGAAGATCTCCTCTACAGATGTGTACGGGAACTGGGCTGCGTACCCCATCTTCTGGGCGAGGGCGGTGATGATCTCCCAGTCGGCCTTGGCCTGTCCCGGGGGCTCCTGGGCTTTGCGCCAGAGCTGGACGCGCCGCTCGGTGTTGGTCTGGGTCCCGTCTTTCTCGGCGAAGCAGGCGGCGGGGAGCACAACGTCAGCGAGCGCAGACGTCTCGGTCATGAAGATGTCCTGGACAACAAGGAACTCGAGGTTCCTGAGGCCCTTCTCCACGTGGTGGAGGTCGGGATCGGAGAGCATCGGGTTTTCGCCCATGATGTAGAGCGCCTTGACCTTGCCGGGCTCATCTGCGAGCACGTTGATGAGCTTGGTGACCGTGAGGCCGACCTTGCCCTCGGCGATGTCCTCGATCCCCCACATGTCCTGCATCTTCTTGCGCATCTCGGGGACGATGACCGACTGGTAGCCAGAGTAGACGTTCGCGAGCGCGCCCATGTCGCAGGCGCCCTGCACGTTGTTCTGGCCACGCAGGGCGCAGACGCCCGTACCGGGCCGCCCCAGGTTGCCAGTCAGCATCTGGAGGTTCGCGACCGACTTGACGTTGTCGACACCGGTGGTGTGCTGGGTGATGCCCATCGAGTAGAGGACGTTCGCGGCATTCGCGTTCGCGTAGAGTTCCGCTGCCGCTTTGATCGTCTCAGCCGGGACGCCCGTGATCTTCGAGACGTTCTCGAACGAGTACTCGGGCTTCATGACAACCTCTTTGAGCTTGTCGAAGTCCTTGGTCCGCTTCTCGACGAACTCCTTGTCCTGCAGGTCGTTCGCGATGATGTACTGCATGAAGGCGTTGAAGAGCGCGACATCGGTGCCAGAGTAGAAGGGCATGTAGATGTCGGCGAGCTTCGCCGTCGGCGTGAGCCTCGGGTCGGCTGCGATGATCTTTGCACCCCGCTTCTTGGCCTGCATGATCCGCCGGCCGATCAGAGGGTGCTGCTCAAGTGTGTTGGTGCCGATGATGAAGAGGACGTCAGCATCAGCAATGTCCTTGATCGACTGGGTCATTGCACCGGAGCCGAAGGCGCCGGCGAGACCGACGACGGTCGAAGCATGGCAGAGTCTGGCGCAGTGGTCGATGTTCGGTGTCTTCATCACCACACGTGCGAACTTCTGCATCAGGTAGTTCTCTTCGTTCGAGACACGAGCCGATGAGAGAGCTGCGCTTTGCTCGCCCGGGTATTGCTTCAACTTCGAAGCGACCAGTTCGAGCGCCTCGTCCCAGGTTGCCTCGACGAACTTGCCGTCCTTCTTGATCAGCGGAGTCGTGAGCCGGTCTTCGGCGTTGACGAACTCCCAGGCGTAGTTGCCCTTCGGGCAGACCTTGCCTTCATTGACCGGGTTCCGGTGCCAGGGTGCGACACCTGCGACCTTGCCGTCCTTGACGACCAGGTTGAACCCGCATCCAGTGCCGCAATACGGGCACGTTGTGGGTACGTATTTCATCTCCATAGAGAGTCCTCGGACGAGAGAACATCTAGAAGTTAACCTATTTAACCGTACTGGTTTAACATTCCGAAATCGATTATTATCGGTGGGTACGTCGTTGGGCGCACTTTGGGTATCTGCTCAAGGTTTATATACAAAATGATCTCCACGCTCTGAAGCGCAGAGGCCCGCATGACACGTCCGATCCCCGTAGCACCTATGATGGTCGATATGGTCCGCGCAGGGATCAGTGCCCAGGACGGGGCGGTGTACAGCTCTCTCGATCGGTGTCCTGGGTGCGGGGGTTCTGTCAGGCCATACGACTTTCGTGACAAGCGATTTGCCAAGCTCCGGGATTCACGGGGGGTGCGTGATATTCGGGTCCGTGTGAAGCGATTTCGTTGTTCCGCCTGTGATCAGCTCTGCTACGCTGAATCCCCGTTCTACCCCGGAACCCGGCACGGTGCCCCAGTGGTCGAACTCGCCGCCGCCCTCTCCGAACAGATGCCTCCTGGCCAGGTCTCCCGCACTCTGGCTCGACTCGGGTTGCTTCTTGACCGGGCTACGATCCGGTCTTATGCACGTCTTCCCCTTCCGCCAATCGCGACACTTCGCCTGTTCGGTCTCCCGGTTCCTGTTTCGATCCTCAGGCTCTCAAGCGATGCAGGTTCGGTAGCCGTCTCGGCGCTGGACCCAGCGGCCCTCTCCGGGGTCTCTCCATCAGGTACGATGGTCCAGCAGAGGAACCAGAGGTAGGGCGAACACGACAAAGAAGAGGGGGACCCCCACCAGGTTCAGGGTCATACCGAGCAACACCGATACTGCGAACTGCCCGACCGCCAGGTTCCAGTGTATCTTCACCCTGGCGATTGGAGTGCCAGCTCCCGCACAGCGTGGGCCGGAAGGGTGTCCGCCAGCGAGCCCAGGCGGATCGAGAGGTCTTCTCCGCGGAACAGCGGTGCGAATGTGGGGGCACCGATCCCCGCCACCAGGATCCTCCGACTCCCGCTCTTCTGAACGATGGCATCGACTGCGGTCATCACCTGCGTCCGCTGTGCCTCCCACACCTGGTCGGCGAGGAAGGCGACCGTCTCTTCTCCCAGCTCCTCGAGGTCGGCGCAGACAATTCGCGCGAGCCTTCTGAGAGCTCCCTGTCGTGTCGCGGGTCCATGGTCAGGGGTCTCGGTGGTGTATTCTTCGGCCCCTATGTGGTTGAGGATCAGATGGACATCGCCGGATTGCGCAAAGTGTTCGGATGCGACCGGGGTTCGCCGACCGTGTACCTCGACTGCGCTGACAATCGCCGGGACTGTCGTCCGGAGCATACCTGTGTACAGGAGATATCCCTCCTGGAGTCGACCGAGATCGGTCAGTCCAAATAATCCCTGAAGATCGGCGAGCGGTATGATATCGGTCGTTGTCGAACCGATGTCGAGAAGGACCGAATCCGGGTGCATTCGTCCGAGCCAAACGGCAGAGGCGAGCCAGTTGGCAGCTGCGAGTGTGGGTGTTGGACCGGCATGGAACCGTCCGTCGGTCCCATAGAACCGGGCTCCCGGAAAGACAGCCCTGATCTGGTCCACGATGAACCGGATCCCCTGGTCCTTGGAAGAGAACGAGTCTGCGAGCTCCCCGGACATTACGACTGCCGCCTCCTCGCCAGCGTAGGGGGCGAGGAGGTCAACGATGGGGGCTCCCGTCCAGAGCGGGCAGTAATGGATCGCACTGCCCGCTTCAGTCACAACCTTCAGGTTCGCGCCGCCGACATCGATCCCGATCACAGTCGGGTCACCGTTCCGTCGGTGTCGTATCGGACACGGCCATTGAAATGGACTTCGGTTAGTCCCTGTCCCTTCGACGCCCGGACCAGGACGTCGGCGATCTCCTCCTGCATGACGGCGGCGATACCAACGAGAGAGGTGGTGATCCTGGGGTTCACGTCGACGATGTACGGCCTGTCTCCGAGCACGAGGTCAACTCCAACATACCCCTGGCAACCAAGCACTTCGACCGCCTTTCGTGCCACCTCGATGCATTCTGCCCTCCGGGGGTGATCGATGGGCGTCTCGCCTCCGAGATAATGAAATCCTCCATCGCCATCGACCTCGATCTCCTGGAGGTTCAGAGAGAGGGCGAGCGGACGCTCCCCCGTCCAGAACTCGCATGCGTCCCCCACGACCCGGTTTCCGACGAGGGAGACCGAAAGGTGCTCCCCCTCGATGAACGCCTGGCCGAACTCTCCCTCTCTTGCGGGTCCGTCGGAGAGGCGCACCCCGAGCGCTCCATACCCCCGTATGGGTTTGATAACCCGTTGTCCGCTCTGTTGCTCAGGCGGCACCGGTAGGTCGTGACTGGACAGGATCGCGGCTGAACGTTTTTTGTTAGCTGCCACGGCGACATTCATCGCTCCGCAGCCGATATTGTGGCAGACCTCCTCGAGGGTCCGCGTGAACCTGCTCAGGAGATGGTCCGGGGCGATGACGAGCCCGACATCGCAGGTCGGGCCGAGACGTCGGATCTCCGCATCGAGGTCGGGCGATGTCGGCAGTACCACCTCGTATCCGCAGACCTCGAAGCTCTTCTTCAGGACATCCCGCATCGCTGCTCCTTCCGTGGCAACATCGGGCTCTCCTGCAAGTGACGCGTACTCTGCAAGGAACGCCTTCATGCAGCATCCGTGAACGGTCAATGTAGATGAAACCCACGCCTGGAGCAGCGATCCCTTTTTGCTGAACAGGTTCCACCAGTAGTGCGATGAGGCCCCGCGTCCTACTGACGAACGATGACGGCGTCAACTCGATCGGGCTTTGGGCTGCGTACGAGGCGCTTGCCCCGATCGCAGACGTGACCGTGGTTGCACCCGCAACCCAGCAGTCGGCGGTCGGCCGATCGATCTCGATCTTCGAACCATTGCGGGTCGATGCGATCCTCCACAATGGGGTCGAGGCGCACGCTGTCGCCGGCAAACCGACGGACGCGGTGATCATAGGGCTCTTTGCGCTCCAGGTCAAGCCGGACCTCATCGTCTCGGGGATCAATATCGGCGAGAACCTCTCGTTTGAGTCCGTGATGACGTCGGGGACCGTTGGGGCCGCCCTTGAGGGAGCGAACCACGGAGTCCCCGGGATTGCTTTCTCGCTCCAGGTCGTGGACCAGGGGGATAAGTTCGGGGATCCGCGTCGTTCTGTTCAGTCATTCACCGAGGCGGGGCGCGTGGTCAGTGATAGCTGTAAACGGATCTTCTCAGGTGGTTACCCCGACGGGGTGGATGTGATCAATATTAATATCCCGGCCCGGTGGACGGGAGGGTACGAGATCACACGGCTCGCTCCCAAACTCTTTGCAACCGGGGTAGAACGCCGTCTCGACCCAAGGGGTCGGCCATATTTCTGGATCGACGGTCCGATCATCGACTCTGCGGATCCCGGGACCGATGTCTCAGCGATCCGGGAAGGGCGCGTCTCGGTTACTCCGTTGACGCTCGATCTCACGGCCCCGGGAGGCGCCGATCCGCTCACTGCCCTTTTTCAATCATAGCGGGAGAGGATTATCCCCTGTCGGCACGAACCTTCGTTCATGGGAAACGAGGCACCTAAGCGGGCTGCAGGATACGCAGCAGCCGACCTGGTGGAACCGGGCACACTGGTCGGACTAGGTACCGGCTCGACGGTCCGATTTGCGATGGAACGGCTCGCGGAGAGGATACGGGGCGGTGGACTATCCTGCGTGGGAGTCCCGACATCGTACCAGACGGCCATACGTGCCCGTGCGCTTGGCATCCCGTTGGCATCCCTGAACGATGCGCCGCACCTGGCGATCGCGATCGACGGGGCTGACCAGGTCGATCCTGAACTGCGTCTCATCAAGGGTCGAGGGGCGGCGCTCACGCGCGAAAAGTGCGTCGCTGCCGCCGCTGATCAACTGGTGATCGTCGTGGATGAGGACAAACTCACCGAAAGACTCTCAGAAAAGGTCCCGATCGAAGTTCTCCCGTTCGCCTGCGCCCTGGTGATGGATCGACTGGCGCAGATGGGGGGTTCGGGCCGGATACGGGAAGGGACGGCCAAGGATGGACCAGTGGTAACGGACAATGGAGGGCTGGTGATCGACTGGTCTTTCGGGCAGATCGAGGATCCGGCCGGTCTCGAAACCTCTATCGAGCGGATCCCGGGGGTGGTAGCCGCCGGTATCTTCTCGGGATTCGAAAAAAAGACAAAGGTGATCGTGGGGAGCGACGCGGGATACCGCGTCCTCACCCGTTGACTGCCAGGTCTTCGCTCTCGGTGGTGATCAGGCGAAGACGCTGCATGATGTCCTGCTGCTTCTCCGCCTCCTGGCGTTTCTCTTCCTCGATCGCATCGACGATCTCGCTGATCGGACGCGAGAGGCGGTAGATCTTGACGGGGCGTCCCTTCGACTCCGCCTTGGACTCCCTGCTGTCCACCCAGTTCTCCTTGATCAGGCGGTGCATCGCGATCGACACTTCGGGCTGACGCAGGTCAGTTCCCCGCTCGATCTCACGCGACGTCGCCTCGGGGATCGAGGCGAGATAGACGAGCACCTTCGCGATGTTTCTCTTAATTCCCAGGCTGATGAGGAGGCCTGCGAACTCCTCCTCCTTCTGGGTAAATACCATGATCTTTTCGGGCCGCATGATCTCTCTCCAATATATTATCCTACTTATTCTTGAATATTCAAAAAAATAAACCTATCCCTCGGAGCCCTACCAACGCGCGAGATCCTTTATCACCTCGAAGACCTCCGCGTACTTCACGTTGATTCTGAACCCGTGGTACATCGCCCTCCCCTTGATTCCTTCGAGCCACCAGGGGCCGTAGGTGTCGAGCTGAGTCCGGTGTTTCATGATCGAATCGAGTTTCGGGCCGATCGTATCTGATATATCAACGTAGTACTGGCCGTGAAACGGATTGGGGGCGATCCCTCCCGGAATAGTCTGTTCGTACATATAGACCGAGCAGTCGTTCTTCCGAGTGGTGGCGATCACTGCGTTGGTGACAGCTGCATGGTCCTGATGCGAATCTTTGTTTGAATGAGTGTACACAACGTCAGGACCAAAATTATTGAAGATCGCGTCGAAGCGGCGGACGATCTCCCTCGAAAAGACAAGCTCGTCGGGGACGATATCCATCACAACCAGGTTTGCACCGAGCACGGATGCCGCCTCTTCGGCTTCGCAGACTCGACTCTCCTTTCGGTTCGGCACGGTCGCGATAACCATCAGCACCTCGTGCCCTCTACTTGTATACCGGGAGATCGTGCCCCCCATGCCGATCTCGAGATCGTCTGGATGAGCACCGAATGCAAGAACTTTCATGCGAAAAAATCCTCTTCGCGGCTCCGGCGCCTTTGTCGGCGTCGTTTTCGCTCGTACCATTGATGTTGGGGCGTGAGCGCGATAAAGCTCACGATGGATGAATATCTATGGTAATCAGCCTTCATAGGGTGTGCATTTATTACGGTTTTTGGCGAATATTGATGAATAGGAGTCGTGGAGAGCCGGTTGTGCCGATCGGATCACGAGAGGAGTACGAGTTCTACCTAGAGGCCGACAGGATCTCGCTCGAGCAGACCCGCCGGCGCCCGCGCCTCTTTGGCGACGAGGTCTGGAAGTTCCAGCGCCTGCTTCGGACTCTTGAATATACCCTGAACTGTCGCCGATCCGCCCTCTGGCGACCATACCGGAGCCTGCTTTCATTACGTTTTCATCGTATGAGTGTCCAGCTCGGGTTCACGATTCCACCGAATGTCTTCGGGCCAGGGCTGGCGATTGCACACCGGGGAACGATCGTCGTGAACTCCTGTGCTCGAGTTGGTGCCAACTGTCGCCTGCATGTCTGCGTCAATATCGGGAGTACAGCGGGTACCGATGAAGATGCACCGGTGATCGGCGACAATGTCTATATCGGACCCGGCGCCATCCTCTACGGCCCGATCCGGATAGCGGATGGGGCTGCGATAGGCGCCAACTCTGTGGTCACCACATCGTTCAAGGAACCCTTCATCACCATCGCCGGCGCTCCAGCACGAAAGATTGGTGAGCGGGGCTCCGACGGGCTCGTGGTCTGCGGTTCGGAGATGGTAGGGCAGGACCGTGCCCGGTGAAATGCCCTCTGCCGCGCCGGATGTGCCGGCTCGACAGGAGACGTCGTCCAGTGGCGGTGCCTCCGGGCGCCGGGGCTTCACCGGCGACGTCCTCAAACTCGTAACCGGAACGACCTTTGCCCAGGTACTGGTGGTCCTCGCGTCCCCGGTGTTGACCCGTCTGTTCACACCTGCTGACTTCGGGTTGCTCGCGATCTTTACCTCGATCACGAAAGTGCTCAGTACGGTCTCCTGCCTCCGGTACGAGTTCGCCATCATGCTCCCGGAGGAGGAGAGAGACGCAGTCAACCTCCTTGCGCTCTGCATTACCATCGTGACCGGGATCTCGGTCCTCTGTCTCCCGGTCTTCCTCATCTTCGAACCAGCAATCGTCTCCGCATTGAACGCACCCGAACTCGCTGGTCATCTCTGGCTCGTCTCGCCCTTTGTCTTCATCTCCGGTCTCTTCGTTGCCCTGAACTACTGGAACTCCCGATCACGCCAGTACGGTCGCCTCTCCGTAGCACGTATCGTCTCGGCTGTCGCGACGACGGGGGGGCAGCTCGGTGCGGGTATGGGTGGCTTTCCTACGGGTGGCGCTCTCATCGCAGCGAACACCCTGGGGCAGGGAGTCGCAACCGGGATCCTTGCCGCCCAGATCTACCGTGACGATCGACGACGGCTCACTCGTCTCGTCTCGATCCATAGGATGAAAGCTCTGGTCGTTCGATACAAGAAGTTCCCTCTGTACGAGTCCTGGTCGGGGCTGTTGAATGTCGCCTCCTGGCAGCTCCCGTCCCTCCTCCTCCCGGTTTTCTTCTCCCCGGTCCAGGCGGGTTTCTACTCGCTCGCGTTTCGCCTGATCATGATGCCGATGGACCTGGTGGGCAGCGCCATCCAACAGGTCTTCTTTCAGCGAGCCTCAAATGCGAAGCGAGAAGGGCATCTGGCCGATCTTACCGAATCAGTCTTCACGATCCTCCTCAAGATTGTTCTCTTCCCGATGCTCACCATTTCGGTGATCGGCTCAGAACTCTTCGCCTTTGTATTCGGCTCGGCATGGGCTGAGGCGGGCTTTTATACTCAGCTCCTTTCGGTATGGGCTGTTCTCTGGTTTATCTCATCCCCGCTCTCGACCATATACATGATCCAGGAGAACCAGGGTTTCGGGCTCAAGATCAACCTGGCAAACTTCGTGAGTCGCCTCGTCGCACTCGTCACAGGCGGCGTCATCGGGTCTGCCCGACTCGCGATACTCTTCTTTGCACTCGCGGGGATCGGGGTGTATGGATACCTTTGTGTTCGCCTTCTGGTCTTTTCGGGGATTCCAGCCCATCGTACCCTTCGCATCATCTTTCGTGCTGTGCTCGAGTTCATCCCGCTGGGGATACTCCTGATGGGACTCATACTGCTTGGAACGCCGCCGATCATCCATATCTCGGTTGGTCTCGCCGCCTGTGTGCTCTTTTACGTCTACCTGATCCGTTCGGACAGCCAGTTCCGCGAGATCCTTACCGGGCTTGGTGTCAAGGGAAGGTAGCGGTGCCCACTACTGACGAATAATTAACCAATCCCATCGCAGTGAGAGGATCGGCGCGGCACCGCCGCTCCTTCCCACCGGTTCCTGACAACCAGGATGGCCCGCCATTAACCGGGGGTATTGCATGGATTGGAGTGAACCGGGCACGAAATGCCTGGGGCTTCGGGGTGATACGTTGAAGAACAGTAGCGAGGGATGGATTTGAACCATCGGTCTACGGGTTATGAGCCCGTCGGGATCTCCTGACTACCCTACCTCGCTTCGGGGAATAACATAGTTAGCTCTCCCGTATTTAATAACTATCTCACCCCGTTCTGCCGATCGGCAAGGGGAGGCCAGCAACGATAAATAGATCCTCTGCAAGCCTCTGGTGCATGGACGACGAACTGTTCCGCCTGCGAGAGAAGCGGCTTCAGGAGCTGGCCGCCGCGCAAAAGAGGCCGCAACGGGAGGGGGTGCTGGTTGCGACACGAGTGAACTTCTCCGACCTTGTCACGACCCGGCCATACCTCGTGATCGACTGCTGGGCTCCCTGGTGCGGGCCCTGCCGGCGGGTTGGGCCCGTGATAGAGGCCCTCGCTGACGAGTTCGCCGGAAGGATAGCATTCGCAAAACTGAACACCGACGAGAACCCTCAGGTAGCAGCCCAGTACCGTATCTCGGCAATCCCGACTCTCCTTCTCTTCAGTTCCGGGATGCTTGTCGGACAGATCACGGGGGCGTACCCGATCGACTCGATTCGGCAGGAGATCGTGAGAACCTTCAGGCTCTAAAATATTTGGGTATAGTGTCAAACTAGCCCCTAACCTCCTTCTCCAATAACTCAAGGATGCGCTTCATTTTCATTTTGTCGCTCTCCTTTCTGTGATTATATCTCCAAACATATTCACCTAAATACAGGAATAATTTATCTCTCCGAA
>CASGHK010000023.1 GCA_949320185.1 uncultured Methanomicrobiales archaeon | reverse complement strand
TCGGGACCGTCGTCAGCGTGCCGGGACCGACCACGAACGTGCCGGCGTTCGTCGTCGCGGACGGCGTCAGCTCGATGATCTCCGACGCACTGCCGTGCGAGCGGACATGGTCGACCTTGACCGTCAGCTGCGACGAGCCGGTTGCGAGCGCCTTGAAGTTGATGTCGGCGATCGCGGTCTTCCCGTTCGGGTACTTGTTCGTCCAGTCAGCATACTGGAGGAAGAGCGAGTTCGTCCCGTTCAGCGTCGCCGAAACGGAGTTCCCGACCTTCCAGTCGGTGCTGATGTAGCCCAGAGAAGCGCCGTCCCAGTTAACATAGGCATACACGTCGTCAGCCATCGGCTGCCACGTGTTGTCCATGTACAGGGTTGCAACGCCAATCTGGCCCACGTCGGCAGACTTGGTCTGCTCGAGGTAGAATGTCCCCACGCCCGCCGCGCTCGCAAGTCCGACGACTGCGAGGGAGAGCATGAAGAACAGTGCCAGAGGCTTCGTAAATCTCATGAATTCACCTACTCGTAATGGTTCATTACGCATGATACAGCAGTAAGATACCTCTCAAAAATCAGCATTCTATCTTTAAAAACTTTCTCAAACGATTCCGGATGATTCGAGATTGATGGACGAGCGGAGCGTCATTTCATGTCCAAGGAAGCGTCAAATCTGAAAAAAATACTCTTTCGATCATACATAGATTTGTATATTTTCTGTCGCCCCCTTGGGAACAGGAACACGCCACATGATCAAAGTTCATGCTGAGCATCCCCGATCAGGTATGCGATGCAGGATGCCTACCCCCACCATTCATTATCTCTCCCGGGATCATTCGGACGAGTCGATCGGGGAATAATACCCCATCCCCGAGAGAAAGGCGGAGCGAGCCTTCGACGTGGCTCCCCACCCGGGCGCCACGACTGGCATCGGCACCGGGCTCGACACCGCATGCATGGCAGTAACCGGGAGAACCCCGAGTTCGCTGTGGTCTGTGCTGGAGAGAGCCGCCATCACGAGGGCCATCCCCGAACCGTCGACGGCGAGGACGCGGAAGCCATGCGCTCGGGCCCATGCCAGGGCGTCCGGCGGGACATCGATCGACGGAATAGAAGAGAGCCGGAGGAGGCGCCCGAGACGGATCGAGCGATCCCCCGTTCGTTCCTGGACAGCCCGCTCGAACCGGAGGAGGTTCCTTCCCAGGCGCTCGACGGGCATCGTCCCGGGCGAGAAACCGGCGATGCGGTCTACCAGGATCTGCTGATCAATCGGGAGCTCGCCCGCCCCGACCAAGAGGAGAGGGGTCTTCGGTGCGGGAGAGACCGCAATCGTCTCTCTTCTGGAGACAGGAACGGGGCTCGATGACCGTCCTCCGAGGTACGTCCCGAGCAGGGCAAGGCCCGCGACCCCTGTAATCCCCAGGAAGATAAAGAGCATATAGCCAGTCCACCGGGGAAGAAACGAGGATGGGGCCGGGTCATCGGGTCCAGGACCAGAAGGGACCGGCTCGAACGTCTCGGTCGGCGAGGGGACCAGTTGGTCTTCCAGCATCCCCGGGGGGATCTCGAACGGAGGGGAGGAGACCACCTCTGCGGTGAAGGCCGGCACAACGAGGGCCGGGTCCAGACTCGGGGTGGCATTCGGATCGAAGGTAATGACGACGTCGGTCGGCGTTGTAATTGCTGTTGAACCGGCATATGGCGTCATCCCCGGATCGATGTCCGGCGTATCGCTCGGGGTGGGATACGGCGTGACGGACTCGAGAGGCCAGGGTGTGGGGTAGGTCCCGTTCAGCGTCTCGTTGATGCCCGGGACGATCGGAGACCAGCCATCGGCGGTCCCGTTCGGCGCCAGGGGCGTCTGGTTCTGGTCCCGCGTCGGAGTGATCGGGTCCGGGGTTGGAGGTGTCGTGGGTGGAGCGGACGGCGTCGAGACCGTTGTTGGAGAAGGGGTAGGGGACGCGGTTGAGACGGTGGTTTTAACGGTCGTTGTCTGGGTCGGAGGCGGTGTTGGAGTGGCCGTCCGGGCCGGCGTCACCTCGTCCGAGGGACGTACCGTGACTGTGCGCGTCGGGGAGGGCACGGTCGTTACGGTCTGCGGGGATGTGCTCGTGGAGGTCGTATGGACAGCGGGCTCTTCCGTTCGCTTGACGGTAGGAGCCGTCGTACGGGACGTTGTGGCCGTCGTTGAGATCACGGTCGTCACCCCTGGAGTGACCGTGGAAACAGGAGTGGTCGCCTTCGAGACCGATGTTGTCGTCTGATCGACCAACGTCGTCGTCTGCGCGGAGGCATTCGAAAACGGCGCAGGGTTCGATGCCTGGACAGCACAGAGGCAAACCCCGATCAGGACGAGGAGCAGAAGAACAGCTCTCATGCGAGGACTCAAGACGGATCTCCCGAAGGGTGAATGAAACGGGGCACCAGAACCGGTTACACCCCGATGTACAGGAGAAGATCTAGTGATCACCCTATAAATGATCTCGCAAAGGGGCGGAACTAAAGAGATCAGGAGAGGAGCGTTTCCACGGTCACCCGTATCCCCACCGTCCATGACGATTCCACCGGGATCAGAGGGTCGGATAGGAAGATCGGAGAAGCAGGGAAGATACGACAGCAACAGGAACTTGCTCGAGGTGCGTATTTAAGTAGCGGTTCTGTATATATAACAATGTACCTATGTTGAAGCGGTCAGTTCCCGGCAGAAGACATGGGGGTGTGATCACGTGTATTCACCTGACACTACCAAGTATCTCATTCACCTTACCTTGCAGGCTGAGGGGGTGGTCGAGAAACCTGATGTAGTTGGAGCCATCTTTGGCCAGACTGAAGGGTTGCTCGGTGAAGACCTAGACCTGCGAGATTTACAGCGGACTGGACGCGTGGGTCGCATAGATGTCCAGATCAGTAGTAAAAAAGGCGAGACGAGAGGTGATATCTACATCTCATCGTCGCTCGATCGGGCTGAGACTGCCATCCTGGCTGCCTCGCTTGAGACTATCGACCGGGTTGGGCCCTGCGTGGCGCACGTCTCGGTCGAGGCGATAGAGGACATTCGCGTCACAAAGCGGCGACGGATCGTCGAGCGTGCGAAGGAGCTTCTGCTGGACCACTTCGACGAGGGAGCCATCGATAGTTACGAGCTCCTGGACGAGGTTCGAGAAGCGATTCGAATCCTAAAGATCGAGTCGATCGGCGATGATCGCATACCGGCAGGTCCGAACGTCAGCGACTCCGATGCGATCATCATCGTGGAGGGGCGCGCCGACGTCATCAACCTCCTGAAGTACGGGATCAAGAACGCAGTGGCGGTCGAAGGGACGAACGTCCCCGAGACAATCGTGGATCTCTCTGATAAGAAGACGGCGACCGCTTTCTTCGACGGAGATCGGGGCGGCGAGTTGATCCTTCGCGAGCTCCTCCAGATCGCCGATATCGACTACGTGGCCTTCTCACCACGAGGCAAGTCCGTTGAGGATATGTCTCGGAAAGAGATCATCAAGGCGCTCAGGAACAAGATCCCGGTCGAGTATGTTCGGGACCAGTACCACGTTGGCGAGGGTGAGCTTAAGGGGGACCAGAAGGGGCAGCGTTCCGCTCCCACTCCCCCCGCCAAGGAAGCGATCGAGGAACCGGCAACCTCTGATGAAGCACCGGAATCGCATCAGGAGCCCGCTCCTCGTGGACAGGCGTCACTGCGAGACCACCTCGAGAGAGTCTCAGGACGCATGCTGGCCCGCTTTCTCTCCGAGGACTTCGCGGTCCTGGCAGAGGTCCGCGCGGACGAGATGGAGAGGACACTTGAGGGGCTCAATGGGCCAGTGATGGGCCTGGTAGTTGACCGGCCGGTGGACCAGCGTACACTCGATGGCCTGGTTGCCCGGGGACTCGAATTCGTCGCCGCACGAGATTTTTCCGGGGTGATAAAGCGCCCGCTCTCGATCAGGCTGATGAAGATTCCGTAAAATGGATTAGATATTTAAGATAAGCCTATCTATTTTGATCAGCGGAGGGGAAGATGCACAAGGATGAGCTGATCGTTCTGCACAAGATGCTCGCGGAGATCAAGGACTACTTTGAGGCAGCGAGTCCTGACCTGCTCTTCACCCAGTACAACGCACTCAGGATCACGCCGGCACAGGTCCACAAGAGCAAGCTCGAGCACAAGTACGCTATCTTCGTGCTCGGGTCGGAGATCGCCAACGCGATGAGGACCGTGGAGTTTTCTGCGTCCAACCGGATCTCGGCCCGTATGAAAGAGCTCGCCGAGAAGACGATGAAGGAGATCGAGACGCTCCAGCAGCAGGAATAGGAGATAATCCCGTGCCCGCCGATCTTCCCACCATCGACGACGTCATAGGGCCGCTCGCAGAAGCACTTGCCGGCGCGCCCGATTCTTCAGTCCGCGCCTTCGCCGCGCTCACTCTCGGGCAGAGCGCCCACCCTGGTGCCGTCGAACCACTCGTTCGGGCTCTCGCGGACCCGGATAAACAGGTCCGGGCGATCGCATCGAAAGAGCTTGTCCGACTGGGGACGATCGTAGTGACCCGACTGATCGCATCACTCGAAGCGGAGTCGTGGGTTGTCCGGTACCGGGCCGCGGAGGCGCTCGGGGAGATCGGGGACTCCCGGGTACCGGCGGCACTCTCGTCGTGTCTCTCGGACCAGAAGGACCACGTCCGGTACATGGCAGCAAAGGGGCTCTCGAAACAGCCCAATCCTTCCACGGAGGACGCCCTGGTTCACCTCCTCGACGACGAGAACCCGTACGTCCGCCGGGCGGCGGCAGGGGCGCTCGGTGCCCTCGCCGACCATGTCGGCGGGACGACCCGGACCCGGATCGTCACCGTCCTCGAGGGGTACGACGCTTCATAGTGCAGCGATCCGCTGCCAGTAGGCGCTACAATCATCTCCCGGACAGAGACCCCCGAGGTGGACGTGATCGGGGTCCAGGACCTCGAGGGCGGCCCGGACCTCCTCTTCAGTCGGGTTGATGAGGTACACCGGGCGCCGGCCGTACTGGTCCATGATCGCCCCCAGATCGGCGACCCGCCTGCCAACCAGGGCCATGGTCCGCTGGTGCTCGAGCAGGATATCGAGCGCGTCACCGGAAGGGTCCGGACAGTAGAGAAAGGTCATGGGCGACGCAAGCTCCTCGATCTCTTCCCCGGTTGGAGAGGGCACCAGGAGGACATGCCCCACCACCCCGGCGTCTCGCATCCTGCGCATCAACATGCGATAGGCATCCCGGACAGCCGCCCCGGCCTCCTCGGGGTCCCGGTAATGCCTGTCGACGAGTTCCAGAGCGCTTGGGCCCGGCGTCGTCACCCATGACCCACGCACTCGAGATGAGAGGGCTCGGGCGTCCATCTCAAGCGATGATGGTCGGGGGTCGGGCTCACACCGCAGGACACCGTCGTCCACACACCCGATCGCCTCCAGCCAGCGTTCACGGCAGAACAGACCGCCTCCCGAGACCGATTTGATCCCAGCGTCGACCTGCGGGCGAACCGAATCGAGGAGACGAAGAGTCAGGAGGTCGACCTCGATCCCCACGAGGCCCGCCAGCCGTTCTGCGAGCGAGGAAAGGGCCGGGATCGGTGCCTCTCCGCCGAATCCGCGGGTCTCAAGGACCGGGTGAATCGCCATGCGTCCGTACTATATATCGGATCGCTCTCAAAAAGCTCTGCATGAGTGATTCGCCCCGAATCGTCACGTGCGGCCTTCCGTACACGAACGGATCGTGCCATCTCGGTCACCTACGCACGTACGTGCCGGCAGATATGTTCGTCCGGTACCTGCGCCACCGAGGCGAGGAGGTCGTCTTCATCTGCGGCTCCGATAACCACGGGACGCCGATCGTGGTGAGCGCCGAGGCGCAGGGGACCACTCCTGCCGAGCTCTCGCGTCGGTACCACGACCACTTCGATGCCACCTTCAGGAGGATGAACGTCGTCTTCGACCACTTCGGGATGACCGACGGCCCGACGAACCATCACCGGACACAGGCGATCGTGAAGGTGCTCGAGGAGAGAGGCTACATCTACAAGGAGCAAGTCCAGCAGAGTTACTGCCCGAGCTGTCAGCGATTCCTACCCGATCGGTACGTCAAGGGACTCTGCCCCCACTGCGGCGCCGAGGCGCGCGGCGACGAGTGCGATCAGGGATGCGGCAAGCACCTCGAGCCGGGCGAGATCCGGGCGCCCATCTGCACGGTCTGCAACACCGAGGCACAGTTACGTGAACAGGAGCACTACTTCTTCAGGCTCTCGACCTTCGCTCCATTCCTCGTCGAGCACCTGGCGGGCCTGCAGGGGACCGCCAACGCCCGGAACTACGCCCAGGGCTGGGTCCGCGAGGGGCTTCGCGACTGGTGCATCACCCGCACCCTCGACTGGGGAGTCAGGTACCCGGGGCGGGACGACCTGGTGGTCTACGTCTGGGTCGACGCTCCGATCGGCTATATCTCGTTCACCGAGGAGTGGGCCGCTGCACATGACACCGACTGGAAGCGCTACTGGTGCGGGGGCGGCGAGATCACGCACTTCATCGGCGGAGACATTACCTATCACCACTGCATCTTCTGGCCGGCGCTCCTGAAGGCTGCCGGATTCGGCCTCCCCACCGCCGTGGTCGCCTCGGGGATGCTCAAGGTCGACGACCACAAGTTTTCGAAGTCGCGCGGGTACGTTGTCTGGACCAACGAGGACTACCTCGACCTCGGGCTCCCGGCCGACTGCCTCCGTTACTATCTACTCGCCTATACCAGCCATACCAAGGAGCTCAACTTTTCGTGGCGGGCGTTCGCGGACCGGGTGAACAATGAACTGGTCAACACCTTCGGCAACTTCGTCCACCGCACCCTCCACTTTGCCCACACCCGCCTCGGCGGCGTCCCCGCCTGCGCGCCCCGCGAGGATGTGCTCGACGAGATCCGGCAGGCAGTGACCGCGATCGACGAGGCAATGGAAGCGTACGAGTTCAAGACGGCGGTCGACGCGGTGCTCGCCCTCGCTGCCTCGGGCAACACACTGATCCAGTCGAGCGCGCCCTGGAAGCTGATCAAGACCGATCCCGGTGCAGCCGCCCAGGTGATTGCGGACGCCCTGCAGGTCGTCCGCGCCCTTGCCGTACTGATCGACCCGGTGATGCCGGAGACAGCGCGGACGATCTGGGAGATGCTCGGACTACCCGGCTCGATCGAGAACGAGCGGCTCGAGGACTGCACGACACCTCTTCCGCCAGGCCCGCTTACCATGCCGACCCCCCTCTTCTCGAGGATCGAGGAGACGCAGGTAAAGAGACTGGATGCGCTGCTCGCCGCCCGCGTGGCCGAAGCCGAATCAGGGTCCTGCACGCCGCCCGACGAAGGACCGGTCCTCTCTTTCGACGAGTTCGCCCGGATGGAACTGGTCGTCGGACGGGTGATCACCGCCGAACCGATCAAAAAGTCGAAGAAGCTGCTACGCCTCGTCGTGGATATCGGGACCGAAGAGCGGCAGATCGTCGCCGGCATCGCCCAGTTCTATACCCCAGATGAACTTGTCGGAACGGATGTGATCGTGATCGCGAACCTCGCCCCCGCCGTCCTATTCGGGATCGAGAGCCGGGGCATGGTCCTGGCTGCCGGCGACGAAGCATCCCTTCTCGTCCCCAAACGGACGGTGGCCCCCGGCACGAAGGTGCGGTAAAAAGAGAGCGTTTGAGCGGGCCTGGAGGGATTCGAACCCCCGGCATCCGGGTTAGAAGCCCGGCGCTCTATCCGGACTAAGCCACAGGCCCCCGGAATATCTCTATTAGACCCGGATCCTAATGAAACCGTCGAATGGACGAGTGAAGGGGTGGAGTCAGCCGGCGTGACAGCACGGCATCCTGACCGCGTCCACCACCGTCGGTTGCAGGGTATCGTTCGCGACGACCATCTTGACGGTCGATTCAGCACAGTATCGGACCTGAAGCCGGACCGCGGTCCGTTCACGCTCCTCGTAATAGGAGGCGTACGAGAACTCGACGATCCGCTTCATCGAGACCCCGATCGTCAGGACGTCGACCAGTATCCCACGGTCCCCGGGCGAGAGGTCGTCGGGGTCCACGCTCGTCATGAAGAGTTGCGTGCCGGGCTCGATGCCGGCGATCGAGACGACATTGTGGGCGGACTGGACTTCGAGAGTCCGGGGTAGCCCCCTTTTGAGTTCACGGAGGATCTCGGGGGCGATGCTGGTGAGTGCGGGTACCTCCATCATAATCACCCGTACATCGGGAGGTTCTCGCGCTTCTGCGAGACTTCGGCGGACTGGACCTCTTCTGCCAGGCGATGCATCGTCGATTCGATCTCCTCCGCCTGGTCGAGCAGGGGCTGCATGTCCATGTTCAGGCCGTACATCCGGTTGAGAACACCGAGTGTGACAGCGGATGCCCGGGGGTCAGGCGCGTTCACCGTCTCGCCGAGCAGCCCGATCCCCGGGACGTTTCGCACCTTGCACTCGGTCAGGATCGAGGAGGCGATCCCGGAGATCGAACCCACGGGGAGGAACTGGGTCAGCTCCTGGATCCGGGTGAGCGCCTCTTCGTTCGTGGCCACACCGAAGACCCTCTTCTCCGGTTCGTTGGTCACCACGCCTGCAAGGGCGACCACCTCGCGCGGGTGATACGGGTCCAGCCAGTCCATGATCCCGTTCGCAACCTCGTAGCAGATCATCGGGTGGATGGGGATGTCTGCCACGATTGCGACGAGCGGAGCCTTTTCGTAGATGCGTACCGGGACGTTGATCAGCCCCTTCGCCATCATCGCGAACGGGGCGAAATACTTGCTTGTCATATTCCCGATCAGCGGAAATTCGAGCTGATCGACCATGTACTGGAGCGCGATGGAACCGACCAGGCCGCTCCCGGGAAAGCCCATCAGCACCGTGGGAGACTCCCCTGTCAGTGGACTTGCCATGATCTTGATGTCGTTTGATGGATCGGGCGGCATTAAGTTAACATAGGGATCCTCACTAAAAAGTATTATGGAAGAGTTCGAGGTCAAACGGGGCTTCACGAAGGATTTATCAACCCGGATCCCCATCGAACTCCGCCGGTGCTTCGGGTCCGATCCCGAGCCTGTCGGGGATGGGTACGCGATCGCCTTCGGCGCGATCCGTCGACTGGTCGCCACACCCGGCCCCGCCGGAAAAACCCTCCAGATCGAGATCGAGACCGAGAACGGGGTCGACGACGACGCCGTGATCCTGGACACGATCCGGAAGCGGAACGCTTTTCTCGAGGCGGCGACCGGCTTCAACTCGAAGGAGCGGGTGAAGAGGGCGAAGAAGAAGACCGAGGAGTGATCCTGGGGGCTGCAACGTCCAGGAAGACATTGCTCTTTTTCCAGACCGGCAATCCACCGTGATAGGGGACCTCCCCCGAAGGCACGGGAAGGAGGAGAGGACAGATAGCGGATGCTGAACTCAGACGAACCCCAAACCTACGTATCGGAGAGATATTCCGGCCCTGATGTTCGAAAAGAAGCGAGTGATGCCTTCAACGTGTCACACGGGACCAGCATGACCACCCCAAAAAGGAACGCGACGATCCGACGGCACGCTCGAAGCGATGATGGTCCCGTTCGAGGACACGAGGACCGACGCACCGGTGTCGCTTCGCCTTCAAAGGAGGTCAGGGAGCTCTTTCCCTGGGTATCCGCGGGATCTGGGGTCATCCGACCGGGGGGAGAAAAAAGAAGGGACGGAAGGTCGCGTTCTCACTCGATGGTGATCGCTGGCTTAAAGGGGAGCGCTGCGCCCGCTCTGGGCTGGGCAGACTCGTCGGCAGCGACGATCCGGACGGGCAGACCGAACGTCTGTTCGAGGAACTCACCGGCGCCGGCAAAGACCGACATCTCGTCGAGTTCGACCGCGAGCAGTCCCTCGATGATCGAGGGCGGGAGCCGGTGAATCAGGCTCGTGCACTGTTTTACCGCATCGGCGGCCTCCTTTCCACGCAGGCGCATGCCCTCATCCTTCATTACGTCCCGCAGGGCCGACTGCCGGTCCTCGGACGACGCGATCGTTCTGAAGATTGACCACTTCCAGGAGGGTGCGATCGCGATCTCGACCGCCTTCGGGGTGATGGGGAGGAGTTTCAGGATCGACTCGACGTCCTCGACAGTGCGGCTCAGGAGTTCCTCTCCAAGCTCGAGGGCGGTGTCTACACGGGCCGGATCGGCCTCCGGCCATGCAGCGAACGACACCAGGTCATCGTGGCCCAGGGCCTTCCAGAGGGACTCGCAGGTGAACGGGATGAACGGCGCGAGCAGGCGCACCCATGCCGAGCAGAGTTCCCGGACGGCGGGGCTGCTGCGCCTGTCCTGCGGCTGCCGGCGCCAGAACCACCGCAGGTCGGCCTCGATCCCAAAGTACGCCTCCTGCAGGGCCTGCCGCGTCTGGAAGAGCTCCAGGGCGGCGGTGGTCCGCTCGACGTGGTACTGGAGACGACTGAGCAGCCAGGCGTCGATCGGAGTGGACGGGCCGTCGTCGGCGAGCACCTCTCTCACCGTCGCCTCGAACCGCTCGATCTGCCGGCGGGTCGAGATGACGAGCTCGTTGCGCCAGTCAAAGTCCTGCCAGGGCTCGGCCGATCCCATCAGGAACATCCTGACCGTATCGGCGCCGAATTCCACGAGGGCGTCCTCGAGCAGGAAGACATTCCCCTTGGAAGAGGACATCTTCGCCCCATTCAGAAGGCCCATTCCGAAGACGACCATCCCGCGCGGCTGGAGCTCCGGCGGGAAGATCGCCGCGTGGTGGAAGAGCTGGAAGGTGAGATGGTTCGAGATGAGGTCCTTTGCCGAGAACCGGAAGTCGTACGGGTACCAGCTCAGGAACTCCTGCCGGAGCGGTTCGAGGGCCTCCCGCGCCGCGAGCCCCTCAGACTCCTTCCCGAGGAAGAGGTAATCGAAAGCCGCCGGCGTGAGAATGGACGGGTCGAGCTCGCGGATCCGGTGGGCGACCGTGTAATACGCCATGTAGATGGTGGAGTCCGAGAGGGGCTCGATCAGCCAGGCAGGGTCCCAGGGGAGACGCGTCCCGAGGCCCACGCGCCGGGTGCACGCCCAGTCGCGGAGCCAGTCCACGGTCCGATCGAACTCGGCCCGGACATCCGAGGGCACGAGCGTCAGATTGGGGAGGACTGCCTTCACCTTGTTCTTCCATGCCTCGTCCGAGTAGGTCAGGAACCACTGGTCATGGAGGATCTTGACGTTCACCCGGCTCCCGCACCGGCAGACAACAGGGCGGGTATCGAATTCGTACATGACGGTTGAGCCGTGCTCGTTGATCAGGAGCTCGCCGATGGCGTCGCGAGCCTCGCGAACCGTCATGCCCCCGTAGCGAGCGAACAGCCGTCCCTTTGAGAACTCCGCGCTGTAGACCTCCTGGGTCAGGGAGTCCATCCTCGTATCGTGCTGGTTCGTGATCCTGGCGAGCTCGACCGCGTCTCGGGCCGGGCACTCTCCATAACCCTCCACCGTGATCAGCGGACGAGGGACGATCTCAGTATACTGCCCCTCCTGCTGGAGATCGCGGAGCGCAATGTAGTCGAACGGTGCATGGGCCGGCACGGACATCACGACACCGGTCGCCATCTCCGGGTCGACGAACTCCGCCGGGAGGATCGGGACCTCACCCGAAAGCGGGTGAGAGACCACCTGGCCGACAAGCGAGGCTCCGGGGACCTCGTCGAGTATCCGGACCTCGTGGTCCTGGAGCGATAGCTTCTCGGCTGCCTCCCGCGAGACGAGCCAGGGTACCCCGTCCACCTCGGCACGGACATACGTCACCGTCGGATTGACCCAGAGGTTCGTAACACCGTAGACGGTCTCGGGCCGCAGCGTCGCGGTCGGCACGACCGTGTCCTTCCACCGGAAGGCGACGAGCACGAACCGTATCACCTCGGCCTTGTCACCTTCCAGGAGGTCGTGGTCCCCGACCGGGTTGTCGCAGAGCGGGCAGTACCGCACCGGGTGGGCCCCGCGGACCACGTAGCCCTGCTCATGCAGGCGGCCAAACTGCCATTCGATGAACCTGCTGTAGTGCGGGTCCACGGTCGTGAAGCGTCGCCGCCAGTCGATCGAGAGGCCCGCCATACGCATGACACGCTCGTATTCGTCCGAGAAGTAGCGCACGATCTCGATAGGGTCGACGAACCGTTCGAGTACGTCGGACGGGACCCGGTAGAGGTCGCCGTAGAGCCAGAGAGCGGCCGGATCACGGTTCGCAATCCGCTTCGAGATCCCGATGACAGGAGCACCGGTCACGTGAAAGGCCATCGGGTAGAGCACCCGCCGCCCTCTCATCCGCCAGAAACGGGCGACCACGTCGGGGACCAGATAGGTCCTCCCGTGGCCCACGTGCATCGCTCCCGAGGGATAGGGATACGCGACGGTCAGGTAGAACTTCTCGGCATCGGGTGCCGGGTTCACCGAGAACGCGTCGGTCCACCGTCCCCGTATCGCAGCCTCCATCGACTGCGTCTCATTCTGCTGTTCCATCTCCAACACTCCCATCCTTTAGACCGGTCGCATCCGGATGACCTCTCCGTTCATGTAGCGTTTCTGCATCTCCTGGGCGATCGTGCTGTTGCGAGCGAGGTGGATCTCACCGTTCTCGTTCACCGTCGCGGTGAAGAGGTACTCCTTGCCGGCGAAGACGTCGACGATCTTCCCACTCTGGTCCGGGACGATGATCGAGAGGTTCTTCCGGTCGGTCCGAATCCGGATACCCCCCTCGTTCACCACCTCCTCAGCCTCCTGGGCCGGTTGTGGTGCCGACTCGGAACGGGGGCGGATGTCGATGCCGACCCCGACACGGTTCACGATCGAGGCGACGTTCTTACCGCCCTTCCCGATCGCGGCAGGCACATCCTTGTCGTCGATAAAGACGAGGGCCTTGGTCTCGGAGAGCATCTTTACCTCGACCGGTCCGTCGGTATAACGGCCGATCTCCCGCTGGATCTCTCGCTCGACGTTTCGCAGGCCGTTCCGCTCTCGCCTTTCATCGTGCCCCCGTTCTGCAACCGGTTCGGTGGGCCCGGAGTCCTGCTCCCGGGCGGCCGGCGCACCCGAAAGGGGCATGATCATCACCTCGCCGTCGTACCGGAACACCTCCATGGCCCGGACCCGTGAAACGGCATCAATCACCGTGACAACGGGCATGACCGTGCCATCGTTCGCGATCGACTCCGGTGCGCGGAGACCGAACTCAAGGTCGAACACCTGGCGCGCTTCGCCCTTCTCCACTATCACGATCGTATCGATGATACGGGAGAGAGTGCCAAAATCGAGCCGGTTCAGGAACCTGAGGAGGACCGCATGGATGTTCTCGGCGTGGAGGACTCCGATCATCCCCACGCCAGCGAGACGCATGTCGGCGAATACCCGGAAGTCCTCGGTTCGACGGAGCTCGTCGTAGACGACGTAGTCGGGTCTGAGCAGCATCACCATCTCGGCAGTCGCTTCCATACTGCCGTCGAGGGCGGTATACTGCGAGATGAGGTCGGGGACCTGCATGTCGCGGGGTGCCTCCATGGTCTTGGTGATGAAGCCGCTGGTCGAGAGGAAGGTGGCACAGTTCTGGGCGAGCGTGGTCTTCCCCGCCCCGGGCTTCCCGGCAATGAGGACGCCGACCTTCCTGCCGGCCAGCCGCTCTTTGAGCATGTCCGCCTGACCGTAATCGTCGAGCGAGATGTCGACCACCGGGCGGACGGCCGTGATCTCCATACCATCGACGAATGGAGGTCGGGCGATCGCGATCCGCATGGAACCGATCTGAGCGATGGTGATGCCGCGGCTCTCGTGCTCGATGAAGCTGTCGGGGCTTCGCTTTGCCCGCTCCAGGATCTCCTGCGCGAGACCGATGAGTTCATACTCGCTCGATGGTTGTTCGCGGACCTGGACCAGCCGCGTGTCCTGAATCGACCCGCGACGGGCGGAGGGGGAGACGTTCTCCTTCAAATAGACGGCGAGCGTGTGTTCGTCGAAGAACTGGTCGATCCCGAGGGGTGCGAACTCGCCGATCTCGGGCCGGAGATACTGCACCTCGAGCCCCTTCGCCCGCGCCACCTCGGACTGAACCCGGTCGCTCGTCACGAAGACCGCCTGGTTCTCTATCGCGACAGCACGGATCATCGCATCGATCTCACCGCCGGAGGCGAGGCGGACCTGGTCGAACGACGGGCGTTCGCCGACGAAACGGATGCTGCACATCTTCTCAGCGGCCATCCGGCAGAGTTGCTGGAGTTCTGCAAGGCCGGAGAAACCGATCTCGCGACCCTGGTTGGCCTGGGATTCGAGCTCGGCGACCACTGCCTCGGGGATGATGATCTCGGCGTCGGGGTATTCTCCCTTTTTAATGAGGGAGGTGATGCGTCCATCTATTATGACGCTCGTATCGGGGACCAGTTTCATAAAAAAACCACCATGTGAGATCCGACATCACGCCTTATTAGCATATACCTTGGCAGGATCAACGATTGGTTCGCCCAGGGTGTTCCCGTCGATCGTCCGGAAAAAACAGCTCCGGTAGCCCGTATGACAGGCCGCACCGGCCTGGTCGACCCGGTAGAGCAGGCAGTCCTCGTCGCAATCGACCAGGATCTCGTGAACCCGCTGAAGATGCCCGGACTCCTCGCCCTTCTTCCAGAGGCGTTGCCGGGAGCGGCTGAAATAGTGTGCATAACCGGTCTCCCTCGTGAGGCGGACGGCCTCGTCGTTTGCGTAGGCGACCATCAGTACATCGCCCGTTCCGGCGTCCTGAACGACGACCGGAACGAGTCCATCAATATATCGTATCGAGAGCATGGTTCGGTCTCCTAGAGCATGGAGAGGAGGGAGAAGACGGTGTCACCCACCACCAGGGTCGCAAGGAACCCGATCGTCAATGGGACGATGAAAGGAACCCCGTACGAGATCCAGACCGGCGAGGCGCGTCGGATCATGCCGATCTCGCGGGCGAACTCCTTCGGGCTCGCCCGGAGCTCGCGAGTATAGAGGCGCGTGCCCCTGACCATCGCCCTCAGAGATTCGACCGGGGAATAGAACCGGCGGCGGACCTCGCCGTCGACGAGCGAGAGGTCCTCCATCACGAATCCGAACGCACGACCGTCGGTGATCTCGTCGGCGGTCACGGGGAAGCCCCGGAGGCGGGCAGTGAGTGGTCCGTGCACCCCGTGCCGCCGGTTCATCACCAGTATCCAGAGGGGGGTGAGCAGGGCAGCCACCTCGGCGTGGACGAGCACGGGAAACGGGAAGAAGCCGGGTCCTCCATCGAGGAGAGGAGGATACGGAAAGGTCGGAATGAGGAGGGTGATGAAGATCAGGGCCCATGCATCGGCACCTCCAACCAGCCCCAGGGCTCCGAAGAGGTAGAAACAGGAGGCAAAGATACCGGAGACAGCGAGGAGCCGTACCGCCATTCCAGGATCGGCCTGTGTGAACGAGACGTAGTACCAGACCGTACAGGGAAAAGCGATCGCCAGCATCGGGTACCATGTCCGAAACGGCACTCGCCGGTCACGGACATCGAGGATCGAGGCGTAGATGAGCGTCAGTCCGATCGCCGTGGCCCCGATGAGGAGCGGATTGAACGCCATGGGCGCATACAGGTACGCCGCCCGAGCGGATATGTCTGGTGTTTTCTTTCAGAAAGGGGGGTTTCAGGAGAAGGTGAAGGAGTCCATGTCCTGGGCCCCGTACGAGAAGACCTTCAGGGTGTGCTCCCCTTCATCGAGGTGCAGTGTGACCGGCCGAGTCGTTACAAAGGTTCCGGTGCCCGTCGCGGGCACCCAGACGGTAACCCGGTTCTGGGGATGGCACTCGTCGATGATCTTGAACCACTGTCCTCCCCTCGCGGCCGAGACGCGGGTGGTGACGGTGTAGCTGTCAGTCTTCTTGACGTCAACCGTGTACCGGAGCCACTCGCGGAACCGGGTATTGGTCAGGTAATACCCGCTGTCCTTGGTATGCTTCTTGATCGCGATGGTGCCATTTCGGTAGACCGAGTTCGAGGTCGGTGCCGGTGTGAAGTAGCCGAGGCCCGGGCCTCCGAGGTCGTAGTCCTCCGCCTGGATCGTCCCGGGGATCGACCGGATGGCGATGAACGGGCGCGAGCCGATCCCAGACTCGGACGCTGCTCTCGTCGTCACCTTGGGCGTGGTCGTCGCCTTCGGAGAGACCGTCTCCTCCGGGGCGATCGTCTCCTTCGGCTCCGTCTTGCTGCCCTCGGGGTGGGCCGCCAGGGGGAGGTTGTCGATGTTTGCGTCGTTCAACCGGTACGGCTTCGTGAGGAGACCATCCTTCTGCTCCCCATCGGCGGAGACACCGCCCCCGGAGGGGTCGAGCCAGCAGTTGCCCCCGATGATACGTCCTCCGACGATGTTCGGGCCGTCACGGCGTTCGACGTTCCACCGGTTGGCCGCGACAGCCCCGTTCACGAAGAAGACGTTCTTTCCGTTCTGGAAGAAGTTGTTGGCGATGGTGTTCCCGGTCGACCCGTAGATCGAGATGCCGGCGATCGCGTTCTGGGTAACCCGGCACCTGTCGAACTGGTTGCGGGTCGAGCCGGTCAATACCACCCCGTAGCTGTTCGACGTGAACCGCGAGCCCGAGACCGTGGTGTCGGAAGCGGGGTTGAGGGCGAGGCCGAAGTAGTTGCTGGACGCGCTGACGCCGTCGATACGCCCGTTATGGACACCCCAGAGGTAGATACCGTAGAAGAAGTCTTCCGTCCTCACATTGCGGACGACGACGTTCGATATCGGGCCGGACCCGTGGACGAGGACACCGGCCGAGTTCGCGGCGTCGACACCACGGACCAGGTGCCCCTTTCCGTCGAAGACCACGTCGTCACACCGGATCTCGATACAGACCGGCTCCAACGTGTCCAGAATATCCTTCGTCAACTCGTATGTCCCGGGCTTGTCAATCACCACGGGCCCGGTCACGGCAATGGCTGAGCCGATTCCGACGGTGCACCCGACGAGGAGCAGCCCGAGGAGCAGCCAGCGCGCGAAACCCATCCCTTCTCGTTTGAGGCAGAGCATCGTCAACCACGTGCGTTTGTCGATAGCGGGGAAAACGGTCTTTGAAGAAGGCCGCGCCCACCGCAGGTATGATTAACGCAACACAGTATGTGTCATCGCCCCTAATGAGGGTTACGATATTTTCCAGACAGGCCAAGCGGAAAAATATTGGAAAATTGAGGAAATTTTTCCAAAAAAGAGGAAATTATCCCGAATTCTTATCGGGCATGTCATGGAGCCATTCTTCGAGGATTCGGAGCGCCTCGAGCTCACCGGGCCCTCCACACCGCCGCACCACCGAGATATGGTGCCGGATCAGGTGGTAGAGCCCTGGATCGCGGTTTCGTCGGAACCGCGTCGCGTGGACAGTCGCCTCGATCACGGCGCACCGTGCCCGGTTGAACGGGACGCACCGGCGGGTCAGCACTTCCTCGCGAACGACGGAAAAACGCACCATGAGCGCCTCGGGGGTCTCGCGCACCACCTCGGCACTGCAGGCGACATACCCGTCAGCTCCGGAGAGCCGGTCCCACCCCAGTCCGGGGATCGAGACGAACGAGGATGCGGGCAGGTCGTCGAAGGCGGTCCGAACGAAGAGAACGGGGTCCTGGACCACGTTCGCCACCAGCCACCCATCCCGGGCCACGTTCCGGGCGGTATGGCTTCCCTTGAAGAGGACGGCGGACAGGTCCGACTCGCGGCAGTGGATCCCGATCGGGGCCGCGTTCTCCCGCGTGGTCGCGATCACCTCGCTGATGCCGGCCCCTAGGAGTCCCATGCCCATCCCTCCTCGAGCGCCAGGTAGATGGCGCCTATCACGATATCCGCCAGTGAGCCGGGGTTGATGTCATGCTCGATGCACCAGTCGTCAAGGGATGCGACCGTCTGGAGCCCCTCGCGCACGGATACGGCACGCATCCGAGTCTCTTCAGCCAGGGCGATTCCGTGTTTCTTGACGATGAAGGTATCGAGTTCGGTCGCAAGGAGGGAGAGGAAGAGGCGCCGGACCGCCGTGCGGGGTTCGGGGTCTTCACGTAGGGTCCGTGCCCCATTCGAGCAGAGGGCAAACCCGTTCGTCCACTCGCGGGCCACCATGTCCCTCTCGGCGGAATACTCCATCACGTCCAGCAGGGTCATCCCGCGCCGGCGCAGGAAATCGGCCGCTCCGGGGTCGTTCACGTCCAGCTCGTCGGTAGCGTTCACCTTCACCCGCGTGAGGGCGAAGGCCCGGTAGAAGGCGACCGCGTCCTCGACCGTGCTCTCCCTGACTGCGCGGCGGGCCCCGTCGATCCCGCCGCCATAGATCAGGGGGACGAGCAGGAGGAACGCCCCGAAGTGGGTGTTTCCGCCCGTGTGGCAGGAGGTGGCTCGAACCGCCTCTTCGATCAGGGACCCGAGGCCGGCACTGCGGCTCTCTGCTGCCTGGAGAGGGGTATGGGCGGCAAGGGTTGAGACGATGAAGTGCTCGAGTCGCGTCTCGGGGTAGTCGTGGCACCGGTCTACGTTCCCGGGTTTCGGAGAGGCGAGGACCTCAAGGACCATGGCGAGCTGGGCTCGTTCTGCCCTGGACACCGGGAAAGCGCAGCGGCCCGACATGGCATCAGGAGACGGGGCGGGGAGGGAAGACCTCGCCCATGATCCGGTCGGAGAGACGGTGTTTGGCCTGCATGTACTCACGCTTCGAGAGACCCATCTGCTGCAGGGTGATGTCCCGGAACATGCAGGGGGACGAGGTCTTGCAGCACCAGGCGAGCGAGCCGAAGCAGGTCTGGGCACCCCCTTCGAGGGCAGTCTCGTGGACCGCCTCCTGCTTGAGAGCGATGTACCGGTCCCGGCTCATCCTGATCTTCTCCAGAGTCGGGATGAGGGGGCAGGACTTGACGGGCATGCAGCAGAACGCCAGGGAACGGATATCCCCCCCCCGGCAGAGTTGCTTCGGGGAGTTGTACCATCCCTGTTCGTCCTCGAGGCGCGTGATCGCAGCATCGAGACCTGCGAGGGTCCGTTGATCGGCCCCGCGCGCGAGCGAGACAAGGTCGGCCCCATGGGAGAGCATCTCACGCATCCGGTCGAAACTCGTGATCCCGTTGTTCGCGATCAGGACGAGGGGGACCGTGTTGCGGATCTCCCGGATCTTCGGGTACCCGAAGTCCATGAGGTCGATGTGCAGGATTTCCGCACCCGCCTCCCAGCACCTTCGGGCCAGCACCCGATCGTCTTCCGCCACGCCTGCGCGAAACTTGACGGAGACGCACAATCCCTCGCTGCTGAGCGCAGCGACCATCGCATCGAGTGCCTCGAGATCCCGTGCCAGCGCCTCGCCCGCCCCGACGGCGATCATCTCAGGCTGCCGGCAGTGGGCGTCGATCTCGTAGACAACCGATGGTCCGATGGACCGGGCAACCCGGAGGAGCCCGTCGGGAGAAGAGGCGCGGAGGTTCAGGCCGACGATGATGCCGGTACCTTCGAGGGCATCCACCTCGCGCCTGAGCGCCCCGATCGGGTCGTCGGCCAGGAACTCGGAACGACCCTTCGCCGCCATCTGCCTGGAGGCCTCGAGCGTCTGCTCGTCGATCGAGAAGCCGCCGAGAAAGGTGACGCCGACATGAGCGGCGCGGGCAAGCGTGTACGCGGCATCGACCACCCCCGCCATCGAAGCGAGGGCGATCGGCGTCCTTACCGCCGAACCGTTGATACGGAGCGAAAAACGCTCATCCTGCACCGCCATAGAGTGTTACTCGTTTTTCGTGGGTACAGATAGGGTTTTGGGAACAAGCAGGTCGCCCGAAGCCATGCCGGTGCTGCAGGTCGAGTTCCGGGAGAGAGGCAGGAATAGATGGAAGTGACCGCCGTGAGGCCCGGGCAACGGGCAGGCGGTGATATTTTTTTAGGTCCTGCGTTGTACTCTGTAGTACATGAGCAGGTATGGAATGCTCCTCGTGGGCCACGGATCGAAACTCCCCTACAACAAAGAACTGATCCTCGAGACCGGTCGCATGATCCAGGAGCGCTCCGACGAGTTCATCGTCCGCTGCGGCTTCATGTCGATGAACGAGCCCTCGGTCGAGGAACAGTTGGAGGCCTTCCGGGGGGAGGCGATCGACGCCCTCGCCGTGGTCCCGCTCTTCCTCGCCCGCGGCGTTCACATCGAGAAAGACATCCCAGCCCTGATAGGGCTCACCGATGGGCAGAAGAAGGGGACCTTTGAGACCGCCGGCGGACCAGTCCCGCTCGTCTACGCCGATCCTATTGGTATTGACCCCCTCCTCGCCGAGTTGATGCTCAAGAACGCCACGACGGCGCTTTCGACGATCTAGTCCTGCATGGACCTGTTGGTGCTCGACACGATCCACGGGGGGACCCTCCTCGGAGACGAGCTTCGCCTTCGTGGACATCGTGTCGAGACCGTGGACGTGTACCGCGGTCACGGCCCATGGCCCGATCCGGACGCCTTCGACCACGTGGTGGCGCCGGTCCACCTGGACCCGGACCATCCTCTCCTGGTGGGGACTGAAAACCGGCTCCTGACCCACCACGAGGTGGTCGGCCTATGCCTCGCTGATCACCGGCCCCGGTGCCTGGTCGAGGTGACCGGCGCGCGCGGCAAGACCACGACCGCTTGTGCCCTCGCCACGGTGCTGGAGGGGCCGGGGGTCCTCCACACCTCGGCAGGGACCTGGGTGTATCCCGAACGCAGGCGGTTGTGGAGGGCGTCCATCACCCCCGCCTCTGTCCTGCCGGCGGCCAGGGCGGCAGCTCAGATCGGCGGGTGGTGCGTCGCGGAGGAGTCGCTGGGCGTCACCGGGGCGGGCGATCTTACCGTGCTGACGTCGATGGATGACTATGCCTGCGCCGCCGGCAAGCGCTCTGCCCTCGCTGCAAAGCTGGCGGGATGCCGGCGGGCCCCGCGCCTCCTGGTACCCGGTGGGACGTCCCGCCTCCCGGACCACCTGGATGTTCGGGCAGCCGACCATCTGGCCAGGGTGGCGGGCACGTCGTGCGAGACATCCGCCGGCGTCGTCACGACGCCGCTCTTCGCGCATGCCGCGTACCGGAACGCGTTGCAGCTCGCAGCCGCTGCTGCCGTCCTGCTCGGCGGCAGTCCTTCGCGGCTTGCCGCGATGGAGCCGGCTCCCGGCCGACTCTGGGTCGGCACCGCAGCGGGACGTGTCCTGGTGGACGATGCAAACAGCGGGACCACGCGCGCCACCGCCGTGGAGGCAGCCGCGCTGGCGCGCTCGCTCGACCCGGGCAGGGAGCTGACCCTCGTCGTCGGTGAGGAGTTCCGGGCGGTCTGCGAGGGGTTCTCCCCGGAAGACGTGACCGCCGCCATCGAGGAGGTCGGCCCGGCGACCTCGGTCCTGGTCGGCTCTCCGGACTTTCGGGGAGATGTCCTTCTTCGGCTCGGCGCCGGCACGTGGCGAGGGCGGTTGGAAGAGGCCCAAACCCTTGCCGAAGGACGAAACAAAGCCCTTGCCGACGGGGGGGACGGACCGGTCGTGCTGGCCGTCAAGACCTGGAGATAGAGGATGAAGTACCTACAGCCCAGACCGAGCTCGATCGTCGCGGCCCTCTACACGGCACGTGACCTCGAGGTGGACGTCGCCGTCCTGCACGGCCCGTCCGGCTGCTCTTTCAAGCACGCCCGTCTTCTCGAGGAGGACGGCATGCGAGTCCTGACGACGTCGCTCGGCGAGAACGAGTTCATCTTCGGGGGTGAACGCCGCCTCGAGGAGGTGCTCCTGGAGGCCGAGGCGACCTTCGGTCCCCGCCGTATGGCGGTGATCGGGACGTGCGTCGCGATGATCATCGGCGAGGATCTCGGCCAGGCCGTCCACGCGGTCAGGACACCGACGATCGCAGTCGATATACACGCCGGCTTCTCTGAGAACATCGACGGGGTGATCATCACCCTCCAGGCAGCCGCCGACGCCGGCTGGATCGATGAGGTGGAGCTCGAGCGGCAGCGCAGTCTGCTCGCGGCAGCGAACGAGGTGGAGAAACTCCGCGGGGCGGCGAGTCGGCCGTACATCGAGCCCGAACGCGGAGATCTCAAACACCTCGCCGCCAGCCGGCTCCTGGAGCTCGCCCGGTCCGGAGCGACCGGCATCGCCGTGATGAACGCGAAGAAGGAGACTGCGTACATGTTCGCCGACGCGCTTCTGGCGCTGCACGAGGCTGTGCCCGAGGCCCCTGTTCGTTACCTCGCGAACCTCGAGGAGCGGGGCCTGCCGAAGGTCCGGAACGACGCCCGCCGGATCGCCGATGGGCTCGCCGGCGGGCAGGTACCGGTCGAGGCCGTCGGATCGCTGGACGAGTACGGTGCCCTGGGCGACCGTCTCGGGGAGGAGATACGCGCGAGCGGGGCCGAGTACGCGCTCCTCTGCGGGGTGCCGCACGCGATCCCCGCCGAGTATACCGGGGGGATCGAGGTGATCTCGATCACGAACGGCCCCCGCCAGGTCGCCCCCCTGCGGGAACTGGGACACCGCTTCGTTCTGGTCGAGGTCGACCTTCACCCCAAGACGCTCGGAGTCCGGGCGATCGTCGAGAGCGAGTTCGGGGCAGTGCTCCGGAGCCTGGCATGAAGGGCGTCCTGATCTCCGGCGACCGATCGGGGAGTGGGAAGACCTCGGTCACGCTCGCCCTCTCCGCGCTCCTCGCCCGTGACCGAGCCGTCCAGACCTTCAAGGTCGGGATGGACTACATCGACCCGTCCTATCTCACGGCGGTGACCGGTCGACCGTGCCGGAACCTGGACGGTTTCGTCCTCTCGCCGGACGAGAACCGGGCGATCTTCGCCGCTGCGAACCGCGGAGCCGATCTCGCGATCGTCGAGGGGGTCCGGGGGCTCTACGAGGGGGCCGAGGCGATCGGGGACGCCGGCAGCACGGCGGAGATCGCCAAGCTCCTGGACCTCCCGGTCGTCCTGGTCGTGAACGCCCGCTCGGTGACGCGGTCCGCCGCTGCGCTCGTGCGTGGGTTCCAGGCCTTCGATCCCGGTATCCGGATCGCGGGGGTCATCCTGAACAACGTCTCGAGCCCCTCGCACCGCGAGAAGGCGACGCGGGCGATCGAGCACTTCTGCGGTATCCCGGTGATCGGCGCGGTACCCCCGATCGAGGAGATGCAGCTGGCGATGCGCCACCTCGGGCTGGTCCCGTACCGGGAGGGGTCCGAGGAGACCGGCTTCCGAGAGCGGGTCGAGACCGTCACCAGCCTGATCGGGGAGTATGTCCCCCCCGAGGGGCTCCTCTCCGTCGCCAAGGAACTCCCTCCGACGGGGTCCGGTCAGCTCCACCCGGCTCGAGACGGTGAGGCCGACATCAAGATCGGGCTCGCCTACGACGAGGCGTTCAACTTCTACTACGCCGACCTTGAGGAGGTCCTTGCCTCTGCCGGCGCCCGCGTCGTGCGGTTCAGCCCCTGCCACGATCGGCTCCCCGATGTTGACGGTTTCATCCTGGGCGGCGGGTACCCCGAGGTCCACGCCGCCCGTCTCGAGGAGAACACCGCCTGTAGAGAGGGGCTCCGGGAGGTGGCGCAGAACGGGGCCCCGGTCTACGGGGAGTGTGGTGGCCTGATCTACCTGACGGACCGGGTCCGACTCGCCGCCGGTTGGCGCGGCGCACCGGGGGAGGAGGTCTACGAGATGGCAGGCGTCCTCACCGGCGAGGCGAGAATGCCGGCACGCCGGGTCGTCACCTACATCGAGGGTGTCGCGAACACCCCGTCGCCGATGGGTACCGGGCCGTTCCGGGGCCACTCTTTCCATTACTCCGAGGTCGTGCTCGCGCCGAAGACACGGTTCGCCTACACCCTCAACCGAGGCGTCGGCATCGACGGGATGCGGGACGGAGCGGTGAAGGGCAACACACTGGGCACCTACTGCCACATCCATCCGGTCGCCGCCCGGTCCATGTTCGGCGCGTTTATTCAGCGGTGCCGAACGGTCCGCGACCAATCGTAAAGGATACTACCTCGCCCCGCGAGAGATTGATCATGATCATCTACCTCGACGGGGCCTTCCTTCCGAAGGAGGAGGCACGGGTCTCCGTCTTCGACCACGGACTTCTCTATGGAGACGGGGTCTTCGAGGGGATCCGGGCCTACAACGGCCGAATCTTCCGCCTCGACGAGCACATCGACCGGCTGTTCGACTCGGCAAAGACGATCGACCTCGAGGTCCCGATCTCGAAGACCGAGATGGCGGAGGCGATCGCCGAGGTGCTTCGGCGCAACAACCTGCGCGATGCGTACATCCGGCCGATCGTCACCCGCGGTGTCGGTGACCTCGGACTCGACCCCAGAAAATGCGAGAAGCCGACTGTGATCATCATCGCGGTCGAGTGGGGCGCGATGTACGGGGACCTCTACGAGAAGGGCCTGACCGCGGTCACGGTCTCGGTCCGCCGGACGCCGGCTGAAGCGATGCCCCCGAACGTCAAGAGCCTCAATTACCTCAACAACATCCTGGCGAAGATCGAGGCGAACTACAAGGGCGGCGACGAGGCGATCCTCTTCGACACGAACGGCTACCTCTCGGAGGGGTCGGGGGACAACCTCTATGTGGTCAAGAACGGGGTCATCCTCACGCCGCCGACCCTCAACAACCTCCGGGGCGTGACAAGGCTCGTGGCCCTGGAGTGCGCGAAGGAGCTCGGCATCACGGTCCTCGAGCGGAACATGGGCTACTTCGACCTCTACACGGCCGACGAGGTCTTCGTCACCGGGACAGCAGCGGAGGTGGCCCCGATCGTGGTGATCGACGGCCGTTCAATCGGGACTGGCCGGCCCGGGCCGATCACCCGCCAGCTGATGTCCGCGTTCAAGGCGGCCACAGAGCAGACAGGGACACCGATCGATTGAATCCCCCCAGCACAACCTATATCTTTTTTCCAGACGAATGACGTAGGTTCACCTGCTGCTATAGTGTAGTCCGGCCAATCATGTCGGCCTTTCACGCCGACGACTGGGGTTCGAATCCCCATAGCAGCATTCTGAAACTTCACCCGGCTCTTGTTAACCCCAATTCTTACCTGATGAACGGTCGTAATCCGATACATCGATCTGTTCTTTGCTGATTGGAGACGGGGAGCCGGCAGAGAACCTGCTGGGAAATCTCCCGCCCTTGGGCGATCATGGGTGTCACCGAACTGGACGCTCCCCAGGTACCGAAGAAAGGAGAAGAGATTATCCCGACCGGATCGAGAAGCGACCCATCTCCCGGTCGATATTCGCCGCAACCTCGTCGATCTCGCGGATCACCTCAGTGACCTGGCTGACAGAGGCAAGGGCCTCCTCGCTCGCCGAGGAGGAGTGTTCTGCGTCGCGGGCCGTGAGCTTGACCAGTCCCGCCATCTCGTTCACCGAGGCGGTGATCTCTTCGAATGATGCCGCCTGCTCCTCGGTGGCGGAGGAGACCGAGGTCATGTCCCTGGAGATCGCCTCGACCGAGTCAGAAAGGGCCGAGAAGACCTTGAAGGTCTCCTCGAGGGCGAGGCTGCCCTGCTCGACCGCCGATCCGGCCAGGTTCATCGCGTCTGCCGCCTCCTCAGACTTCGCGTTCAGTCCCCCGATCATCCCGGCGATCGTCTCGGCGGACGCCCGGGACTCCTGCGCGAGGGATTTCACCTCGGCGGCAACGACGGCGAAGCCGCGCCCCGCGTCCCCGGCACGCGCCGCCTCGATCGCCGCATTCAACGCGAGGAGGTTGGTCTGGTTCGCGATGTCCGTGATCAGGCCCACGATCTTCCCGATCTGGCCCATCTGGTCTCGAATATCTTTGATGATCGCGTCCACCTGGGAGGAGGACCCGGTGATCGATGCCATGCCGGACTCCGCCTTCCCTGCAGCCTCGATCCCTCGTTTTGCAAGGCTATTCGCCTCCGCGGTCAACCGTGCGACCGATTCGGCCGTCGACGAGACATCGCCGACGGTCCTTGTCAGGTCCTCCATCGTCTGGAGGACCTGCTCGATGCCGTTCTCGGACTGCTCCGCGTTCCGCGAGACCGACTCGGCGCTCCGGGCGATCTCGTTCGCCCCCTGGCCCACCACCTCGACTCCCTCCCGGGCCTGCCTGGCGTAGCGCGAGAGGTCGACGACCTGGCGGTTGACGAGCCCAAGCGTCCTCGAGACCTCGACCCCGATCCGGTCGAGCGACTCACGGAGCGCGACCAGGTCTCCCTTCACATCGAGGGTCGGGTCGACCCCGGTCGAGAAGTCGCCCCGGGCGTAGGCGTCCGCGACCCGGGAGATCTCCTGGAATGATGCCTCCAGCTGGGTCCCGATCGCGTCGAGCGCGTCCCGGAACCCGACGAAGTCCCCCTTCACCACGAGCGAGGAGTCGACCCGCGCGGAAAAGTTACAGGCTGCATACTCCTGGCTCACCCGCATCGCCTCGTAGACCGGCCCGATCATCGCGTCGAGCGTTGCATTGACGCCCTCGACGATCCGGCGGAAGTCGCCCTGGTGCCGGGAGGGGTCGGCGCGTGTGTCGAGCTCGCCGGCGATGGCAGAGCGCGAGAGGGCGAGCGAGTCCTCGATCAGGGCGTTGACGTTCGCGATGCATGCGTTCAGGTTGTCGATCAGTTCCTTGAAGTCACCCCGGTACTCTTCCGTGATCCGGTCGGGGATGTCCCCGCGCGCGATTCGGTCGATAGAGCGTTCGGCCACCCGGAGCGGGACCACCACGGCGTCGAGGGTGTCGTTCATCCCCTGCACCAGTGCCTTCCAGCTCCCCTCGAACCCGGCGGGGTCGATCCGCACGCTCAGGTCACCGTTCGCAGCCCCCTCGGTCAACCGGTTCGTCTCGGTGTGGACCGCGATGTAGGTCTCGATAGCCCGGTCGATACTCTCCCTCATCGCAGCGAACTCCCCACGGTACTCACCCGAGACGGCCTTGAGGCGCCGCCCGTGGGAGAGGTCCTCGATGAACCGCGAGGCCATGTTCACCGGCCCGGCAACCGCGTCGAGGAGGGCATTCATCCCCTCGACGATCCGGCGATACTCACCATGAAGCCGTTCGGGGTCGGCCCGTGTCGCAAGAGACCCCGCGACGCCGGCGTCGGCCAGGAGCCGGGTGTCCTCGACCAGGATTGAGATGTTCTCGATGCAGGTGTTGAGGTTATTTTTCAGGTCGTTGAAGTCCCCGCTGAACTCCTCCGCGATCGGATCGGGGATGTCGCCGTGGGCGATCCGGTCGACGTAGTTCTCCGCCACCTGCAGCGGTCCCACAACGGCGTCGAGGGTCCCGTTCATTCCCTGCACCAGTGCTTTCCAGCTCCCCTCGAACAGACCAGCATCGATCCGCTCATCGAGGGCTCCCCGGACGGCGGCGTCCGCCAGCCGACCGGTCTCGGTGTGGACGGCGATGTAGGTGTCGAAGCAGTGGTTGATCTGCCTGACCAGCACCTCGAACTCGCCGCGGTACTCCCCCTTGATAGGAGCGAGCCGGCGTCCGTGCGAGAGGTCGTCGATGAAGCGTCCGGCGATCGCCACCGGCTCCCCGATGCTCTCGAGGACGAGGTCGACATCCCCGACGATCCGGCCGTAGGCACCGGGGTGGGCACCTGGATCGCCACGGGTGGCGAAGTGCCCCTCGCCCACCTCCGTCGCAAGGCGGCCCATCTCGCCTGAGAGCGCGGTCAGGCGCTCTCTACAGCGGAGGATGAGATCCCGGACCTCGCCATCGATAGCGGGATGGTCAGGAGACGACTCACCCCGGGACAGGTGGCTGAGCCCACGCCCATCCAGCTCCCCTGCGGCAAGGTCGCGCAGGGCGTCCCGGACGTCATCGAGGGGGGTGGTCGTCACCTCACCCGACCCTGGCGCCAGAGGTGGGCCGAAGCTGAGAAGATACGCCGAGTCGCCGCTGTCCGAGAGCCGGCTCACCGTGAGGAGCGTATCGAGCGTACCACCATTGGCCCCTCTCCATTGCCACCGGCTCGATGCCGTTCCTTCAGCGGAGGCTTCGGCACAGAGTGACTCGAGGGATTCAATTGAGCCCTTCCCCCCTGGCTGGATGACAGGACAGTAGCCGTCGAACGCCGTCCCGACAAGCGCGCCCGGGGCGTACCCGAGGGCCCGCGCCGCACCCGGGTTCGCGTCCGTGATGAGGCCGCCGTCGAGGGTGATCATGCCGACAGGGCTCGAGTTGAAGATCGCCTTGTAGGCGGTCCCGTTCCGTTTCGTAGGGCCGGTCCGTTTCGTCGTTGCACCGTTCTTTGGCCGGCTCGATTGAATAGAATCCACCATGTTCTCCTGGTTCCCCGGGGGCCCTCGGTCCCCCGACTCCCGGACACAGGACGTGACGGTACAAGCACAGAATGGGCACGACCTGTTCCTTACCCAGAAGGTACCAGGAGGACCGTTAAGGGTTTCGTTTTGGTTACAGAGAGGGACGACGGACCCACCGTTCTTCACCCACTCCCTCTCACTGGTCGGGGAGATCCACGAATATAATAGTCACATTTTATTGCAGTTGAATAACAGTGATTGGTATCATGCCCGGCAGTCGGGTAAAACCGGGGGTGCTCGCCCATGCTGCTCCTCGTGGATGACGAGCCGGCACTGCTCGACCTGGGGCGGCGGTTCATCGAACGGGATGGCCGGTACGCGGTCGAGGTGGCATTGTCGGGAGAGGAGGCGCTCTCGCTCCTCGACGCCAGTCGGTTCATCGCGATCGTCTCGGACTACGAGATGCCCGGCCTCTCGGGAATCGAGCTGTTGAAGCGGGTGCGGACCACCGGGAACTCGACCCCGTTCATCATCTTCACCGGGCGCGGGCGCGAAGAGGTGGCGATGGAGGCGCTCAACTCCGGGGCGTCCTACTACCTCCAGAAGGGCGGGGACGCCCGGGCGCAGTTCGGGGAGCTCCTCCACCTGGTCGACCAGGCGGTCAGAACGGCCGACGCGGAACGGCTGGCGCGCGTCTCCACCGGGGCGTATCGGACTATCTTCGAGTACTCGGGGGCGGCGAGCGTGATACTGGAGCACGACACCCGGATTGCGCTCGTCAACTCGGCATGCGAGCGACTCACGGGGTACCGGCGGGACGAGCTGGTGGGCTCCAACCGGTTCTTCGAGATGATCGCCGAGGAGGACCGGGAGCGGCTGCTGGAGTACCACCAGTCGCGCCGGGTGAACCCGGGGAAGGTGCCGGTGCAGTACGAGTTCCGGTTCAAAGATCGGGAAGGGAGAGAGCACCTCGTTGCGGCCACCGTGGGGATGATCCCCGGGACGCACAGGTCGGTCGTCTCGTTCATCGACGTTACCGGCAGGTCGGGGGAGGAAGAGGGACAGGCAAGGCAGGGCGAGGGCGAACGCCGGCTCTGCGAGTCCTTTCCCGCCCCGGGGATGGACCCCGACCGGAGGCAGAGCGAGATGGCCCTCCTCCGTGCGAACGAGAAGCTGAACCTCCTCTCGTCGATCACCCGCCACGACATCCAGAACCAGCTGACCCTGCTCGCCGGGTACCTCGACCTCGCCCAGGAGGACTGCAACGAGCCGGTGGTGAGGAGTTACATCAACGGTATCCGGCAGGCATCGACCGCGATCGCGCGACAGATCGCCTTCACCAAGATCTACCAGGACATCGGGGTCCGGTCCGCCCGCTGGCACCGGGTCAGCGACGTGGTGAAGCGGGCGGCTGACTTGGTCGCGCCACCTGAGCTCCGGGTCGAGGTGGCGGTAGGGGACCTGGAGGTCCATGCCGACCCGCTCTTCGAACGCGTGATCGAGAACCTGGTCGACAACACCGTCCGGCACGGGCGGATCGCGACACGGATCCGGTTCACCTGCGCTCCGCTGGAGGCAGGGATCGTGATCCTGGTGGAGGACAACGGCGTGGGCGTCCAGGCAGAAGAGAAGGAGTGGATCTTCGAGCGGGGGTTCGGCCAGAACACGGGGTTCGGGCTCTTTCTCGCGCGCGAGATCATCGGGATCACCGGCATGACGATCCAGGAGACAGGGACCCCCGAGACCGGGGCACGGTTCGAGATCATCGTGCCGGAGGGGCGGTACCGGTTCCCGGTAGAGGAGACGATGGGGCAGGCGCCGGAGAAAGGGACCACACCCGAGTCGTCCTGATCCCCGACGTTCGACGAAGCGCAGACGACGGATATTTCCATAGATTCGGCGAGAGGCCTCCATGGTTCATTTTCCCCGAAATGCCAATCCGGAGACGACAGCCTGAACTGGATTCCGTTGCGGGGGGGTCCTCCCTCTTCGTCGGTCCTCATCCGCCCGGGGGGTCCGGGAACGAGAAGACCACTGATCGGTCGGCCGATTGCCCGACCACGACGCCGCAGGCATCAAAGTTTGGGTTCGCCAGAATTGACAGCACCCCCTGGCAATCTTACCCTCACACCGAACGGGGCGACGGATCTGAAAACTGTTCTTAACCTTTGGAACAGATCATATCGCACGATGGTTCTTGAAGAGACACTGGTCTTCGGGGATGCCGGGGATGCAGACCGGTTTGTGACCTTTTTAAAGGGGCGGGGGGTCCGCGCACGTCGCAAAGTCAGCTCCCTGATCACGGAGGAGACACGGGTCAGGGGACCCTTCGCGAAGCTCTTCGACTGGTTGAACGCCGAGATCGCGGATCGAAGGGTCGATGATGACCTTTCCTATGACCTCGCAGCAGACCAGGGAGAGGAAGAAGAAGAGTTCGCTGAGGAGATGATCCGATCCGAGCGTGTCCAGCTCGAACGCTTCCGGGATACACTCACCCGGCAGTATATCGTGATCGAGAAGGCCCTGGAAGATCGGCAGGTCGGCGACCTCGTCGCCGTCGGGAGACCGATGAGCGAACTGAACCAGGTCGGTTCGGAGCTGGTGGACAGAGGGCTCTGGGACCTGATCGGAGAGATTGACGAGATCGTGGCCCGTCAGACCCTCGTTGAACAGGGGATCCTGGAGGAGACCAACGAGGGGCTCCGCCTCGCCCGCGCAGTCGTGCCCGAGGCGATCGAGACCGAGGTGGTGGTCGGCGACGTCGAGATCTCGCCCGAACTGGTCCAGGAGCGTGGACTTCGAACCGATTTTGTGATCTTCTACGAGACCGAGTACGTTGTCGAGTGCGAGGGGTCGATCCACCTGTCCTGCAGCGGTGACGAGGTGGAGGAGGCGGTGCTCGGGACGTCGGTGACACCCGAGAGTCTCGAAGCGCTCGTCTACCACCTCGGGGTGATGAGACAGGCGATCGGGGTGGTCCTCGAGGTCTTCGATCGCGAGGGGCGGACCGATCTCGAGACGGTGATCGGGGCAGTCCGGACCACCCGCCTCGAGACCAACAGGCCGGAGGCGACCCTCGTGCTCGACACGCCTCCCGAGTTCGTGCGGGCGCTCCTCGACGACCTCCGGAAGGCAGGGGCGATCACGGGCAACGACCGAAAGATGCGGCGGGCTTAAGGTCAGCCAGAGGACCAGCGCATGCTCGCCGACGCCGGACTCGCCAGAGAGAGCCCGGCGTCAGGAAGAGCTCTCAGTGAGGACCGGAGCCCCTCTCCCAGGACGGTATACGCGGTAGACGTCCCGGAGAGCCCCCAGAGCGGGTCATACCGATCATCCGGCGGCGACCGGGGGGAGGGACCGGGAAAGGGCGTTCTCGCGAGCTGACACCAACCTGGTTCACCATTTTTACCCAGCCAACCGGAGAGACGGGGCTGGAGGGCAGATGGGACCATCACCGTCCCCTTCGAATCCAGGTCTTCACGAACAGAGGAATCGGTCGACGAGAAGAGCCGACGACATTCCCCCCGGCGGCGTCTTTCCCTTCAGTAGAGGATGTTCGACCGCGAGGGGTATGCCGGCACGGTCCGCTGCAGGATCACCGGCGCGCCGCCGTCCGTCCTGAGTTCGAGCGAGAAGGCGGTGCCGGGGGCGAGCGGGCTCGTGGGATGAATCGCGATCACGACCACCTCGTTCGGTTCGAGCACGTTGTTGGGCGTGCCGCTCGTCTGCTCCCGGCGATAGACCGTCCACTCGCCCGCCGACGGATCCGTGAGATCGGTCCCTTTCTGGAGGGTCTCGAGGACGGTGTCCGTCGCGAGCTGGACCACCATCCGGTCGAGGTCCACCATCGCTCCGGTTGCCATGTTGGACGCGAGCACGACGCGCAGCGTCTCTATCGACGCGCCGTCCGCCGGCGCGAAGCCCGTCACCTGCCCGCGGAGGTCGAGCCCGCCGGAGACCTGCCCGAGCCCCTCGTGAACCGCCTTCTGCGCCTGCTGGGTCGCCATGAACCCGGTGCCGAGGACGGTATAGGCGAAGACGGACGCGACGATGGTGAACGCAATCAGGACGATCGCGGCTTCAAGACCAGTAAACGCCTCCTCGTTCGAGAGAGCGCACCGGGGCATAAAAAAGAGATTAGTAAAGGAGGTTCACATTTTTGATGTTCGCTGGAACCGTCCTCTTGATCGCGAGCGATGCGCCAATCGGAGGCTTAATCTCCAGGTTGAAAGCAGTGTAGGCGGGCATCGGAGAGCTGGGCATCGCCCCAATCTCGAACTGCTCACCTGCTTCGAGCATAGAGTTGTCGCCGCCAAGAGCGTGGTTAATATTGACAATGGTCCAGTTTCCTGGGGTCGAAGAGGTAACACTACCAGTTGCGCCTGTTGGAGGAGCAAGAGTCTCCAAAACACTACCCGTCGAGAAGACGAAAACGGCTTTGCTCATATCGACCGAGGTCGCACCCGCCGCCAGTCCGATGGTGAAGTTGATCTTTTGAACTCCATCGCTAAGTGAGTTTGTTGTACCGTACACATCGCCTAACACTTCAACGGCCGACGATGCCATGGCAACGCCACTGTGGACAGTCTCCTGCGACTTCTGCGTGGTGAAGAACCCGGCGCCGAGCACCACGTACGAGAACACGGCCGCCACGACGACGAACGCGATCAGGACGATCGCGGCCTCGAGGCCCGTGAATGCATCTTCATTGTTCCGAAATACCTTCATCATGGTCACCTGACCTGACTTTCAGTGAATCCCGGGATCTCTCCCAGAACTCCTACCTTCTGAAATGACGTCAAAGTATTTAATCGTAGTGATGTGACAACTGCGTGCACCGCCGTCCTTTCGATAAAAATTCGGCAATCAGTCCATTCTCGCCCCCATTCGCCATAAGGCGAACAAAAACCGACGCTTTTCCCACGGGACCGGAGCCGGCAGGGCAATCTCCAGGTATTAATACCACCCGCGTTCACCTTAAGGTGACATGGAAAAGCGGGAGATCCAGTACGTGGTGCTCGCGCTCTCGGTCGTGATCATCCTCGCGATCGTGGTGAAACCGGCGCTCACCGGCAAGCCCGTCAACCTCGGGGTCCAGGCGAGCGGTGCCGGGACGCCGATACCGACCGAGACCTCCGCCGGCGTCCCCACCCCCGCCGGCCTCCCGTCCGCGGGCCAGGGGGCCACCGCCGCCCAGGGCACGATCACCGGCGGACCGCCCCCCGCCCCCTCCGACCTCCCCTACGCCGTCCGCGAGGGCGAAGCCTCTTCGCCGGCCGGTAACGCCTCGGTCACCCTCCCGCAGGCCGTCCCCACCGCTGCCGCGACCGCTGCACCCGTGCGCACCCCTGCGCCCACAATCGCCGGCCCTGAGCCCGGCGTCTCCCAGATCCCGTTCGTCGACCCCGCGCGGTACTCGGTCCAGCTGACCGACCCTCTGCCCGCGACGATCCCGTATGTCACCAGCCCCACCGAGGACCCCACCCTCCAGACCTATGCCCAGCTCTCGGGCCGGTGGTCCGGCACCACCGATGTAATCCAGGTCCCCTACCAGTCCTTCGAGATCCACTACACCCTCTCCCCGTCGGTGCAGCCCGACATCGTGATGCCCCGGTTCTCGATCCAGGTCGTCGACGCCGACGACCCGAACCGCTTCGTCCGGATCATCTCCCCCCCGGGCAACACCTTCTCCGGCTCGTTCACCGAGAAGTTCTACGAGGGCAACCACCGCTACTACTTCGTCATCACCAGCCGGTACATCCAGTCGTACTCGATCCAGGTGAAGGTCCCCCGCCGCTACCTCTGACGGCGGGCGGGCCCCTCCGGGGCACCCATATCATTATCCATGGGATCCCCGTAAGCTATGCACCATGGCGATGCAGCCCACCGTCCCCGTACGACCGACCAACGACCTCGCGGCCCTCCTGGACGGGATGGCCTCGACCGGCTTCCAGGGTCGGAAGCTCGGCGAATCGGTCCGGATCTGGCGCGAGATGCTCGGTGACCCCGACTGCACCATCCTGCTCGGGCTCTCCGGCGCGATGATCCCCGCCGGCATGCGCGAGGTGTTGAGCGCCCTCGTCCGGCACCACTACGTCGATGCGATCGTCTCCACCGGGGCCAATATCTTCCACGACGCCTGCGAACACCTCGGGGTCTGCCACTACCAGGGCCACCACCACGTCGACGACGCCGAGCTCTTCAGCCGGGGCATCGACCGGATCTACGACGTCTTCGCGTTCGAGGAGGAGTTCCGGACCACCGACCGACAGATCGCCGAGTTCGCCCGTTCGGTGGCTCCGTTCGACGGCTCGTCGCGCGCGTTCCTCGAGGCCTTCGGCCGGTACATCGCCGGCGCCGCCCCCGAGAGCTCCTCGTTCCTCGCCACCTGCGTCTCGGAGGGCGTCCCCATCTTCGTCCCCGCGCTCGCCGACTCGTCGATCGGTATCGGGCTCGTGATCGCGCGCCGCAACGGCATCGATATTCGTGTTGACCAGCTCGCCGATGCCGACGAGGTCACCCGGATCGTTGAAGGCGCGAAGAAGACCGGCGTCGTCTACGTCGGCGGCGGCGTGCCCAAGAACTTCATCCAGCAGACCCAGGTGATCGGCTCGATCCACGACGCCGACTGCACCGGGCACGCCTACGCCATACAGTACACCGCCGACTCCCCGCACTGGGGCGGGCTCTCCGGCTGCACCTTCGAGGAGGCGATCTCCTGGGGCAAGGAGCAGGTACAGAGCCCGCGCGTCCAGTGCTTCTGCGACGCCACGATCGCCCTCCCGCTCGTCACGTCCGCCCTGATCGCGAGCGGCATCCGGCGCGAGCCGCGACGGTTTGAGTTCTGAGCCGGCGTCTCTGAGAGACCTACCACAACCATTATCCCCTACACACCCACACCATATTGCGCACCAATCATGGAGTGACGCAGTGCGTCACGAGTGTCCACTGGATGCGAGATTCACAGTTGAGGTAGCCAAGCCTGGTATGGCGCAGGTTTGCTAAACCTGTGTCCCCCTGGGACTCGAGGGTTCAAATCCCTCCCTCAGCGCTCTGGGCAGCAGCTCAATCGAGGAGACCTCATGGCACAAGAAGAAGACGATATAAAATACTTCGTCCGCATCAGCAACAACGACCTCGACGGCACCAAGTCCGTCCGAGTCGCGCTGACGGGCATCCCCGGTGTCGGCCGCCACGCGGCCGGGATCATCGCCCGCCGTGCGAACGTGGGCGAGCGGGAGACGATGGGGAGGCTCGACGACGATTCGATCGAGCGCCTCCGCGAGGCAGTCAGCGGCTACGCGGGCATGGTCCCCGTGTGGATGCTGAACCGCACGAAGGACGTCTACACGGGCGAGCCGCGGCACATCATGGGCACCGACCTCTCGATGGCCCGCGACGAGGACATCAACCTGCTCCGCAAGATCCGTTGCTACCGCGGGATCCGGCACGAGACCGGGCAGAAGGTGCGCGGCCAGCGGACCAAGTCGACCGGACGCACGGGCGCCACCGTCGGCGTGCGGAGAAAGAAGGACTGAAGCGGGGCGACGGCAGATGGCATATCCAGGTAAGAACAGGAAATCGTACGAGACGCCCAAGCGTCCGTTCGAGAAGACCCGGATCGAGAACGAGACCAAGCTTGTCATCGAGTACGGCCTCAGGAACAAGCGCGAGGTCTGGAAGGCCCAGGCAGCACTCCGCAGGTACCGAAAGGGCGCCCGCGACCTGCTCGCCCTCGAGTCGGCCTCGACCAACCCCGACCTTGCCGTGCGCAAGAAGGGCGAACTGATCGGGCACCTGCAGCGGATCGGGCTCCTCGGGTCCGAGGCGGACATCGACGACGTCCTCTCCCTCAGGATCCAGCAGCCGCTCGAGCGCCGGCTCCAGACACAGGTCTACCGCCTCGGTCTCGCCCGCTCCCCGCGGCAGGCCCGCCAGCTGGTCACCCACGGCCACATCGCGATCGGCGGTCGCCGGGTCGACATCCCCGGGTACCAGGTCTCGCGCGCCGAGGAGACGGCGATCACCTACTACGGCCGGTCCCCGTTCACCAATACCGAGCACCCCGAGCTGAACCGTCAGCTCGGCAAGAGGAGGCGCTGATCCATGGCAGAAGCAACTGAGCGATGGGGCGTCGCACACATCTACGCCTCGTTCAACAACACGATCATCACAGTAACGGACCTCTCCGGTGCCGAAACGGTCACCAAATCGAGCGGCGGCATGGTCGTCAAGCAGGACCGGAACGAGTCGAGCCCGTACGCCGCGATGAAGATGGCCGGCGACGTGGCCCAGGCCGCGATGGACAAGGGCTTCGTCGGCCTCCACGTCAAGGTGCGAGCGCCCGGCAAGGGCAAGCAGCGCTCCCCCGGTGCCGGGGCACAGGCCGCCATCCGCGCACTCGCCCGCGCCGGCATGCGGATCGGCCGGATCGAGGACGTCACCCCGGTCCCGCACGACAGCATCCGCGCCAAGGGCGGACGCCGGGGCAGGAGAGTCTGATGCAGATCGAGTGCCAGCACCGCGACGAGCACTCCTGCCAGTTCCTCCTGTCGGGCGCCCTGCCCTCATTTGCGAACTCCATCCGACGGGCGATGGCGAGCGAGGTGCCGAAGCTCGCGATCGAGACCGTCCGGATCTACGATAACACGAGCGGCCTCTTCGACGAGATGCTCACGCACCGTATCGGGCTCGTCCCGCTGCGGACGGAGGAGGGGACCTACGTCCCGATCGAAGAGTGTACCTGTGAGGGGGCCGGATGTGACCGGTGCACGGTCGCGTACACCCTCTCCGTCGAGGGGCCGGGCATGGTCTACTCGCGGGACCTGATCCCGAACGACCCGGTCGCCGCCCCTGCCCAGGGAGACATCCCGATCGTCAAGCTCGAGAAGGGCCAGAAGGTCGTGATCGAGGCCCATGCGATCCTCTCGACGGGCAAAGTCCATGCGAAGTGGCAACCGACGACGGTCTGCGGGTACAAGAACTACCCGCGCCTGGCAGTCGACAGCCGCTGCGACGGGTGTGGCGCCTGTGTCGACGCCTGCCCGCGCCGCGTCCTCCTCCTTACGGGGCGACGCGTCAGCATCGATGAAGCACGGCTCGAGAACTGCTCGCTCTGCCGACTCTGCGAGAAGAGCTGCCTTGCGACAGGGATCGGGGAGACGCCCGCGATCCTTGTTGGGACCGAACCGGATCGCTTCATCTTCAACGTCGAGTCCGACGGCGCCATCCCGGCGACCGATATCCTCCGCCAGTCGATCCGGTTCATCCGGACCCGGGGGGACGAGCTCTCACGCGCATTAGAAGAGATTGCCGAGGGATAGAGAGAGATGACACTCATACGAGAGAAGACAAACCCGCGTCTGACGAACCTGATCACGACGCTGAAAGCGGCCTCGCGCGAGAACGGCGTCCAGGTCTGGCGTGACATCGCCTCCCGCCTTGAGGGCGCCACGAACGCCCGTGCCGAGGTGAACGTCAGCAAGATCAACCGCTATGCCGCCGAGGGCGAGACCATCCTGGTGCCGGGCAAGGTGCTCGGCACGGGCATGATCAACCACTCCGTCCGGGTCGCCGCCCTCAATTTCTCGGCGCAGGCCCAGACCAAGATCACGGGCGCAAACGGGACCTGTATGACGATCGAAGAGCTCCTGAACGACAACCCGAAGGGGAGCCGGGTCAGGATCCTGAGGTGAGCGAGATGGTAACGGTGATCGATGCGGAGAACCTCCTGCTCGGACGACTCGCCTCGGTGGTCGCCAAGCGGGCGCTTGCAGGTGAAGAGATCGCGATCGTCAACTCGGAGAAGGCGATCGTCTCGGGCGCGCGCGCCCACGTGCTCAAGGACTTCAAGGAGAAGCGCGAGCGCGGTTCGCGTGAGGGTGGCCCGTTCTACCCACGCCGCCCGGACCACCTCGTCAAGAGGACGATCCGCGGCATGCTCCCGTACAAGCGCGAGCGCGGCATCGCCGCCTTCAAGGCGATCAAGACCTACGTCGGTGTCCCCGCGGAGTTCTTGGACGCCGAGCGCGAGTCCCTCCCCGAGGCGCATATCGACCGGCTGAACAACCCGAGTTACGTGACGATCGGTGCGATCGCGACCTACCTCGGAGCGAAATATTGAAAGGTGAACGCATGGCGAAGGTGATTAACACCAGCGGAAAGCGCAAGACCGCGATCGCGCGCGCGACCCTCAGGGAGGGTCACGGCGTGATCCGGATCAACTCGGTCCCGCTCGAGTCCTATGGGACCGAGCTGACCCGCATGAAGATCGCGGAGCCCCTGCTCCTCAAGCCGGACGGGATCGATGGCATCGACGCCTCGATCACGGTGATCGGCGGCGGGTTCATGGGCCAGGCGGAGGCAGTCCGTACCGCGCTCGCGCGCGGACTGGTGAACTGGCATGGAGACCCGAAGCTGAAGGACCTCTTCCTCGCGTACGATCGGACGCTGCTCGTCAACGATTCGCGCCAGAAGGAGGCAAAGAAGCCCCACGGACCGGGTGCCCGCGCGAAGTTCCAGAAGTCGTACCGTTAAGTTAAATTAAGACCGAGATTAACGTGTATGATACCCGTCCGATGTTTTACATGCGGTAAGGTCATCTCGCCCGCGTGGGATGAGTTCAAGCGGCGGCGGGATGCCGGAGAGGATCCGAAAGGGATCCTCGACGACCTCGGTCTCCACCGGTATTGCTGCCGGAGGATGCTGCTGTCGCACAAAGAGATCATTGACGAAATCAATCCGTACCAATGAGGGGTCGTGGGGTAGCCTGGTATCCTAGGGCGTTCGGGATGCTCTGACCTGAGTTCGAATCTCAGCGACCCCATTCTTATCCAACCATTTTGAGGCAGACGATGGAATCGTACACCCGTTATGAGAAGGCGAGAATCATCGGAGCCCGTGCCCTCCAGATCTCGATGGGAGCGCCTACACTCATCAACGTCCAGAAGAGCGATCCCCTGGAGATCGCGCTCCAGGAGTTCGCGGAGAACGTTATCCCGATAACGGTCAAGAGGAGGTAAAGAGGAGAATGACGACGATTGAGGCCGTCCGTCTACGGCGTATTCTCGACTCGCGCGGCAACGCGACGGTCGAGGCCGACGTCTGGACGACCAGCGGATACGGCCGCGCGGCCGCCCCCTCGGGGGCGTCTACCGGGACCTACGAAGCGAAGGTGCGACCGGTCACCGAGGCGATCTGTGACGCCGAGAAGGGGCTCCTCCCCGAGCTCCTGGGTCGCGACGCCGCGGACCAGACCGGATTCGACCGGGCGATCCGCGACCACGACGGCACGCCCGATCTCTCGAAGGTCGGCGCGAACGTCGCGGTGGCGCTATCGCTCGCAAACGCAAAAGCAGCGGCAGCCGCATACGACCAGGAGCTCTTCCGCTATCTCGGGGGCTGTTTTGCCTCCGAGACCCCGTTTCCGCTCGGGAATGTGATCGGCGGGGGGGCGCACGCGCTGAACGCGACGGAGATCCAGGAGTTCCTGGTGGTCCCGACCGGCGCCCCGAGCGCCCAGGACGGGGTCTTCGCCAATGCGGCTGTCCATAAAAAGGTAAAAGAACTCCTGGTCGCCTCGGGGAAGAGCGCAGGCAAGGGCGACGAGGGTGCCTGGGCCCCGGCGATCGATGACCTCGCCGCATTCGAGATCCTCGAAGAGGCGGTCGGAGCAATCTCCGACGACCTCGGGTTCTCGATCGGCATGGGTATAGATGTCGCCGCGAGCGAGCTCTGGAACGGTGAGAAGTACCGGTACCGCGGTGCGGAGCGGACCACCGAGGAGCAGGTCGCCTACATCGCCGAGCTCGTCGACCGGTTCGGCCTCATCTACGTCGAGGACCCCCTCCAGGAGGAGGACTTCGAGGGCTTCGCCGACCTCGCCGACCAGGTCACCGACCGCTGCCTCGTCTGCGGCGACGACATCTTCGTCACCAACCCCGACCGGATCACGAAGGGGATCGAGTTCGGATCGGCCAACTGTGTTCTCATCAAGCCGAACCAGATCGGGACCCTGAGCGACACCTTCGAAGCTATCCAGCTCGCCCATACCCACGGTCTCGACACGGTGATGAGTCACCGCTCGGGGGAGACGACCGATACGACCATCGCCCACCTCGGGACCGCATTCGGTTGCATCTTCTTGAAGACCGGTGCAGTCGGTGGCGAACGAATCGCAAAATTGAACGAATTGATCAGAATCGAGGAGCAGATGTAACCATGACGGCAAATGAGATGGAGATCGAGCTCGCCGAACCGCTCGTCCCGGTCGAGGAGTACCTCGCCGCCGGAATTCATATCGGCACCCAGCAGAAGAGCAAGGATATGAAGAAGTTCATCTACCGCGTCCGCGGCGATGGGCTCTACATCATCGACATTCGCGAGACCGACGAACGGATCAAGACCGCCGCGAAGTACCTCGCGCAGTTCAACCCGTCCAACATCCTGGTCGTCACCTCGCGTCAGTACGGCCAGTATCCGGCACGGCGGTTCGCCGATGCGATCGGTGCCCTCGCCGCAACCGGCAGGTTCGTGCCCGGCCGGATGACCAACCAGAACCTCCACGGCTACATAGAGCCGGAGGTCGTCCTGGTCACCGACCCGATCGGCGACGCGCAGGCGATCAAGGAGGCGGTCCAGGCCGGCATCCCGGTCGTCGCGCTCTGCGACACCAACAACATGACCCAGTTCGTCGACCTCGTGATCCCGACCAACAACAAGGGGCGCAAGGCGCTTTCGATGGTCTACTACCTGCTGACGCGCGAGATGCTTCGGCTTCGCGGCATCCAGACGTCGCTCACGCAGGAAGATTTCGAGACCGATCTGTAGATATACGATGAGGCAGGAGAAGCTCCTCCCATGAAGGTCAGGACGCCGGCGGTTGCGGGCATGTTCTACCCGGGGGAGCCTCACCACCTCGAGCAGCTGCTCGAGCGGTTCTTCTTCGAGACGGGAACGGACGCGGGGGGCGATGCCCGGGCGATTATCGCACCCCATGCCGGGTACGTCTACTCCGGCTCGGTGGCGGCAGCGGCGTACTCGACCCTCCCCCGGGACTTCGACGGGACTTTTATCCTGGTCGGCCCCTCACACGCAGGGTATCCGACCTGTGCATCGTCAATCCCCTGGGAGACCCCCCTGGGTCTCGTCGACGTGGACGAGCCGTTCGTCCGCGCTCTCAGGATTCCCACGAACGAGCTCTACATGCGTGACGAACATGCACTCGAGGTCCAGATGCCGTTCATCAAGTACCGGTTCCCGCGCGCCCTCGTCGCACCCGTGATGATGGGCCTCCAGGACCTCGGGTCGGCGGCGGCGCTCGGCGCCCGGATCGAGCAGGCAGTCGAGGAGACCCGGCGAGATGTCCGGCTGATCGCCTCGAGCGACTTCTCGCACTACGTCCCTGCTCCCCTCGCGCGGTCGCAGGACCTGTACGCGATCGAAGCGCTCGCCGATCTCGACCTCGAGCTCTTCTACGAACGGATTGCCGAGCGACATGTCTCTGCATGCGGATACGGCCCGATAGCAGTCGTCTGCACCGTCGCCGAGGGGCTGGGAGCGCACCATGCCCGCCTGGTCCGATACGCGACGAGCGGTGACGCAACGGGAGACCGCGCCTCGGTCGTGGGGTATGCGGCACTAGCGGTGGTTTAGGGTGGCAACGTGGTCGGCCCCGGGCAAGATCTTCCTGTTCGGGGAGCATGCAGTGGTCTACGGTAAACCTGGGCTCGCCATGGCAATCAAGCCCCGGGTCCACGTCACCGTCCGCCGTCACCGCAACCCGGCGCCGGCAAAGTCGCCCTACATCGACCAGTGTTTTCGCGAACTCGGTGTGCGGGGCTCGGTCTATGTCTCGAGCCAGATGCCGTCCTCCGCTGGCCTCGGCTCATCGGCTGCCGTGACGGTGGCTACCCTCTCCGCGGCGAACGATGAGTTCGGCCTGGGTCTCGAACGGGAGGAGATCGCCGCAATCGCCCACCGTATCGAGCAGACCGTGCAGAAGGGGCGAGCGTCCGCCACCGACACCTACGTCTCGACGATGGGAGGCCTCGTCCTGATCATCGGCGACTCCCGGCGGCGAGTTTTGCCCGTGAACCTGAACCTGGTGATCGGCAACACCCAGATGTCGCACAGCACCTCGCGCATGGTCGAACTGGTCGCCGAGGAGCGGGAGCGAAGGCCCAACGTCATCTCACCGATACTGGACGCGATCGGAGCCCTGACCCTGGAAGGCCTCCGGAAACTGGACGAGCCCAGGGAGCTCGGGCGGCTGATGAACGTCAACCACGCCCTCCTCGATGCGATTGGTGTCGGGCACTCCTCCCTGACCAGGCTGGTGGGCGCCGCACGGGCCGCCGGGGCATTTGGGGCAAAGACGACCGGTGCCGGGGGTGGGGGCTGCATGATCGCACTCTCCCCGAGGGGTGGCAAGACACGCATTACCAGCGCCCTGGACGCCGCCGGCGGGCGGGCCTTTGTAACGACCATCGACACGGCAGGAGTCAGAAAGGAGCATGATGCCTGAACCGGTCCTCCTCAAGCTGGGAGGCTCGATCGTCACCGACAAACGAGGTGACTGCGCGGTCAACCAGGAAGCGCTCGCCCGGTGCGCCGCGATGCTGGCGCGCACCGGTTTCTCTGGCCTCGTCGTCCACGGCGCCGGGTCCTGCGGACACCCCGAAGCACGGCGCTATGGGATCGCTCACGGGGTCTCCCGGGAGAACCGTGAGGGAATAGCCATCACCCACAGGGCGGTCGGAGCGCTCAACCGGGCCTTCGTTGATGCCCTTCGAGCGGAAGGACTCGAGGCGATCGGTGTCCACCCCCTCGCCTGCTGTACAGCCGAGGACGGACGGATCGTCTCGTTTGAGCTCGAGCCGCTTCGGCTCCTCCTCGGCCTCGGGTGCGTCCCGGTCCTCCATGGGGACGTGGTGATGGACCGGGCGCGGGGCGCCTGTATCGTCTCGGGGGACCAGCTCGTCTCCTACCTCGCCCCGCACCTCGGGTTCACCCGCATCGGACTGGCGACGGACGTTCAGGGAGTCCTCGCCGGCGGGACGGTGGTCCCAAGGCTGACGCGCCGTCTGGTCGCCGACCTCGCCATCGGGGCCTCCTCGACGACAGATGTGACGGGGGGGATGGCCGGCAAGGTGACCGAGCTCCTCGCCCTCGCCGACGCTGGGGTCTCCTCGCACGTCTTCGCCCTCGACCGGCTCGGGGACTTCCTCGTGGGTTCCCCCCACGGCGGCACCGAGATCGTTCCGGAGGAGCCATGAACCCGAACGGCACGAGGACCTCGTCGCGCAAGCTCGATCACCTCCGCATCTGCTGCGACGAGACGGTCGAGACCGGAGACGCCGGCTTCGACGACGTCGTCCTCGTGCACAACGCCCTGCCCGAGTGCGACATGGACCGGGTCTCAACCACGACCCGCTTCCTCGGGCATTCCTTCGAGGTCCCTCTCGTCATCGCCGCCATGACGGGCGGTCACCCCGAGACGACGCGGATCAATGCCCGTCTCGGTGCCGCGGCCGAACGCTTCGGTCTCGGCATCGGTGTGGGGTCGCAGCGTGCGGGTCTCGAGGACCCCGCACAGGTCGAAAGTTACCGCGTTGTCCGCGAGAACGCCCCGTCTGCGTTCGTGATCGCGAACCTGGGTGCGGTGCAACTCCGTGACCATGGAGCGGACTGGGCCGACCGTGCCGTCGAGATGATCGGGGCGGACGCCCTCGCCGTCCACCTCAACTTTCTCCAGGAAGCGATCCAGCCGGAGGGAGACCGTGATGCCACCGGATGCCTCGACGCGATCGAACGGCTCTGCCAGCGTGCCACGTATCCCGTGATCGCAAAAGAGACCGGCAACGGGATCGCCGGCGAGGTTGCACGCCGGCTCTACGGCGCCGGCGTTGCAGCAATCGACACCGGCGGTCTCGGCGGCACCTCCTGGGCCGTGATCGAGGCGATCCGGGCCCGGGAGACCGGGCGATCCGAGGATGAACGTCTGCGGGCGCTCGGCGAGGCCTTCCGCGACTGGGGTATCCCCACGGTCGCGAGCCTGGTCGAGTGCCGGCGTCTCGGGGGGCCCGTGATCGCGACCGGCGGCGTCAGGAGCGGGATCGATGTCGCGAAAGCGGTGGCGCTCGGCGCCAGCCTCGTCGGCATGGCGCTCCCCCTGCTCGCACCGGCACGTGCTGGCCAGGAGACGCTCGACGCCGTGATCGAACGGGTTATCGACGAACTTCGCGTAGCGATGTTCCTCACCGGGTCACCCGATGTGGCAACGCTCTCGCAGGCCAGGACAGTCCTCACAGGACGAATACGCTCATTCATAGAACCATAGGAGATACTGATGGATGTAGAGATCATCGCAGTCGGCGGATACGACGAGGTCGGAAGAAATATGACCGCCGTCCGCTGTGGCAAAGAGATCGTGATCTTCGATATGGGCCTGCGCCTCGACCAGGTCATGATCCACGAGGACGCCGAGATCGAGAATATGCACTCGCTGGACCTGATCCAGATCAAGGCGATCCCGGACGATACGATGATGAACTCGATCGAGGGGCAGGTCAAGGCGATCGTCTGCACTCATGGCCACCTCGATCACATCGGGGCGATCCCGAAACTGGCGCACCGGTACAACGCGCCGATCATCAGCACGCCGTACACGACCGAGCTGATCAGGCAGCAGATCCAGGGTGAGAACAAGTTCGAGGTCAACAACAAGCTCTTCGCCCTCAAGTCGGGAGGGAAGTACACGATCTCCCCCCACCTCGTCCTCGAGTTCGTCCGGATACAGCACTCGATCATCGACACCGTCGCTGCAGTGCTCTGGACGCCGCACGGAGCGGTGGTCTATGCCTGTGACTTCAAGCTCGATCGGACGCCGGTGATCGGCGAGCCTCCGGACTTCGCACGCCTCGCGCAGATCGGTAAGGAGGGCGTCCTCGCAGTGATCGTTGAGGCCGTCAACATCGACCAGAAGGGCCGGTGCCCCTCTGAGCGGATCGCGCGTGACCTGGTGCGGGACACGATGACGAGCTTCGAGGACGACAAGTCGGCGATCATCGTCTCCACCTTCGCCTCGCATATCTCGCGGGTCAAGACGATCGCGGAGTGCGCCCATGAGATGGGCCGCAAGCCCGTGCTGCTGGGGCGGTCGATGGAGCGCTACTCGTCGACCGCCGAACAGATGAAACTCGTCGCGTACCCCCAGTCAACCTCGATGTTCGGCAACCGCCGAACCGTCGAGCGGACGATGCGCCGCATGATGAAGACAGGGACGGATCAGTTCGTCCCGATCGTCACCGGGAACCAGGGAGAACCGGGCGCCGTCCTGACAAGGATCGTCTCTGGCGAGACCCCCTACGCGATCAAGCCGGGAGACAAGGTGCTCTTCTCGGCGAACGTGATCCCGAACCCGCTCAACCACGGCAACCGTTACCTGACGGAGGTGAAACTCCGGATGGCGGGGGCCCGGATCTTCGATAAGCTCCACGTCTCGGGCCATGCGTACCGCGAGGACCACTACGAGTTCCTGCAGCTCCTCAAGCCGCAGCACATCGTCCCGGCCCACGCAGCACTCCCCGTCACCGCCCAGTACGTGGAGTTCGCCGCCGACCTGGGGTACTCGACGAAGAGCGACATACACCTGATGCAGAACGGGCAGCGGGTGAAGATACACTAGGAGAGGAACATGGAACTGGATGCCTATCTCGAAGACGCGGCCGAACATGTCGACCGCCTGATCGACCGGTACTTCGGTGCCCCCGTGGGGGACCTGAACCGGGCGGCTGCTCACCTGCTGACCGCCGGGGGCAAGCGCCTCCGCCCCGCGCTGATGATGCTCGCCGCCGACGCGGTGCGCCCGAACTCGTCCCAAGACCTGATGCCGGCCGCGCTGGCGCTCGAACTGACCCACACGTTCACCCTGATCCACGACGACATCATGGACCGGGACTCGTTTCGGCGCGGTGTGCCGACCGTGAACCACCGCTGGAACGAGCCGACCGCGATCCTGGCCGGCGATGTGCTCTACTCGCGGGCATTCTCGTTCCTCGTCGGGGCGATCACCCCCGAGACCGCACGGCTCCGGGCGGTGGGTATGCTCGCGATCACCTGCGACGAGCTCTGCCTGGGCCAGCACCTGGACATGTCGTTCTCCGACCGTGACGACGTGACGGAGGGCGAGTACCTGGAGATGGTCGAGAAGAAGACGGGCGCCCTCTACGCGGCGTCCGCCGCGATCGGGGCGGTCCTCGCCGGGGCGAGCGATCCCCAGGTCGAGGTCCTCCACCGGTTCGGCCTCGCCTGTGGCGTCGCGTTCCAGATCCAGGACGACCTGATCGACCTGCTCGCTCCCCCGGGGACGAGCGGCAAGGACCGCGGCTCCGACATACGCGAGGGCAAGTCGACCCTGATCACGATCACGGCTCGCGAGAAGGGCATCGACCTCGCCCCCTATCGTCGCCCGCTGACCGAGGCCGAGTGCGAGGACCTGATCGGCCTCCTCTCCGACCACGGGGTGATCGAGGAGGTCCAGGAGAAGGCCCGCCGGATCGTGCGGGACGCCTCTTCTCTCCTTCGAACCCTCCCGGACACCGAGGAGCGTCGTCTCCTCATCGCCCTCGGTGAGTACTTCGTCTCGCGGGGCGCATAAGGTGGACGACCTCGCCGAGCGACTTCTCGTCCACGCGCTTGAGAACGCGGTGAAGCACCGGAGCACCCCCCGTGGAGGGGCGATCATCGGTGCCGTGATGGGCCGGTATCCCGAGCTTCGCTCCCGGGCACAGGAGGCAAAGGCCCTGATCGACGGGGTGATCGCCGAGGTCGACGCCCTCTCGCACGAGGAGCGGGAGGCCCGCCTCGCGTCTCTCGCCCCAGAGCTCCTCGCGGTCCGGGAGGAGCGGGTGCGCGACCGGTACGCGCTCCCCCCGCTCCCCGACGCCGAGAACGGGGTCGTGATGCGGTTCGCCCCGAACCCTTCGGGCCCGCTCCACCTCGGGCACGCCCGCGCTGCCGCCCTGAACGACGCCTACGTCCGGCGGTACGGCGGCCGATATATCCTCCGGATCGAGGACACGGACCCGAAGAGGGTCGACCCCGCCGCCTACGAGACGGTCCCCGAGGACATCGCCTGGCTCGAGTGCGCGATCACCGAGACCGTCTTCCAGTCGGACCGGCTCGAGACCTACTACGACTATGCTCGCCGGCTGATCGAGCGCGGCGGGGCCTACCTCTGTACCTGCGAGAACGAACGGTTCCGCGAGCTCCGGCAGGCAAAGCGGGCCTGCCCCTGCCGCTCCCAGGAGACAGAGGAGAGCCTGGCGCGGTTCGAGGCGATGCTCGCGGGGGAGTATGCCGAGGGAGAGGCGTCGCTGCGCGTCCGCACCGACCTCGAGCATCCCGACCCGGCGCTCCGCGACTTTCCGGCGTTCCGGGTCCTCACCTCGACGCTTCACCCGCGCGTGGACGCGACCGTCTACCCGCTGATGAACTTCTCGGTCGCGATCGACGACCACCTGCTCGGGTGCACCCACGTGATCCGAGGCAAGGACCACATCGCCAACACACGGCGCCAGCAGTTCATCTACGACTGGTTCGGCTGGACTCCACCGCACTTCCGGCACTACGGACGGATGGGGATCGAGGGTGTCGTCCTCTCGACCTCGGAGATGCGCGCCGGGATCGCCGAAGGGCGATACGGCGGCTGGGACGATATCCGGCTCGGCACCCTCCGGGCTCTGGCGAGGCGAGGGATCCGGCCTGAAGCCGTGAAGCGGTCGATGCTCGCGATCGGCTGCGGGGAGACCGACATCCAGTACTCGTGGGAGAACCTGTTCGCTGAGAACCGGCAGCTGGTGGACCCGGAGGCGGACCGGCTCTGGTTCGTCCCAGAGCCCGTCACCGTCGAGGTGACGGGAGCCATGCCCCAGGTCTCCCGCCCCCTCCGGCACCCGGGGGACCCAGCTCGGGGCACGCGGGAACTCGGGTTCGACCGGGTGGTGCTCGTCCCGAAAGACGAGCTCGACCAGGATGTCTCGATGCTCCGACTAAAGGACCTCTTCAACGTCAGGATGGGAACGGACCAGGACCGCACACGCTTCACCTATGCCGGCGATGACCTCGCCGAGGCGCGGGCGGCCCACGCCCCGATCGTGCAGTGGCTCCCCCTCGGGGCCACCCTCCCATGCACTCTTTGCCGGCCGGAGGGTGACGTTCACGGGGTGTGCGAACCTGCCGTCGCCGAGAAGGTCGACCGCGTCATCCAGTTCGAGCGCGTCGGCTTTGTCCGGGTCGACAGCGTCGGCCCGGACGGCGTGGTCGCGTACCTGACGCACCGGTAGGGGCGCATGGCGAGACAGCTCCTCTCCACCGTCCCGCACCTTCTCCTCCTTCTTCTCCTCGTTATCCTGGGCACCCTGGTCCGCTATGCTCCCAGGACGCCGTTCGACCCGGTGATCTCCGGGGCCCTCATCGTCGCTCTCGCCCTCCCGTCCTTCTATCACCTGTCCCGATCGGAGGGGGTGCAGAGGGGCATCGCCCTCGCCATCGGCCTCTCCCTGCTCTCAATGAGCGTCGAGGCGATCGGCGTGGTGACGGGGGTGCCGTACGGCTGGTTTCACTATGCGGAGGCGATCGGGTCGGCGGCGATCGGTCCCGTACCCTGGACGGTCGGCTTCGCCTACGTCCCGCTCCTCCTGGGGACCACGGCCCTCGCCGGACGACTCCTCCCGTACCACTCTCTCGCAACGAGGGTGGCGGCGAGTGCGCTTCTCCTCGTCGCCGTCGACCTGGTTCTCGACCCCGGGGCGGCCCTCCTCGGGTACTGGGTCTGGAGCGAGCAGGGTGCATACTACGGGATCCCCCTCTCGAACTATCTGGGCTGGTTTCTCACCGGCACGCTCTACTCGGCGCTGGTCTTCATAACCGTTCGCCATCCCCTGCCTCTGGAGACCGCCTGGAGCCTCCTCCTGATCACCTGCTTCTGGACCGGCGTCGCTCTTGGCGCGGGGATGCTCGTCCCGATTCTCATCGGGGCGGGCATCGCCGCCTTCTCAGGAGCGGTGCTCCTCCGTAAGGGGCTCTGGTTCCGTCAATCTCCCGGGTAAGCACCATCGACAGGTTTTTTCGTGGGTCGGCGAATAGAGATGCTGTTCACCTGCGACGCCGGAGGGCATGCCGCGCGGTATCGGGGTGGGGATCCTCTCATGAAGACGGTGATCATCGGCGCGGGCTTCGGCGGACTTGCCGCAGCAGCCCTGCTTGCCCGGGACGGGAACGACGTGACGGTGCTGGAGAAGAACGAGCAGGCAGGGGGGCGAGCGTCGGTGCACCGCGATAAGGGGTTCACCTTCGACATGGGCCCGTCGTGGTACCTGATGCCCGACGTCTTCGAACGATTCTTCGCCGAGTTCGGCAGGACGCCCGCCGACTTCTTCGAGCTCAGGCGCCTCGACCCCTCCTACCGGATCTTCTTCGGGGACGGCAGGGTGGTCGATATCCCCGCCGAGACGGAGAAGTCCATCGCTCTCTTCGACACGTTCGAGGAACGGGGCGGCGAGAAGCTCCGACGGTACCTCGACTCGGCGAAGGCGCTCTACACTATCACCATGAACGACCTGCTCTACCGGGAGTACCGCTCGGTCCTCGACTTCGTCTCGGGCCGCCTCCTCTTTGAAGGCCCGAAGCTCCTCCATACCTTCGAACACCTCGATCACTTCGTCGGCCGGTACTTCACGAGCGACGAGGCGAAGAAGATCGTCCAGTACTCCATCGGGTTCCTCGGCGGGGCTCCCTCGAACACGCCGGCCCTCTACCACATCATGTCCCACATCGACCTGACGCTGGGGGTCTTCTACCCCGAGGGCGGGATCCGGGCTGTCGTCGACGCGGTACGCGGGCTGGCCGAAGAGCACGGCGCGGTCTTCCGTTTCAACGAACCGGCGACTCGGATCGTGGTCGTGAACGACCGGGCGGTCGCCGTCGAAACGTCGGAGGGCCGGTATCCGGCCGATGTCGTGATCGTCAACGCAGACTACGCACACACCGAGCTCGACCTCCTCGACGGGGCATCACGGACTTACGACGCCGAGTACTGGTCGAAGCGCATCCTCGCCCCCTCTGCCATGGTCCTCTATATCGGGCTCGACCGGAAGGTGGAGGGGCTCTGCCACCACACCCTCCTGCTCGACCGGGACTGGGAGAAGGGGTTCGAGACCCTCTTCGACCCGGAGAAGGTCGCCTGGCCCGAGAACCCGTCGTACTACGTCAACGTTCCCTCCAAGACCGACACCACCGCCGCACCGCCGGGTGGGGAGACGCTCTTCATCCTTGTTCCGCTCGCGCCCGGACTGCCGGATACACCCGAGCGGCGCCAGGCGCTCCGCGACCGGATCCTCTCCCACCTCGAGGACACCATCGGGGAGCCGATCCGCGACGCGATCGTCACCGAGCGGTGCTTCGCCCTCGAGGACTTCGCAAAGCGGTACAACGCCTATCGTGGAACGGCGCTCGGCCTCTCGCATACCCTCTTCCAGACGGCGCTCTGGAGACCGGCACACCGGAGCAAGAAGGTCGAGAACCTCTACTACTCGGGGCAGTACACCCACCCCGGCATCGGCGTTCCCATGACTCTGATCTCGTCCCAGATCGTCGCGAGAGTGGTCGGCGAGGAGCAGGAAGCCCCGCGATGACCGTGATCGACCGGACGATCTATGACCTCTTCAAGCGCGGGTCCAAGACCTACTTCTACTCGACGCTCTTCTTTCCACCAGAGGTGAAGGCGCGGGTCTTCACGCTCTACTCGTTCGTGCGGACGGCCGACGACCTGGTGGACTCGGTGCCGCAGAGGGGGGAGGATTTCTTCAGTTTCGTCGATACCTACCGCGAGGCCATCGACGGCCTGTCCGCACAGGACCCGGTGATCGACGGGTTCGTCGCCCTCCAGCAACGGTTCGGGATCGACCAGGCGTGGGTGGACGCGTTCCTCCACTCGATGGCGCTCGACCTCTCCGTCCACCGCTACCGGACCCTCGAGGACCTGCACGTCTACCTCTACGGTTCGGCGGAGGTTATCGGGTTGATGATGGCCCGCCTCCTCGAACTGCCCCCCGAGAGTTATCTGGCCGCCCGCCACCTCGGTCGGGGGATGCAGTACATCAACTTCATCCGGGACATCGCCGAGGACAGCGCAATGGGCCGGCTCTACCTGCCCGAGGAGGAACTTGAGCGGTTCGGCCTGGACTCCCTCGAGCCGGAATACCTCCGGCGGCATCCGATGGCGTTCAGGGAGTTCATCCACGCTCAATGCAATCACTACCGGGGTTGGCAGGCTCAGGGCGAAGCAGGGTACCGGTTTATCCCGTGGAGGATGCGCCTACCCATCATCACCGCGTCGGACATGTACGCCTGGACCGCCAGGCGGATCGAACACGACCCGTTCGTCGTCTTCGACAAAAAGGTCCGCCCGTCCGTGCCGCGGCTCGTCTTCCGGTTCGCTGCGAACAGCATCCGGCCCACCGCATGACGGGCGGGCCCGGGGGACTGGCCGGGTTCGCGATCCGTCTCTCCCGCCCCCGGTTCTGGATCTACACGGCCGGGACCTACGTGGTGGGCTACGCGATCGGGATGGCGAACTGGCACGACTTCCTGGTCCCGGCGTACGCCGCCGCCCTGGTCTACTTTTTCTTCCCCGCCAATCTCTTCATCTACGGCGTCAACGACCTCTTCGACGAGGCGACCGACCAGGCGAATCCGAAGAAGGACGAGCGGGAGTACCGCTTCTCCGGGGCGGACCGCAACCGGGTCATTCTCCTCGTCGCCCTCTCGCTCCTCGCCACGCTCCTCCTCGGCGCCGCCGCGCCCGATCCCAGGCTCCTCGCGGTCCTCGTGGGGTTTCTCTTCCTCGCCGGGTTCTACTCAGCGCCGCCACTCCGGTTCAAGCAGGTCCCGTTCCTGGACTTCTGCTCGAACTACCTCTACGTGCTCCCGGGGGTCTACGGGTTCGTCCTGGCATCGGGGAAGGTGCCCCCGGGATGGCTCCTCGTCGGCGGGTTTCTGCATATCGCCGCAATGCACCTCTTCTCGGCCGTGCCCGACATCGCCTGTGACCGATCGGCCGGTATCATGACGACGGCTGTCCTCCTGGGCAGGAAGCGGTCGCTCATTCTCTGCCTCATCCTCTGGAGTGGTCTTGCCGCGATCACGCTCACCGCGAGCGGCCTGCACCCCCTGAGCCTTGCCGTGCTGGCATACCCGGCGGTGCCTGCGGTCCTCCTCGCCAGGCCAGGACTCCCGGTAGAAACGGTCTACTGGCGCCTCCCGGCGCTCAACACCATGCTCGGCGGCCTCCTCTTCACCGCCATGGTCGTGACGAAAGGGTTTACCTAGACCGAGAGCCGTTTCCCGGTCGGATAACAGTGGATCGCCCGGGGGCCCGCCCGCAGCGCGACCACCCCGTGGCGGACGAGCCACTGGAGGTGGTAGCGGATCTCCCATGCCCGGTAGTTCTCGCGGTAGGCCTCGAAGAGTTCCTGGAGGGTGCACCCGGGCCGCGAAGTGATCATGGTCAGCATCTGCCGCTGAAGGTTGATCCGCCGAATCCGCTCCCTCATGCACACCCCGTCTCCCGCGTCCTGTGGCAGGATAACGACGTACCTAGTTACATCTTCACTTATTTCAATGATTCGAAATTCGTGAACGACGGGCAGGTGAGGAATCGGACAATAATAGAAATCCCGGAAGAGAATCCCCCGATCTGACCACGAGGCCGAACGAACGGCAACCTGGCCGAAAACGAAAGGTATATTGGAGCACAGAGGCAACGGAAGGTGATGTACGCCCGCTTTTTTGACCGTTTTTTCCGCCCCAAGCCCCATATCGTCGAGAGTGTTCCTCCACCGACCATCCGTCTCGGTGCGGGGATGGAGGTCCCCGAATATCGGACCAAGCCGTACTTCATCGTGGCATCGGTGGAGATGGGCAATACGACAACGAAGTGCATCCTGACCGGGACGAACCTCGAGACCGGCCATAGCTACGTGATCAACAAAACGGTCTCGATGAGCCGGGACGTCCGCCCCCCGAAGCCCGGCGAAGAGATCTTCGGCCAGACTCTCGACGGCACCGAGCTGACCCGCGAGTCCGTTACCGAGCTGGTCCGGGATACCCTGGTCCAGTGCCACCGTGAGGCGGGCCTCTCGATCCAGGACGACCTCGACTTCGTCGTCCGTTCGACCGGAGTGGTCGCCGCGATGGACTCCCCGGACCAGGTCGGGGACTTCGTCATCGCGCTCGCGAACGGGTGCCTCGAGGCCGGGGTACCCCCCAGAAAGATGACCCCGCCGATGTCCAAGGCGAACCTGCCGCCGAAACTCCAGCCCCACTCCTTCGCGGACAAGGTCGTCTTCATCGGGGCGGTCGCCGGCGTGCTCCCGCCGCGGGGGTCCTCGGGAGTCGAGATGGTCGCGAACGAGATGGAGGGGGAGCTCGCCATGGCCGGGATCAAGGAGGGGGCAAAGTGGACGCCGGTCGACTTCCGAAACCCCTGCGTCTCTATCGACTTCGGTACCACGCTCGACGGCCGGATCACCTCCGACATCGATGACACCGGATGCGACCCTTTCGCCAGGACGATCGGTAACTTCGCCGGGCTCGCGGGCGCGATCCCCGACGCGATCGTTCGGGGGACCGGCCTCGTCCAGAAGAAGACCGGGACAGCGCTCGACCTCTTCTCCGACCGCTCGACGCTCGGCTCGATCATGACGCGGACCAACCGTCGGGTCGTCGACGAATATGTCGAACGCTGCCACGAGCAGATCGACATCCGGATCGTCCCGTCCGACCGCCCCCGGTTCGGGCGCGTGCCGCTCTGCGCCGACGTGGCGGAGGCCTCCGGGATCGCCCTGATAGGCTGCGATGCCGGGGTGAACGGCTCCGCCGTCCCCGAGCTGGAGGCGATCGGAAAGGAATGTCACGAGGCCCACGGGATCGCGACGCTCACCGAGGTGGTGGACCGGGTCTGTACCAGGATGGCCACCCGGATGATCGGGATCGCGGCGGAGCGCGACATGGTCCCGCCGAACGCCTCGATCGGGTTCACGGGCCGTGCTGCGATCTCGGGAAGAAAGCCTGAGTACATCCTTGAAGAGATCGAAGCGATGAAGCTCTTCCCCGACGGCGCGCTCGACCATGTCGTGTTCGTCGACGACGGGCTCGCGCGCGGTGCCGCCCTGATGGGGCGCTGTATGCTCTCGATCGGCAAGCCGAAGTTCCCGCTTGGGGGCCGGCGCGGCGGGAAATGCATCATGGCTAAGAGGATCGCGTGTGGAAAGTAAGGAGAGACCAATGGCAGAGACCAGCGAAGCACCCGAGCTCTACGACGTGGTGATCCCCCCGGGGGTCCCGCAGAAGATCATCCGGGAGATCGTCACGAAGTTCCCCGGGGAACTGATCGACAAACCTCAGCGCATGAAGTTCGCGAACATGGACGGCGACGAACGGGAGCTCCTGGCGTTCCGTTCCGACCTCGCCACGGCCCAGGCGGTCGAGAAGTTCATCTACGACCGGTTGAAGGCGTTCATCGGCGAGGAATAGACCCCGCCATCTCTTCTTCGCACCGGACCAGGTAAACGGCGATCAGCCTGGGGATCGGGGCGGTCATGCAGTGCCAGTTCGGGGTCCCGTTCACCTCGAGGACCGTGAACCCACCCGTCTCCAGCGGGAGGAGGTCGACCCCCGCGTAGTCCGCCCCGACGGCGCGCGCCGCGGCGACGGAGAGCCTCGCCATCTCCGGGGTGACGTCGACCGCCTCCCCGAGCCCGCCCTGATGGATGTTATGGGTGAGATGCGCCGAACGCCGACGGATCGCGCCGACCGCCTCGTTTCCGATGACGAAGATACGGTAGTCCTCGTCGTTCGGCACGTACTCCTGGAGGTAGTAGGGTGGCTCCTCGAGGTCGTCGGCCGACTCCACCAGGCGGATACCGTTGCCGTCGTAGCCGTAGACCGGCTTATAGACAGCCTGTCCCCCATAGGCCTCGATGAAAGCATTCGCCCGGTCCCGAGTCCTCAACAGACCGGTCGCGGGTGAGGGGAGGCCTGCCTCGACGAGGCGTGCGGTGGTCGCGACCTTCGAGGCGCAGGTCGCGATCGCGGCGGGCGAGTTCACGACCCGGTTCCGGGTCGCGAGCGCCTGGAGAGTCTCGAACTGGTGCCCGTCCTGCCGGAGGCCGCAGGCCCAGATCACCGCGTCCCGGACCGGGAACGCGAACGGGTCGATATCGTCGAGCTCGAGGCGGGTCCAGCCCACTCCGAGTGCGTCGAGCGCGTCCATCACCATGCGGGTCGAGTCGTCGTCGGGCGTATCGGTCGGCTTCGGGATGATCCGGATCATGGCCGTTCTCCTTCGATCAGGGTGGGCGCCCCGTGTGGATATAGCAGCCGGCAACCAGCTTTTTCCCTGCGCGGGCCGAGACCGTCATCATGCGCTACTACGCCCACCCGGAGGAGGGGATCGACCTCGTCCGGGTCAACGAGGCGATCGAAGCGGCCTTTCGCGCCTTCGGAAGGAACGAGGTGGAGATGCCCCCCAAGGTCTATGTCTCGATCGACGGCGGGGACTTTCGGACCATGCCCGCCTCGATCCCCTCGCTCGGACTCGCCGGCGTCAAGGTCGTGAACGTCCACCCCGACAACCCGGCGCGCGGGCTGCCGAGCGTGATGGCGCTCCTCGTACTCCTCGAGCCATCGACCGGCCTCCCGTACGCCCTGATGAACGCAACCATGCTGACCGACCGACGCACCGGTGCCGCGGGTGCGGTCGCCGCCCGGCACCTCTGCCGCAGGACAGACGGCGTCCAGGTCGGGCTCGTCGGCGCTGGCCGGCAGGCGGAGGCCCAGCTCGAGGCGACCCGCGCCTGGCTCGGCATCGAACGGGTCCGGGTCTGGAGCCGGAGCGAGACGAGCGCTCGAGCCTTCGCGCGTCGGTTCCCAGACCTCGAGGTCGAGATCGCGGACCTCGAACGGGTGACCGACTGCGATCTCCTGGTGACCACCACCCCGTCGCGAACGCCGATCGTCAGGGACGAATGGGTCCGCGATGGGACGCACATCAACGCAATCGGCGCGGACGCCCCGGGAAAACAGGAGCTCGACCCCGCAGTCCTCGCGAGGGCGCGCCTCTTCGTTGACGACCCGAGACAGGCAGTCCATTCCGGCGAGATCAACGTTCCGATCGCCACCGGGCTGTTGGACCCTGCGCTGATCGCCGGTACTCTTGGGGACGTCGTGCTCGGAAGGACAGGGCGACGCTCCGAGACCGAGGTGACGGTCTTCGACTCGACGGGTCTCGCGATCCAGGATCTCGCGATCGCCCGGGTGGCCCTCGACGGGCCAGACCGGGGGATCGAGGTCCCCTTCCCCTAGTCCCTGACCAGGGGTATAGGGGCCGTGTCGGCGTCGGAGGGGGCCGGCACGCCGCCGGGGAGGGCGAACTTCCGCCAGACCTGCTCCCGGTATACCGGGCCCGAGTTGTAGGTGCAGAAGGGGATCATGCGACCGTCCGGGGTCGCGTAGTGGATGCAGCACCGGCTGACGCGATCGGTGTCATAGTTGTAGCTGTCCATGAAGTGCATCGTGCCGATGAAGAGGGCATTCCAGTGGAACTCACGGAGCGCATCGAAGTTCTGTGAGATCAGGGCCTGGGCGATCAAGCGCCAGATCTCCGCACCCTTCCCCGATGAGTCCTTCTTGAGGGCCCCGCGCAGGTCCTTCAACCCCTCGAGCATCGCCCGGTACTTGTTGATCGACCCGCCCCGCCCTATCGTCTCCGCCATGTGATCGATCAGCTCGAAGAACCGGTCCACGTCCACGATCCGGTTCACCGGCGTGATCCCATCGTCGTTGACGAAGATGTAGGTCGCCGCACCGCAGTGCTGGTGGACCGTGAACTCGACGACCGGCTGGCCAACATACGCCTCAGCCAGACGCGAGATCGGGAGGACGCACGGCACCGGGTAGAAATCGTCCTGCCGGATCACCCCGCCGGTCTGCTCCTCGATGGCATGGGTCAGGTCGGGGATCGTGATCCGCTCCTTCTCCACGTCGTCCTCGCTTGCCGCCCCGGTGAAGGCGACCGGCTGGAAGTTCACCCCGCGCACCACCTTGATGCGCTGGGCGGCGAACCGGATGATATCGCCCACCTCCTGGTCGTTTCGGCCCCGGATCACGGTCGGGACCAGCACCACACCCATCCGGGCGTTCATGCACCGGTCAATCGCACGGAGGTGGGACGGGAGAAACGGATTCGTCTCCCTGGAGACGCCGTCGAAGTGGAGATAGAGGGTCGAGAGGCCGGCTTCTTTCAGAGTCTCGACATAACCGTCCTCCTTCGCGATCCGGATGCCGTTCGTCGCCACCTGGACCTGCGAGAAGCCGAGCTCCTTCGCACGGCGGATCAGCTCCGGGAGGTCGTCGCGCATCGTCGGCTCGCCCCCAGAAAACTGGACAGCAGGCGGCGGTACCGGTCGCTCTGCCCGGAGCATGCGCATCATCTCGATGACCTGGTCGAAGCTCGGTTCGTAGACAAAACCGCATGCCCGCGCGTTGGCGAAGCAGAAGTCGCAGTTCAGGTTACACCGGTTGGTAAGGTCGATGTTCGCGAGTAGCGTGGACGACCGGTGCTGGGAGCAGAGCCCGCACTCGGACGGGCAGTTCCGCTCTTCCACCTCTCTCTGGGGGTTCTCGACCCCGTCCCCCGGGTGGTTGTAGCTCTCGAACCGGTCGTACATGCGCACGTCGGACCAGTAGAGAGAACGGATCGGGCCGTGCTCCGGGCACTCCCGTTCTATCCAGACCTTCCCGCCCTGGTCGCGAATTCGCGCGTCCAGGACACGCCCGCACGTCGGGCAGAGGCTCTTCGTCGTCTTGTCCACCATCAGCATCCACCGGCGCGGAGGTCGCAGGTCCACCCGATGTATTCATCGGCCGGATCGGCCGATCGGGTGTTCCAGCGACGTTTTCTAGTAGTTTCTCTTACGATACATTAATCTTTACAGGTGGGATTGTGTACTCGTGACAGTCGCCGACGCCCTGGCGCCCGGAGCCCTTGCGTTCGCTGCAATCGCCGCATGCTGGATAATGCTGCCTGCATGGGTCCCGAATCCCACCGCTGCTCTCTTTGGTGGAGGCCGACCGATCGACGGTGGGCGCGCCCTCGGTGACGGGTTCCGCGTCTTCGGCAACGGAAAGACATGGCGAGGATTCGGAGCGGGAGTCTTCTGCGGGGCCCTCGTCGGCGTCCTTCAACTCGTGGCCCAGGGTCATCCGATCCTTGCATCCCTGCCGGCTCACACACCGATAAGCGTGCTCGCCCTCTCGGTCGGTGCACTCCTCGGAGACCTTGTCAAATCGTTCTTCAAGCGGCGTTTGGGCAAGGACCGGGGAGCCCCCTGGCCGATCGTCGACCAGTACGACCTGGTCGTCGGGGCGTTTGTCGTCCTTGCCCTCATCGACTGGCAGTGGATCGCAACGAACATCACCCTCCCGGTGCTTGCCTTCATCCTGGTCCTGACCCCGCTCCTTCACCGGGGCATGAACCTGGTTGGGTATGCCGCCGGGATCAAGGACGAACCCTGGTGAACGATACATGACACCTGTGATAAACCCCGTCGCCGAACGGCTGATCGCCGCCGGCGCCATCGAGTTCGGCGAGTTTACGCTCGCATCCGGTGCACAGAGCCCGTACTACGTCGACATCAAGACGGCCATGACCGATCCGGCGCTCCTCGGCGAGATCGCCCGGGCGGTAACGGACCGGGTCCAGTTCGAGATGGTGGCCGGAGTGGCCGTCGGCGGGGTGCCACTTGCCGTTGCCACCTCGCTCGAGAGTGGACGCCGATGTGCGATCGTCCGGAGCCAGGCGAAGGACCACGGCAAGGCGAACCTGGTGATCGGCGATGTCAGAGGTCGACACGTCCTGCTCGTCGAGGACGTCACTACCTCGGGCGGTTCGGCCGTCTACGGGGTGGAAGAACTCCGTCGTGCGGGGGCAACGGTGAACTGCGTCGTCACAGTCGTGGACCGCGAGGGCGGCGCAGAGGAGAGGCTCGGCGCCCTCGGGGTTCGGCTGGTCCCACTCGTCCGTGCGCGTGAGCTCATGGACCGGTGAGAAACCGGCAATCGCTTATTCTCTCCGAACCCCTCTGTACACGTAGGCGTACCTATGAAGTACCTGGTGGTGGGTGGCGGAGGACGGGAGCACGCGGTCGCGGCGGCGCTGGCCCGGGAGGGCGACGCACGCATAGTGTCCGTGATGGCGACCCGAAACCCCGGGATCGCCGCGCTCGCCGATTCGGTCCTGATCTCGAAGGAGACCGAGGTCGAGCGTGTCGTCGGGTTCGCGTCCGAACAGTCGGTGGACCTGGTGTTGATCGGTCCCGAGGCCCCGCTCGAAGCCGGACTGGTCGATGAGCTCGTCCAGGCTGGCATACCGGCGTTCGGCCCGACAAGGGCGGCAGCGAGGATCGAGACCGACAAGGCCTATGCCAGGGACCTGATGACCCGACACGGGATCGCGGGCTCCCCTGCCTACCGGCGGTTCGTCGACTGCGATGAGGCAGTCCGGTTCATCCAGGACCACCCCGGGGACCTGGCGATCAAGCCGGTAGGTCTGACCGGCGGCAAGGGCGTCCGCGTGATGGGCGAGCAGGTTGATCGGGATGGGGCCTGCGCCTATGCCCGTGAAATTAACGGGCCGATCGTGGTCGAAGAACGGCTCGTGGGCGAGGAGTTCACCCTGCAGGCCTTCGTCGATGGAACTCGCCTCGTCCCGATGCCGCTCGTCCAGGACCACAAGCGGGCGTTCGAGGGGGACCTCGGGCCGAATACCGGTGGCATGGGGTCGTACTCGATGCCCGACCACGGGCTCCCCTTCGTCACCGAGACAGATCGCGAGCAGGCGCTCGGGATTATGGAGTCGGTTATCCGGGCGATGGCCGCCGAAGGGGCGCCGTTCGTCGGCGTCCTCTACGGCCAGTTCATGAACACGGCGAACGGGCCGATGGTGATAGAGTTTAACGCCCGGTTCGGAGACCCCGAGGCGATGAACGTCCTCACCCTGCTTGCCTCGGACCTGGGTGAACTCGCGTTCCGCTGTACCGACGGTAGCGTCGGCGCTTCGGCGGCATCCTTCCTGCCGGAGGCCACGGTCTGCAAATACCTGGTGCCGGAGGGGTACCCGGATGCTCCCGGTCCGTCCGAACCGGTCGAGACGGGCGATCCGGGCCCGGCACGTCTCTACTATGCGAATGTCGAGGAGCTGGATGGCCGGCTCTGGACCAGGCGATCGCGCACGCTCGCCTTCGTCGGGACGGGAACGAGCCTCGAAGAGGCGGAGGCAGTCGCCGAGAGGGCAGCCGCTGGCGTCAGGGGACCGGTCCGCTACCGGCGCGATATCGGCACCCGCGCCCTGCTCGAGCAGCGGTGCACCCATATGAGGTCGATCCGATGAAACAAAACCTGCTCTCGGTCCTGGACCTCTCGGTCGTCGACCTCGAGAGGCTGATGGCTGACGCGGCGAGGCTGAAGACAGAACGGGCGGAGGGGTGCTGCCCCCCGCTTCTCGCCGGTCGGAGCCTTGGGATGATCTTCGAGAAGCCGTCGACGAGGACCCGCGTCTCGTTCGAGGTCGGGATGTTCGAGCTCGGCGGCCACGCCCTCCACCTCAACCAGGGAGACATGCAGCTGCGCCGGGGCGAGGCGATCGCCGACACGGCCCGCGTCCTCTCCCGGTACGTCTCGGCTGTGATGATCCGGGCCTACTCCCATGCCACGATCGAGGAGTTCGCGGCCCACTCGACCGTCCCGGTGATCAACGGCCTCTCAGACCTCGAGCACCCCTGTCAGATCCTGGCGGACATCTTCACGATCCGCGAACGCTTCGGGCGGACCGACGGCCTGGTCGCCGCATGGATCGGCGACGGGAACAACGTCTGCAACTCCCTCGTTCTCTCCGCCGGGATGACCGGGATGGAGGTGCGCATCGCGACACCCACGGCATATGCTCCGGACCCGGCGATCATCGAAAGAGGGCGGGCAGAGGGCGGGCAGATCGTCTGCGCCAGGACCCCCGAGGAGGCGGTCGAGGAGGCAGACGTCATCTTCACCGACACCTGGGTGTCGATGGGCTCGGAGGGGGAGGAGCAGGCCCGACGAGAGGCGTTCGTTGGCTACTGCATCGACGATCGGCTGGTGGCCCGAGCTACGGACCGTGCGATCGTGATGCATTGCCTGCCCGCCCACCGCGGCGAGGAGATCACGGACGCCGTCCTGGACGGACCCCGTTCGGCAGTCTGGGACGAGGCCGAGAACCGGCTTCATGTCCAGAAGGCCGTTCTCATGAACCTGCTCGCCACCTTCGACGAGCGCACCTTTCAGCAGATGCTCGAGTAGCCCCGCGAATGCGAGGGGGCTCACTCGACAGATTGGGGAGGCAGTCGGCCCATCCCGTCACGGACTCCGCGCAGCACCGCACCCGCGGACGGCCGGCTCATGTACCGGACGAGGTACATGCCGAGTAAGAACCAGAGCCGGAACCCAAAGAACCAGGCGAGGAAGCGGGCGTATTCACCCCGGTTTGCGTAGCGTCTGACGAACCAGAGCTGGTTCCGGGTCAGGTAGTAGAGCTTGGCCGGGCTCCGCTTCGAAGAGGCGGAGACCTTATGCCAGAGCCGGGCTTTGGGGACGTACACCGCCCCGTACCCTGCCTGTCGGCCCCGCAGGACCAGGTCGTTCTCCTCGAAGTAGGCGAAATACGTGGGATCGAGCAGGCCGATCTCCTCGAGGAGTGTCGACCGGGCGAGAAGGCACGACCCCTCCACCCAGTCGACCTCACGCTCTTCGTCGTACTGACCCTCGTCCACCTCGTTCTGCCCGATGTGCCAGGTCTGGCCGTGGACCATGTCGAGCCGTCCACCGGCGAAGTTGATCACGTCACGGCGTCCTTGGTGGTCGTAGTAGAAGGTCTTGGGGCCGAAGAATCCCCCCCGGGGGTGCCGATCGGCCGCCTCGACGAACGCTTCGAAGAGGTGGGGGTCGACCACGGTGTCGTTGTTGAGAAAGAGGCAGTACTCCGGGCGGCGGGCCTCGATGGCGAACCGCGTCCCCTGGTTGTTCGCCTTGGCGAATCCGAGGTTCTCGCTGTTCTCGATCACGACCACCGAGCGGTCGGGGAGACGGGGGCCAATTTGGGCCCTTTCCATCGCCTCCGCCGCGAAGATACGTTCGAACCGTACCGGTTTCGTGGTGGGTTCGTTCGTGAAGAAGGGGGACGCGACCTCGAGCACGCCAGCACAATACGCCTGGATCTTTTCAATCGAGCCATCGGCGGATCCGTTATCGACACAGACGACGAACCATCGGTCGTACCGGCAACGGAGCAGGGACTCCAGGCACTCCACCGTGTCCTGCCACCCGTTCCAGTTCACCAGCACGATCCCGATCGCAGGTTCGGGCGAAAGCGCCTCTCCGGTCATCTTCTTACCCGTTCGCACCCATGGATGATGTACCTGGTGATCACCATGCGGGCAGCAATCGTCTACGAGTCGCTCCACCACGGAAACACGAAGGAGGTCGCCGAAGCGATGGCGTCGGCGATCGGCGCCGACCTCGTTCGGCTCCGCGACCGGCGAAAGGCCGACCTCCAGGACTATGACCTGGTCGGGTTCGGCTCGGGCATATACGGCTCGAAGCACCACCGCGACCTGATCGCGTTCGCGACCCGGTCACGTTTTAGGAACGGGACGAGGGTCTTCATCTTCTCGACCGCCGGCCTTTCATTTCTCTCGGGTCTCTGGCACCGGGCGCTCCGGGACGAGCTCTCAAAGAGGGGCGTCGCCATCGCCGGTGAGCTCTGCCTGCCAGGGTACGATACCTATGCGATCTTCGGCCTCCTCGGCGGGATCAACCGGGGACGGCCCGGCGACGAAGACCTTGAGAGGGCGGCGCGGTTCGCCCGTTCGATCGCCGAAGCGGATACCTAGGGCGCGGGCACGCTGTCATAGACCTGAGAGAGGTACCGGGCTGAGAAGACGAAGACCGCCGTCCCGATCACCACCCCGATCACCCACCCGATGACGGGGAGCCCGCCGAAGATGCCGATCGCGGCGTAGGCGCACCCGAGCACGATCCATAGGACCAGCAGGGCGACGATGTAGTTCACCCAGCCGATCCGTGATATGTGCAGGACGATCGCCTCGAGGTTGAAGGCCTCCCGGAGGTCCCCCGCCCGGGCGCACCGGACGATCGCGATCGAGCTCACGAGGCCGACAACCACCCAGACGATCACGGCAAGGAGCACCCCGAGTCCGAGGGTCGCGAGCGAGGAGAGGAGGGCGGACATATCCTGCGACTGGCCGCTCGCAAGGATCCCCATCACGCCGAGCCCACCGAAGATCAGCAGGACCGCGATGACCGGGAGCAGGAAGAGTACCGAGACGACGAGGAGCCGGACTCCGTGGAGCGCCAGGCCGACCGGGTCTTCCACGGGGGGAGGTCCCCGGGGCCCCCGGTAGACCTCGCTGGCATATCCGTTCAGGACGAGCAGGGCAACAAGGGAGACGACCACCAGGAGGACGAGCACGACGAACCGGAGGAACTCGGCAAGGGGAAGCATCCAAGGGAGGACCTCGAGGGACGAGGTGGCGAGCGCGAAGAGGACCATGAGCAGGGCTCCACGCCGGAGATCGCCAAAGAGAGCGTTTCGCGAGAATTCGACCGTATCCGTGAGCAGCTCGCCGTAGTCCATCCGTGCACCTTCCGGCCTAGAGGTATGATCAGGGAGCCGATTTATAGATACCCGTGGCCCGGGGAAAGAGATATGCAGTACCGGGATCCACAGACGACGACGCCCACAGGGCGCAGGATGGAGAGGAAGATGGCAATCATCAACGATGAGATCAGGGCGGTCTTCGAGAAGAACAGAGTCTTCCCGGTCGCAACCGCGGCACGGGACGGGACCCCGAACGTGGCCCCGATCGCGTTCGTCCAGCTGGTGGGCGGCGACGAGATCTGGGTTGGGGATAACTTCATGAAGAAGACCCTGGCAAACGTCCGGGAGAACCCCAAAATGTCGATCTTCGCCTGGGACCCGGATTCGAAGAAGTGCTTCCAGGTTAAGGGGTCGGTCGAGGTACGGACAGAGGGGCCGGAGTACGAAAAGATGAGGGCGGCGATGAAGGCGAAGAACGAGGCCTACCCGGCGAAAGGCCTCCTGGTCCTCCGGGTCGAGGAGGCCTTCACCTGCACTCCGGGCCCGGACGCGGGGAACCGGATCGCGTAGGCCCGGTCCACCCCCTTTTCTGCCCTTTTATTAGTGCCGGAAGTGCCGGACACCGGTAAAGACCATCGCCACTCCGAGCCGGTCGGCGGCAGCGATCACCTCGTCGTCGCGGATCGAGCCACCCGGCTGGACCAGCGCGGTTGCACCTGCCTCTGCCGCGACCTCGAGGGTGTCAGGGAACGGAAGGAACGCATCGGAGGCGACACCCGATCCGGCGAGCGGCTGGCGGGCCTTCTCGATCGCGATCCGAGCGGCGTCGACGCGGCTCATCTGGCCGGCCCCGATACCAAGGGCCTGCCGTCCGTTCGCGAAGACGATCGCGTTCGACTTGGTATGAGCGGCGACACGGATGCCGAAGCGGAGCGACGCTTCCTCTGCGGGGGTCGGAGCCCGCTTCGTGACAACCCGCCACCCCTCGGGCGTGACCGGCGACCGCTGGACGAGGACGCCCCCGTCGATCGTCCGGACCTCATCGCCGGAGACCCGATCACCGGTCTGGATGACACGCAGGTTCGTCTTCGGAGCGAGGAGGGCAAGCGCCTCGTCCGAGAAACCGGGTGCCGCGAGCACCTCGACGAAGGTGGAGGCGATCTCACGGGAGACGTCGGCGTCGACCGGCCGGTTGAGGGCAACGACGCCACCGTAGGCAGAGACCGGGTCGACCTCGCGAGCCGTGACGTAGGCCTCGACCGGGGTCGTTCCCGCTGCGACGCCGCAGGGGTTGTTATGCTTGACAACGACGGCCGCGCACTCCTGGAACTCGGCGACGAGCCGAACGGCCGCATCGAGGTCCAGGTAGTTGTTGTACGACATCTCGCGCCCCTGGAGGGGCTCGGCACCGGCGATCCCCCGATCCCCGTAGACTGCTGCCGTCTGGTGGGGGTTCTCGCCGTACCGGAGCGGTCGGCCGTTCGTCCACTGGCGGGAATAGACGCTGGGAAGCCCTCCGTCGAGCGCGTGGAGGTGGTTGCTGATCGCCGCGTCGTAGGCGGCGGTGTGAGCGAAGGCCGTCCTCGCGAGCGAGAAGCGCTCCTCCTCGGAGAGGCCGCCCCGCTCGAGGGCCGCGATCACCATCGAATACTGCGCCGGGTCGACGACGACCCCGACGTCGTGGTAGTTCTTGGCACCCGCGCGGATCATCGCCGGCCCCCCGATGTCGATATACTCGACGAGTTCGGGTAGGGAGAGTCCCTTGTCGCGCATCGCCTCAAACGGGTAGAGATTGACGACGAGCAGGTCGATGGGCTCGATACCCTGATCGGCCATCACCTGGTCATCGATCCCCCGGCGTCCGAGCAGGCCTCCGTGGATACGGGGGTGGAGGGTCTTGACGCGCCCGTCCATCATCTCGGGCGAGCCGGTGTGAGCCGAGACCTCGACGAACGGGACTCCGGCATCCGCGAGTGCCTTTCCGGTCCCCCCCGAGGAGAGGAGTCGGTAGCCGTGCTCGACGAGGGCCCCGGCGAGCGGGACGAGGCCTTCCTTGTCCCAGACGGAGAGGAGTGCGAACCTCATGGTGCACCAGTGTGGGGAACGGGATCACTTATCATGATCGCAGGGAGGAGCAAGCGGCGACGTCCTTCTGAGAAGCGGGAATTCACAAATAGGCGCAATTTAAGGCTAAAACGGATAACGGAAGAAGCATTGCCGATTAAATGGGATCCTTTAAAGAAACATATATATAGAACCACTAGCCAATATAATCTGGTTCACGTATGAAACCAGAGGAGGAGGCGAACGAAGAGCGCACGACGACGGTCGAGCAACCCGTCGAGGCGTCCGCTGAGCTTGCCGAACTCCAGGCAGCCCATGAGGAGCTGAACGAACGGTTCCTCAGGCTCGCGGCCGACTTCGAAAATTTCAAGAAGCGGTCCGCGAAGGACCTGGCGTCTCGGGTCAACGCGGCACTCGAGGAGTTCACGTGCGAGGTGCTCGAGGTGTACGACAACCTCGAGCGGGCCGAGCGGGCCGACGGCGAGGGGCTTCGTGAGGGGCTCCTCCAGATACGAAAGCTCTTCGGGGCCATCCTGGAGCGGCGTGGCATCAGCCCTATAGAGTGTCGTAACCAGCGATTCGACCCAGTGTACCATGATGCGGTCGCCTACGTCCCGTCCGACGCGGAGGAAGGGATCGTCATCGACGAGATCACTCGGGGGTACTGTATGAACGAGAAGGTCATCCGCTGCGCAAAGGTCGCAGTCTCGAAAGGCAAGGAGTGAGTTACATGGCAAAAGAGAAGGTAATCGGTATCGATCTCGGAACCACGAACTCGTGCATGGCGATCATGGAGGGCGGACAGGCCACCGTGATCCCGAACGCAGAGGGAGCGCGCACCACGCCCTCCGCCGTGGCATTCAGTAAGGAGGGGGAGCGGCTCGTCGGCTCGCTGGCGAAGAGGCAGTCGATCACCAACCCGCAGAGGACCGTCCTCTCGATCAAACGGAAGATGGGAACGAGCGAGAAGGTCGCGATCGACGACAAGAGCTACACGCCCCAGGAGATCTCGGCGATGGTCCTGCAGAAGCTGAAGCGGGACGCCGAGGCATATCTTGGCGAGACGATCACCAAGGCCGTCATCACCGTGCCGGCCTACTTCAACGATGCCCAGCGCCAGGCGACCAAGGACGCCGGCACGATCGCCGGACTCGATGTCCTCCGGATCGTGAACGAGCCGACCGCCTCCGCACTCGCCTACGGGATCGACAAAGAGAACGAGGCGACGGTCCTGGTCTACGACCTTGGAGGAGGCACGTTCGACGTCTCGATCCTGACCCTCGGTGACGGTGTCTTCGAGGTCAAGTCCACCGCGGGCAACAACCGCCTCGGCGGCGACGACTTCGACCAGAGGATTGTCGACTTCCTCGTAGAGGAGTTCAAGAAGACCTCGGGGATCGACCTCCGGAACGACCAGATCGCACTGCAGCGCCTCCGTGACGCGGCGGAGGCGGCGAAGATCGAGCTCTCCACCGTTCAGAAGACAAACGTCAACCTGCCGTACATCACCACCGACGCCTCGGGCCCGAAGGTCCTCGATATCGACCTCACCCGGGCGAAGTTTGAGCAGCTGGTCAGTGACCTGGTCGAGTCCACGATCGGCCCGGTCAAGCAGGCGCTCGCCGATGCCAAGCTCTCCCCCTCGGAGATCCAGCATGTCCTCCTCGTCGGCGGCCAGACGCGTATGCCGCTCGTCCAGGAGACCGTGAAGCGGGTGATGGGCCGCGAGCCCGACAAGAGTGTCAACCCCGACGAGGTCGTTGCCCTCGGGGCAGCGATCCAGGCAGCCGTGCTGACCGGCGAGGCGAAGGACATCGTCCTCCTCGACGTGACGCCCCTCACGCTCGGGATCGAGACCCTCGGCGGGATCGCAACCAAGCTGATCGAGCGGAACACGACCATCCCGACCCGGAAGTCTCAGATCTTCTCAACAGCCGCGGACGGTCAGACCTCGGTGGAGATCCACGTGGTCCAGGGAGAACGGGCGCTCGCGAAGGACAACTTCACGCTCGGCCGGTTCCAACTGACTGGCATTCCGCCGGCGCCTCGGGGGATACCTCAGATCGAGGTCACGTTCGACATCGACGCCAACGGGATCATCCACGTCTCGGCGAAGGATCTCGGGACCGGGAACGAGCAGACGATCACCATCAAGGGGTCGAAGAAGCTCACCGATGACGAGATCTCCAAGATGGTCGACGACGCAAAGGCCTACGCGGACGAGGACCAGAAGAAGCGCGAGGAGATCGAGCTGCGCAACTCGGCCGATACGGCGGTCTTCTCTGCGGAGCGGATGATCAAGGAGAACGGTGACAAACTCGATCCCCAGGACCGGACGCAGATCGAGGAGGCCTCGGGTCGGCTCAAGAAGGCGCTCGAGGACGATGACATCGAGGCGATGAAGAAGGAGATGGAGTCCCTCTCCGAAGCGGTCTACGCCGCGACAACCAAGCTCTACCAGAAAGCACAGGCCGAAGCGGCCGCCGCGCAATCGACAGGGCCAACGGACGGCCCGGGGGCCACCCCGAAGGATGACACAGTGGTCGACGCCGACTTCAACGTGAAGGAGTAAGGAGCGCACCTCGGATGGCCGCCGGAGATTACTACGAGCGCCTGGGTGTCCCCCGGACCGCCGACGAGAAGGAGATCAGGAGGGCGTACCGGAACCTGGCACGGAAGTACCACCCTGACGTCTGCAAGGAGGCCGGCGCCGAGGAGCGGTTCAAGGAGATCAACGAGGCCTATGCTACGCTCTCCGACGCGGCAAAACGAGCGCAGTACGACCGGATGGGCCACGAGACGTTCACGAACGCCTCGAAGGGAAGTTATGCCGGTGGCGGGTACGAGGGCGGCTTCTCGTCCGACTTCTCAGGCTTCGGTGACATCTTCGACGCCTTCTTCGGGGGTGGAGCGCGGGGCGGTGCCCCTCGCGGCCCGCAGAGGGGCGACGACCTCCTCATGCGCATGCAGATCACCCTCGAGGAGGCGGTGGCAGGCGCGGACCGGGAGGTCGAGGTCTGGCACACGGAGCCGTGCGAGGCCTGCGACGGCACCGGGAGCGAGAACAAGAAGCGCCACACCTGCACGCGGTGCGGTGGCACGGGTCAGATGCGCCAGGCGAACCAGACCATCTTCGGCCAGTTCGTCCGGATGACACCCTGCACCCAGTGCGGCGGCCGCGGCACGATCGCCGAGACCGCCTGCCATGCCTGCGGCGGGCGGGGCAACCAGCGGGTGAAGCGAAAAGTCTCGGTACACGTCCCCGCCGGGATCGAGCACGGCATGCGCCTCCGGATCGAAGGATACGGCGAGGCAGGGGAGTACGGGGCGCCGAACGGCGACCTCTACATCGAGGTTCACGTCGCCCCGCATGATCGGTTTGCCCGGCACGGCGACAACCTGGAGACGGTCCTCGACCTGAGCCCGGCCCAGGCAGCGCTCGGGTCGACCGTCGAGGTGAAGACGATCGACGGGCGCACGGTGGAGTTGAAGGTGCCGGCCGGCGTCCAGTACGGCACGGCCCTCCGCATTCCCGGGGAGGGGGTCAAGCGGCGGGGCCGGCCCGGGGATCTCCTGGTCCGCGTGCGCATCGTCGTTCCACGCCACCTCTCCGACGAGGAGCGCGAGCTCTATACCCGTCTCCTCGAGCTCGGTGGGGGAAATGTGCCACCGGACGAAAAGAAAGGCGGATTCTTCTCCGATCTCTCGGACCTGCTCGGCGGGAAGAAGAAGTAGAAGGGAAGGGGAGATCCCAATCTTTCTGTTTTAGCGCCTTTTCACCGAGCCTGGCGCACCCATCACGGTTTCGAGCCCGACCATCAGGCCGGGGAGCCGTTCGGCCGGGATACCCATCACCATCTCCTGCTCCTCGATCCCGGAAAACTTCCTCGACCCATCACACCCGAGTGAGAAGTTCGTCCGGCCCGAGAGGAAGGTCTGTGCCGTTGCGTCCGCGCAGACCGACTGGATCCCGGCAAAGCTCGCCTGGTTCCGTCCTCCGACCTCGTACAGCGAGGCCTGTGCAAGTTTCAGCATCGAGAGGGGCGTGGTGACAATCAGCACCACCTCGGGGACGAACGGGGCAGTCTCGAGCGGTGCGTACAGGGTGGCGTAGGTCTCGCCCGGGTTGAGGTGGGGGATCCGGTCGATCGTCCGGCGGCAGGCGGCGCGAGACGAGAACTTGCCGAGCTTGAAGTAGAAGTCGCCCGTCTGGAGCGACTCGGTGAGCGGTCGAAGCCCGAGCGCCCACGCCCCGCCGTTGCAGAGGTGCTTGTCGACCGGGGCGTAGAAGACGGCTCCCTCGTGCCGTGCCATCGAGACCATCTTACAGTGCCGCAGCTGCTCGGAGACCTCCGCCATGCCCGCGGGGATCTCCTCCTTCGTGTGCGCGAAGCGGAACGCGACTGGAGATCCGGAGAGGCCGAGCAACTTTTTCAGACCCTCTGACAGGGCGGCATAATCACAGGCGACTTCGTTCAAATTGGTCACCAGGGTTCATCTCGGCGTGGTCACACTTAAAGGCGGCGGAGCTTCTGCTCGACCTTCTCGAAAAAGTTGCATCCGACGTCGACGAAGAGGGCGGACTCCTTCGAACGTTCCACCAGGAGGACGGCTTCACCGGCAATCTCGTGCTGCACCTGGCCATCGAGCACCAGGTGAGCGGGTTTCGATGATCCGAGCGCGACCTCGACGCGCCGGTCGCTCGATATCAGGTGCGGCCGGCTGGAGAGCATGTAGGGGGCGAGAGGGACGAGGAGGAAGCCCTCGATCCGGGGATCTACCAGGGGTCCGCCAGCGGACATGGCGTACGCGGTAGAGCCGGTTGGGGTCGCGATGATCATCCCATCGGCGCGAAACTGCTCGGAGGGGGTGCCATCTATGGAGATCGCGAAGCGGAGCATCTTCGCAGGCCGGCTCGTCACGATCACCGCCTCGTTGAGGGCCGTCCCGAGGACCTGACCGTCGAGAGAGAAGGTGACCCGCATTCGCGACTCGCACGAGAAACCCCGAGAGATCCCGTCGAGGAACGCGGGCGCCTCCTCAGGCTCGAGATCGGTGAGGAAGCCGACCTCCCCCTGGTTCACCCCGAGGACCGGGCGTTGTCGCCTCATCTCCTGGACAGCGAGCAGGATCGTTCCGTCGCCACCGATACAGACGACCAGGTCAGCATCGGTCCTGCCGATCGGCTCTCCCTCCCTGCCCAGCACAGCACCGGTGCCCGCGTCGAAGACGACCTCAACACCGCGTGACGCGAGCCGATCGGCAAGTGAGGCGGCGAGAGAGAGGGCTGCGTCAGAATCGGGCCGGGAGCGGAAGAGGACCTTCATGGCTAGCGGAGGTACTCGATCACCTTACGGTGAAGAGGGCCGTTCGTCGCAACGAGGCAACGCCCAATACGGACCTCTTCGGGAAAGTGCAGATCCTGGCCGTCACGGTCAGAGACGAAACCGCCCGCCTCGGTGCAGACGAGCATGCCGGCTGCGGCGTCGGTGACGCGGAGGGTCCCACGCAGGTCGATGAACCCGTCCAGCCGCCCAGCCCCGACATAGCAGAGTTCCAGGGCGGACGCCCCGAGCAGACGCCAGCGCCGGATGGTCCGCCCAAGCGACATCACGTTCGCCGGATCGAACTTGCGACCGTAGATCGACATTGCTGCCTGGTCGAGCTGGTGCGTCACCGAGGTCCTGATCGGGGCTCCGTCCAGGAAGGCCCCCACCCCCCGTTCGGCAAAAAAAGTCTCCCCGTTCGCAAGGTCACGGACGAAGCCCCGGATCACCCGACCACCCTCGGCGTAGGCGATCGAGAGGGCGTAGAACGGGATGCCGTTGAGTGCGTTGAAAGTCCCGTCGATTGGATCGAGGAAGACCGTCCCCTTCTCACCCCCGATCTCGATCCGTCCGCACTCCTCGGAGATGAGCGTCCGGCAGAACTGGTTGTCGACGAGGTACTCGACCACCGCCTCCTCGGCCACCTGATCGAGCCGCTTGGTCTCCGAGTGCACCGCCATGGGATCGATCAGCTCCGCCCCCTCGAGCGTGTTGACCAGCGGTAGGGCCTTCTCCTCGACCGCCGCCGCGATCTCCCTGCATGCCGCCTCGAACTCCACGTCTCCCCCAAAGATACCCCTCCAGGCGCCCCCGATCAGCGCAATCAGGCCGAAAGGAGGGCGGATTGGAGGATGCCGCATCTCCGAGGTATTTATGTAGCCCAATCAAGATAAATTACTACTGCATTTTCGCAGGCACTGGTGTTTTTCAATGAAGGAACAGACGGAAGTCGGCAAACTCAAGGAGGGGAGATACGTGGTCATCGAGGACGAGCCCTGCAAGATCCTCTCCATCTCAGTCTCGAAACCGGGCAAGCACGGTGCGGCCAAGGCCCGAATCGATGTGATGGGCATCTTCGACGGTGTCAAGCGGTCGATCGTACAGCCGGTCTCGGCCAAGACCTACGTTCCCGTCGTCGAGCGAAAGTCGGCGCAGGTCCTCTCCATCTCGGGGACGACGGCCCAGATGATGGACATGAAGGACTTCACCAACTTCGAGATCGAGATCCCGCCCGAGAAGCAGGACTCAATCGAGACCGGGAAGGAGCTTCTGTACATCGAATCGATGGGGAAGCGCAAGCTCGACTGAGCAGCGCCTGCCGGACCCTGGTTCCCCCAGGATAGAAGACGATACAGCCCTGCGCGCACACCGAGGAACCGCCCTGAATCCAGGGTGTTGGTCTGTCGATGCTCCGGTGGACGACAGAGACACCCCTTTTTTCGACCGCGGGCATCTCCTACGATTCTCCCTTCTGACCCCGCCAGAGGGCGAAGAGAGCCTCCGTAACCCGGCAATAGTCTGGCAGGCGATCCGCCCCCCACCCCAGCAGTTCTTCGAGCCGTGATGCCGGTGCACGGGACGTCGGGGAGAGGTGGCAGCGAGCGCGTAGCCGGATTCTGCTGACCGGAAGAAAGACCTGAGGGGGATACCATTATTTGGGGAAAGGAACCAGTTGACGCGGTTATCATGGGTTTCTTTCAGATCGCATACGACGTGGAGGGCTTCACGGTTGGACAGCTCAGGGCGATGCTCGCCTCGCTCGATGACAACTGCCTCCTCCTTCCAGTCTCCGCCGAGTCACCCTTCTCAGAGGACATCCGCTATATCCGGGTCCTGAGCCAGCAGGAGAACGGGATCTACGCTCCTATCGGCATCCTCGCTCCCGAGAACGACCGGATGATCACACAGGAGGAACTCGAGTGCGACGACGAGGAGGACTGCTGCTGCGAGGAAAGGTGCTGCTGCGAGAGCGAGCAGTAGGGGAAATGGGTGAGCGCCCCCCCGGACCACTGGATGCATCGGCATCAACTATCCGAGACCCGGACCGACTTCGGGAGGCGCGGGGTGCTGCTCGAACAGGTCCTCCTCGATTAGAACGAGCGGTAGAGTTCTCCGCGTGGGCGATCCAGCGCAGTCCCGCCACGAACGGAGGTGCAGCGCCGCCCCGTGGTGGTCCCCGTGTCTCCATGACCGTCTGATCGGGACCGGATGGGACGGGGCCGAGCGGGACGGCGATCCGGGAGTGCGAGCAGTATCCGGTCGTGGCCCGCCCGTCAGTGCGGCGAGCCGGGCCAGACAGGGAATGGAGACGACGACGGGGACCACGACAAACGTACCGTCATCTGCCGAACCGTCCTAGTCACACCGATCTCTCATGGCGGTCCTCCTCACCAGGACCCGGTGGTTTCGATCCATCGGAACCATCAAATCGCAGCGCACCCCTGGATCGATAATGGACTCCGACGACCTGAATGCCCGCGCAATCGCCCTCCATGCACGAAATCCGGGCAAGCTCGAGGTACGCCCGACGGTCCCGCTCGAGACTCGGGACGACCTCGCTCTCGCCTACACCCCGGGAGTTGCCGCCGTCTGCCGCGCGATCGCCGCCGACCCCTCCCTCGCCTACCGCTATACGATCAAGGCGAACACGGTCGCGATCGTGACAGATGGGACGGCCGTCCTTGGTCTCGGCTCCATCGGTGCAGCTGCTGCCCTTCCGGTTATGGAGGGCAAGGCCGCACTCTTCAAGGAGTTCGCCGGCATCGATGCATTCCCACTCTGCTTTGCCGCCAACGGGGCCGACTTCGCGGATCAGGTCAGGAACCTCACCCCAGTCTTCGGCGGGATCAACCTGGAGGACATCGCGGCGCCCAGATGCTTCGAGATCGAGGAGGCCCTCCTCGACTGCGGCATCCCGGTGATGCACGACGACCAGCACGGAACGGCGATCGTGGTGCTCGCGGCGCTGTTGAACGCGTGCCGGGTTACCGGCCGACGATACGAAGACCTCTCGATCGTCATTATCGGAGCGGGAGCCGCCGGGTACGCCTGCGCTCGCCTACTCCGCTGTATCGGCTATGATGAGAGTGTCTGCCACCCGGTGCATGATCTCGTCGTCTGCGATACCCAGGGGATCGTCCACCGGGGGCGTCCGGGCCTGTACGCCAATAAGTACAAGTTCATCCTCGCTGACGAGACGAACCGGCATCACCGATCCGGAACAATCGCGGACGCCCTCCGGGGGGCCGACGTGGTGATCGGGGTCTCCGGGCCCGGCGTGATAACCAAAGAGATGGTCCGGTCGATGAAACCGAACCCGATCATCTTCGCCCTTGCGAACCCGGTCCCGGAGATCTATCCGGAGGATGCCCTCGCCGCCGGGGCGGGCGTCGTCGCCACCGGACGCTCCGACTATCCGAACCAGTGCAACAATGTGCTCGCATTCCCCGGAGTTTTTCGCGGGGCCCTGGACGCGCGGGCAACCCGCATCACGGATGGGATGAAGATCGCCGCCGCCCACGCCCTCGCCGACTACGTCGCAGAACCGACCCCGGAGAGGATCCTGCCGAGCGTCCTTGACCGGGGCGTGACCCGAGCGGTCGCCGAGACGGTACGGAAAGAGGCGATCAGGTGCGGCGTCGGGCAGGCGGTGTGACCCGGCGGGGTGGAAAAAAGGAAATCAGGCCTCTTCGGCCTTCGCGCTCGCGACCGAGCGGGCGATCAGCATCGTGGCCACAACGGCGATGATAGTCACGATGATCGCATACGTGAGCTGGGCGGGGATGCTGTCCGAGCTGCCGAATACCGCCTTGAAGATCGCCTGGATCGCACCGTTCCACGCAAGGGCGGCCACCAGGCCGAACGCAGCGGTCACGAGGGCCGCAATCTGGGTAATTACCTCAGTTTTCGTCGACATAATTATCAACCGGTCAGTAGTCCGAAGCCCAGAGAGAAAAAAGTTTCGAGCCAATCCGAATTACCATGGGCTTACCCGTGTGCATTCGCGCGCTGAGGGTCCATCACCAGGGAAGAGCGCAGGTGCTCTATTCCGCGGTCGCGCCCGCAAAGGAGGGTGGAGAGGTTAAGGCCATGAAACGGCAACCTACCATCATGGAGGCGCTGGCCAGGGTCTGTCGCCGGTGCGGTGCTGCCGAGCGGAAGGGAGAACTCGGGACCGTGCTGGCGGAGGAGGTCGCCCGGTACTCGATCTTCGACCTCCAGGTGATCGGCGGGCGGCTCAAGAACGAGGTCGACAGGCTTCCCTCCCCGTATCGGGAGGCGATCAGGCCGTACTTCACCGACCAGTTCTTCGGAGCGCATCACGAGCTCCACCTGATGTACCGGACCGGTGTCTTCAGGCGCATGGACGCCCGGATCACCGACCTCGACCGGTGCCGCGCTTACTGGGCGATGGTCCCATCGGGGTGCTTCGCATGGGAGGAGCAGCCCGAACGGCACGCCCATCTCCACGAGCCCCGTCACCGGCTCTTCTACTACCTGGTCGCAGGGTTCTCGATGTTCGTCCTCGACCGTCCGGGCCACCCGGTGGGGACTCCGTTTCCCGGCGGGTTCCGGGTCGAAGCCCGGAAGGACCGTTTCCTCTGCCCGGTCCGAGACCGCGAGGAGGATCTCGTGTACTCGATCTGCAACTTCTGCCCGGCCGAGCAGGCCGATACCGGATAACTGCCTGAACGTGGGGCCAGTTCAAACCGGGTGGAACAAACCAAATGATTATCTGTTTTTGAACCAATTTCCGTCAGCGGAGCGTCGAATGTGCTCCGAGGAGGGACAGAATGGTCAACGAAGTCTGTGCAAAGATGATAGACGAGGCGCTCGCTGCCCAGCACGCCGACGTCGAGACCGTGAAGAAGAAGAGGGGGACCGAGTTCACACTCGCTGATGCCGGCGCCTACCTCGAGGCCGCCCGGAAGATGCACCCCATCGGGGACCAGTCGGAGGCGGTCTTCCGCCTCCACCTTGACTCAGTCGCGACCCACTTCAAGGTCCTCTCGGGCCTGACGGACAGGGTTCGCCCCGAGGACGACCCATTCGTGGAGCATTACCAGACGCCGGTCGTCCTGGCGTACCTTACCGAGCAGGACGAGGCCTTCAGACAGAGCCTGGAGATCTTCATCGATCAGATCGGGAAGTCCGAAGCCCTGATCGGCCGGGAGTCGATTCGCCGGTACGGCGGGCTCTACGGCCCCACGTGCGTGGTCGACTTCGCTCTCATCCCAGGCTCGACCTCGAACGTGGTGAACCAGATCCTGCGAGAGACCCCGATCCCGGTCGACCACAAACAGGCGATCCTGGCCGCCAAGTCCTGGGGCATGAACACCTCGTACGGCATCGGCGAGGTCTTTGCCAACAAGATCGAGGCCGGCAAGACAGCAGCGGAGGCGTGCGCCGCCGAGGTGGCACAGCTCCAGGCGATCTACCGCGATCCTGTCGGGGCTCAGGCGGCGCTGATGGACAAGGCCGGCCAGTCCTCGTTCGACCACCGTGCCTATATGGCCCAGTATCGACAGGGGATCGAGGGGGCAGTCAAGGCGGCACTCGACGAGGGGGTCCACTATGCCAACATCGTCACCGTGCCCGCGTACTGCGTCGGGGACATCGCGCACCACATCTCTCAGTCCACCTACAACATGTGCAAGGACGACGTGGTGATGGCCGTGATCGAGGCGGCAACCGCCGTGATGGAGAAGGCCCTCAAAGACTCGCTCCCCCGGTTCACCGACGTCTACCAGCCGCTCGCGCTCGCAACCGGCTCTACGGCGGCGGCGGCCGAGTATATCCTCGAGCTCGACGGGTTCAACGCGCCGATGGTCGTGGACCTGCTCACCAGGCGATACCACAACTTCGTCCAGATCAAGCCGAACCGCGGCGCGGCGGCCGAACTGCACAACTGTGACTTCATGGATATGGTCTACCGCGGATGGAAGCTGATCGACAAGGCCCGCCGGGCGAAGAACGGCTCCGGGGGGCCAGTCGTGGCCCGTGTCGCCGGTTTCCCGGTCGACCTCTCCCCGATCCACGAAAACGAGGTGCTGATGAACCCCCAGCGGTACGCCTACCCGGCCTGCGCGATAACAGTGCGGTTCTCGGCGATGATGCGCCTCTCGGACTATCCCTGCCTCCTCACCTCGGAGCCCGTGACGGCGACCATGATGACGAACGTCATCGCGCTCAAGCCGCAGGAGCCGGCGGCACCCGTCCGTGCCTGTAAGGACTGCGCCGCCGCCTCGCTGGTGGAGCTCCACCACCAGTACTGCCAGTGGCGGGAGGCGGTCTAGGCGTGAAGTGCTACATCTGCGCCCAGGAGGGACGTGATTCGGACGCGGTGGCTGCCTGCATCGCCTGCGGGATGGGGGTCTGCATGACCCACGTCCGCCGAGAAGAGGTCGAGCTGGTCGAGGGGGGGTACCCGTTCCCGACGCGCACGCTGAAGAAGACTCTGCCGCGGATGCTCTGCCCACCGTGCTTCGAGGCCTACCGGAGTCAGTGAATGGGAGTCCCATCGATCGGACGCCGTGCTGTGGCTGAAGGCCTCGGCACCCTCCTCCTGGTCTACTTCGGCGCGGGGGCGGCGGCGATCACACTGATGCTCGCCAACGGCACGACCCCGGCGACCTCCTTCTCGATAGGGATTGGGGCGCTCGGTGGGCTGGGGGACTGGTTCGCCATCGGCATGGCGTTCGCGATCATCATCGCCGCCGCGATCTACGCGCTCGGGCGGATCTCGGGGGCGCACCTGAACCCGGCAGTCACGATCGCGCTCGCGGCGACCCGTCGCTTTCCATGGTCGGACTCGGCCGTCTACATCATGGCGCAGTGCATCGGAGCGGCGCTCGGCTCCATCCTCTTCGCCCTCTCCGCCGGCCCAGACGCCGTCCTGGTCGGCGGACTCGGTGCCACCGCTCCCTTCCCGGGGATCACCATGGGACAGGCGATCCTCGCCGAGGCGATCGGCACCTTCGTCCTCATGCTCGTCATCATGGGCGTGGCGGTCGACAGCAGGGCTCCCCCGGGCTTTGCCGGGCTCGTGATCGGCCTCACGGTCGGGGGGGTCATCACAACCACCGGTAATATCGCCGGCGCCTCGCTCAACCCGGCCCGGACGTTCGGGCCGTACCTCGCCGACACGCTCTTCGGAGGACCGAACCTCTGGGTGCACCTGCCGATCTATATCATCGGCCCCGTGGTCGGTGCGGTGGCTGCCGCCTTCTTCTACGACTGGCTCACGGATGATTGAGTCCCCCGAAACAACCACACCTTTTTCTTTTTTCCGGAACGACACGATCGTCACCCGATGATCCGAGTCCTTTGCGTCGATGACGAGCCTACTCTGCTGATGCTCTGCCGGCGTTTTCTCGAGCGGACCGGGGAGTTCACGGTCGAAACGACCAACTCCGGTGAGGAGGCGCTCGCACGGCTCCGCGAGGGGGAGATTGACGTTGTCGTCTCGGACTACCAGATGCCAGGAATGAACGGGATCGAACTCCTCTCGGCGATCCGCAGGGACTCGTCGATCCCGTTCGTCCTCTTCACGGGCAGAGGGCGCGAAGAGGTGGTGATCGATGCCCTGAACAGGGGGGTCGACTTCTACCTCCAGAAGGGGGGCGACCCCCGTCCCCAGTTCGCCGAGCTCGCCTCGAAGTGCCGGCAGGCCGTCGCCCGGAGGTCCGCCGAGCGGGCGGTCCGAAAGAGCCAGGAGATGGTGAGGGCGCTCCTGGACGCATCCCCAGAGGTTGCCCTCCTTATCGAGCCTGACGGCCGGCTCCTTGCGGCAAACAGGGCCGCGTTTGCCACCTGGAACGCTAGTGAGAGAGAGTGCGTCGGCAGGTCCGTCTTCGATTTGATGGGTGTCCACGTAGAGGTCGGACGGCGGTCTGCGGTCGAGGAGGCCGTGCGGACCGGGCGGCCAGTCCGATACCGCGACGAGCGGTTCGGTCGCACCCAGGACGCCCTCATCACCCCCATCAGCGGGCCTGACGGCTCGGTGGAGCGGGTCGCGGTCTTCTCTATGGACGTCACCGAGCAGCAGACTGGAGAGAGGGCTCTCCGGATAGCCACCGCGCGGGCAAGGGCGCTCCTCGAGGTCTCCCCCCAGGCGGTGGTCCTGACCGATCCGGATGGCGTCATCCAGGACCTGAACGACCGAGCTGCCCTCCTCCTCGGCCGGCGGATAGACGATCTGCGGGGCAGGCGCCTCGGAGACCTCGAACCATCCGGGAGGGAAGTGTTTCAGGAGGAGGCGTTCGAGGACGTTGTCACGACCGGGCGGCCGGTGCGGGTGCGTCAGGCCTTCGACGGGCAGACCCTGGACTGCACGCTCGAGCCGCTTCCGGGCGACGACGGCGTCGTACGAGAGGTGGCGGTCATCGTCACCCGCCCCTCCGGTTCGAGGATCGGGCCCACCTAGTCCTGGAACGCGCCGTCGACGAGCCAGACGTGGTGCAGTTCGGCCCCCTTCCGCCCCCCGCTTCGCCGCTCGCGGACGGGACGGGCCGGCATCCCGGAGACGACCGCCTCCGGCGGGACGTCACGGGTGACCACGGCTCCTGCCGCAACCAGGGCCGCCTCCCCGATCTCCACGCCCGGGAGGATCGTCGCTCCGGCGGCGACCTTGACGTCGTCGTGGAGCACGACCGGCGCATACGACCGCTCCGCATGGTCCGCCTCCCCGTGACCGTGGGTGAAGATCCGGACCTGCTCGGCGAGCCCGACCCGGTCCCCGATCTGAATGCCGCCCTTTGCGTCGATGAAGGTCCCCATGTTGATAAAGAGCGCATCGCCCGCCTCGATCATCCGGCCGAAGTTGAACCGGACGTTCTCGCAGGCAACAAATCCCGTTCCGCACCGGGAGAAGAGGCGTTCGGCGATCATCCGGCGGAAGGGAAAGGCCACGTTCACGAAGAGGGAGAGCGGCGAGCGGTCGAAGGCTTCCCAGAGGAAGGAGAGGTATCGATCGTGCAGAGAGAGGGGACCGGCACCCGGGGGGACCGGCAGGTATTCGCAGTACAGCCGGCCCTCGTCGAGAATGCGGGGGTCGACGGGGAGGCCGAGCAGATCGAGGAGCCGCACGGTGGCGGGGAGGTCGGGACCAAGGGAGAGTTCCGCCTCGAGGTCGGCGAGGAGACGGGGGACCCACGGGTCGTCAGGCCGGTCCATAGGGGATGATGGGCCTCCTGGGAGTTAAGGACGACCCCGCCCCCGACCAGGGTCACCCCATCACGGTGCCGTTCACGACCGGGAGATAGGTCCCGGCCCCGATCCAGTATGTCCCGTCCACGTCCCGGACATAGCTCATCTTCGGTTCAACGGCCATGCCGTGCGCCGGGTTCGGGTAGTCGTAGTAGACGAATCCGCCGCCCCGCTTCGCCAGGTCGATCTCGACCCGGGTGAAGTACTGGCCGGTCGAATCGACCAGGTCACGGAAACTCGCTCCGACCTTCTCGGGCTGGAACGGCAGGGCGAGCGCGACTCCGTCGTAGTCGAGGGCGTAGATATACGCCTCGCCCGAGGCGTACTGTCCGGCCCTGTCGTTGAAGTCGGCGAGGGCCCGTTCCTTCCCGACCGTGCGGGCGTGGGCTGCTGCCTGTTCGACGAAGGTCGCCAGCCCCTCCCGGGTCGAGAGGTTGGTGGCGTTCGTAGCCAGGCGGGCCGTGTAATACCCTGATCCGAGGAACCAGTCCCCCATCCCGACCACGTAGCAGGTCTTCGGTTCGACCGCAAAGTGATCGGCGGGGTTCGGATAGTACAGCTCGTAGAACCCCGAGCCGTTCTTCGCTGCCGCGATCGCTGCCTGGATGTACCTCGTCCCGTGGATGTCCGCCGCGTCCGAACGGTTCACCCCAATCAGTTCGGGCTGGAACGGCAGGGCGAGCGTGGTCCCATTCATCCCGTATGCAAAGACATAGAGGTCGTCCTCCACGAACGAACCATTCGGGTCGTTGAATGCCGCAAGCGCGTCCGTCTGGCCATGCGTCCTGGCGAACGCCGCGGCCTTCTCGACATACGCGACAAGGCCGGGCCGGCTCCGGGTCGAGACGTTCGCTGCCTCCTCGCCGGCGGGGGCGTAGAGGCCCGCGCCGACGAGCCAGTCGCCGAGCCCGACCACGTAGCTGGTCTTCTCCTCGACCGCGTAGTTCCGGGCCGGGTTCGGGTACCGGTAGCGGAAGGAACCCGACCCGTTCCGGGCCGCCGCGATCGCCTCCTGGACGAACGGGACGCCGTCGATGTCGACGATCCCGAACCGGTTCGTCCCGATGGACTCCGGCTGGAACGGCAGGGCGAGCACCGTCCCGTTCATGTCGTAGGCGAAGACGTACAGTTCACCGCGGACCCACGAGCCGTTCGGGTCGTTGAACGCCGCAAGCGACGCTTCCCGGCCGTTCGACCGGGCGTGGGTAGCCGCCTCTTCGACGAAGGCGACGAGTTCCTGCATGGACGGGGACTGGTTCGCCGTCCCCGTGGGAACCGGGGACACCGTAGGGGCGGTCGTGGTTGACGGGCCGGCTCCGGGCTGGGTCGTGCAGCCGGCCATCAACAGTGCGCCGACGAGGACCAGCGCGATCAGTCCAGGAAGAGACCGTGACATGATGAGGGGTAGACTCGGGCAGGTGTTAAGCTCATTGAATTGTTCCGGGTCGCCCGACCATCAGCAATAGTATATCCGCCCGGGAGGACCAGTCTCACTACGGAGAGAGCTGATGAAACGCGTACGATTCCTGATCGCCGTCCTGCTGCTCCTGGGCACCGCCTTCGTCGCGGACGCCGCAGGAGCCAACACCCTTACTATCAGCGCCCCGTCCCCGAACGAGACGCTGATGGCCGAGATGCGCGACTTTTACGTGATGGGACCGATCCCCGCCGGAGTCTCGGCACCTGGCGACATCCGGATCGAGGTCTTCCGGGGAAGCACCGCCTCCGGCATACCTGTCCGCGTGGTCGAGAGCCACGTCGATCCCGCCACCGGGACAACACCCCTCTCCGCGATCGAGGCCGATTATCCCAACGGATCGTCGAAGGGCACGGTGATGGTCCCGGACCTGGTGTGCGAGCCGGGGGGGTTCCTCGAGACCTGGAACAAGGTTGTGGTGACACCCGAGTACTATGCGGGCCTCGTCCTCGGCGGCGCCACCCGCCACTTCGACACCAACTACACTGACCGGGACGGGCGCCCCCTCGAGGACCTGGTCGCGGGCGAGTATACGGTCCGCGTCACCGGGCTCTCGAACGGGCTCGAGGGGCTGACGGCGGAGAAGCGAATCACGCTCGGAAAGACGCATGCCGCCCTCGGGCGGTTCTCGCCCCCGGTGCAGAAGAACCGGTTGATCGCGTTCGCGAACGAGCGTGGATACCGGACATACCAGGACTCCTTTCCCGGGTACTTCTACTGGAACTCGAATGGGTTCGTGATCCCGGGCCGCTGGGTGGTGAATAACGCGATCGAGGTCGTAAACGACTGCCCCGGCACGGACGTCGATATGGTCGGCACGGCCGAGAACGATCTCTTCATCTACGACATCCGCAACTACTCGGCCACCTACACGGTCGAGGTCTCCACCCTCATCCGCACGGGTGTCGCCGACTCGCCCCGCACCACCTACCATTACTACGCGGCAGGGGAGCCGTCCTTCACCTTCGTGGCCCGCGAGAATGGCACCCGTGTCTCGTTCGACTCAGCCCTCTCGGACCTCTCCCCGACCGACCGGCTTGCGATTACACGGGCGGAACTCCGGCCAGGTAGCGCCCTCGACCCGACGGTCGACCTTGCCGACGACACGCCGAAACGACTCGACCTCACCCCCGGCGACGGGATCGCGGTCGGACCTGGCGAGACCTGCCTCCTGTACGGCGTGGTTGCACCGATCCCAGCACCGGTCGTCCCCGGGCCGTCCGGCAAGGACGGGAAACCGACGAACCGGATCGCCTCGATCGACTGGACCCTTGTGAACGATGCAGGCACCGTGGTTGCCGGATCGACCATTCCGGTCGAACTCGGGCGGCGGACCAACCCTGCAAAGCCCACGGAGATCGTCTACTCGACCTACGAGTTCGGCGGCGCCGTCGGCGCCGGCGTACCTGCCGGCCGGTATACTCTTCGCCTCCAGGGGCGCGACGAGGCCGGCACCGTCGTGGCCGGCACGGCAGAGACTGTGCCGTTCTCCATCGGTGCGGCGCCGACCCCGACGGTCACGGTGACCGCGGTCCCGACCACCATGGGTCCGACTATCACACCGACCCGTCCCCCGGTCGCACCCAGTTCGGTCCCCGGCCGCATCGAGGCGGAGGACTACGACGCAGGCGGTTACCGCGACACGACCCGCGGAAACGCTGGGGGAGCATATCGGCAGGATGACGTCGACATCGAACCGGGCGGTTCGAACTACGACGTCGGATGGGTAAAGTCGTCGGAATGGCTCGAGTACACCCTCTCGGTGAGGCAGGCCGGAACCCACCACGCCTCCTTCAGGGTCGCAACCCCCTGGTCCGGACGGCAGGTCTGGGCCTGGGTCGACGGGGCGCGCAGGGCGGTGGTGGACGTGCCCCGCACCGGAAGCTTCGGCGCCTGGCGGACCGTGACCGTGCCGATGACACTGGGTGCGGGGACCCATCGGCTCCGGGTGCAGTTTGTCGGCGACGCCCAGAACCTCGACTGGATCGAGTTCCGGCGCTGAATCAGCCCAGCGACGCCCGCCGGCCCTCCCGGGGAGTCGGGGCCGGGCGGGCTCTTCGCCACCCATAAATGGCGACCGAGATCATACTATCACCGGGAAGAGTGATGCGCTCCATCATCCACGTATCTATCACAGTGCTGCTCCTGGCAGCCATGCTGATCGCGGGCTGCACGACCACCCCGAGCACCCCGGGCGGGAGTCCCGTCCCGAGCACATCCGGGACGACGAGTACGCCATCGACAACTGACCGCCTGGTCTTTCTCACCGAGGAGTATCCCCCCTTCAACTATCACGATAACGGGGTGCTCGCCGGGATCTCGATCGACCTGCTGAACAGGACCCTTCTGCAGCTCGGAAGCACCCAGCACGTCGACGAGGTCGAAACCCTCCCCTGGGAGGTCGCCTACAACCGGACGCGCACCGAGCCGAACACGGTCCTCTTCGCAACGTCCCGCCTCCCATCGCGCGAGCACGAGTTCAAGTGGGCCGGTCCGATCGCACCCGAGCGGTCGGTCATCTTCGCGCCCCGGGGCGGGAACGTGACGATCACCGGGCCGGCGGACCTTGCCCGATTCCGGATCGGCGTGGTCCGGGATGATGCCGCGGTCCAGACACTGGCCGACCTCGGCGTCCCTGCCGGGCAGGTACGGCTCGCCGATCGCCAGGAGGACCTCCCCGCCTGGATCGAAACGGGGGAGATCGACGCCTTCGCCTACGGCGAGGCGGCGGGCCAGATGCTCGCCGCGCAGGGGAACCGGAGCCCCACCCGTTTCGTGCAGATCTACACGCTCGCCGAGGTCGAGACGTGGTTCGCGTTCAACCTCCAGACCCCCGACGAGACGGTCGCCCGGTTCCAGGCGGCCCTCGACCGGCTCTCGGTCGAGCGGAACCCCGACAACCTGACGGTCCGCGAGGAGGTGCTCGTCCGGTACCTGCCCGCCGAAGCCCTCTCGCGGATGACGTTCCTCACCGAGGAGTACCCGCCGTTCAATACGGGGGTGAACCGGACGGTCGAGGGGATCGCTCCGGAGATGCTCCGGGCGGCAACTGAGCAGTTGAACGCCACGCTCCGACCCGACCAGGTGAGGCTCGGCACGTGGGCCGACGGATACCGCGCCGCGCTCGAGTCCAACCACTCGGTCGTCTTCTCCACCGCTCGGACGCCCGAGCGCGAGGAGCTCTTCCAATGGGCAGGCCCCATCGGCCGTCTCCAGTATGTGGTCCTGGTCGACCGCGACCACGCACCTGTCAACGGAGACCTTGCCGGTCTCCGGATCGTGACGATCCGCGACGACGTCTCGGTCTCGCTGCTGCGGCAGGCAGGGGTCCCGGAGGCTGCGATCCGGGTCGAGTCCGGGCCCGCCGCCATGGTCGAAGCGGTCCGGAACGGGAGTGCCGCTGCCCTTGCGTACCCCCTCCTCCCGGCCCGAAGCCTCCTCTCCCGGTATGGTGTCGACCCGAATAGCTTCGAGGTCGCCACGACGCTCGGGGAGCAGGAGATGTTCTTCGCCTTCAACCGCAACACCTCACCGGTCGTGGTCGAGGCGTTCAACTCGACGATCACTGCCTTGAAGACCGAGAAGGACGCGGTTGGAGTCGCGCCGTACGAGAGGATACTCTACCGCTATGTCGGCCCCGAGTGCTCGAGCACCCGGTCGAACACGAGCGGTGCGAAGGCGGTTGTGGACCTTACGGCCGAGAGGCTTGCGGCGGACGCCCCGGGGACCCTGGCCAGGATCAACAGCGGCGCCGCGCCGTTCCGCGACCCGTCTGATCCCGAAGTCTATGCCTTTGTCTACGATACGGGCCTGACGATGGTCGCCCACGCGGCGAACCCCCGCCTGGTGGGGCTGAACTACCACGGCAAGACCGATGTCGCCGGGACACCCTTCCGTGACCGCTTCCTCGAGACCGCACGATCGAAGGGGACGGGCTGGGTCGACTACATCTATGTCAACCTGGCCGAGAGTCGCCTCTCGAATAAGACCACCTACTGCCGAATGATCCGGGGTTCGAACGGCACGGAGTACATCGTATGCGCCGGCACCTTCCAGAACTGCGATCGATGATCCGATCCGTTGCCGCGCTCCTCTGCGCTCTGGTGGTCGCCGGCACCTCGGGAGCGATTGAGATCTCGGGCCCGGCGGAGATCACCACACCGGGCGAGTACCGGCTGATAGCGGACGTCGCTGAAGGGGGGATCACGGTCCGCACCGGAGACGTCGCTCTGGACGGTAACGGTCATCAGGTACTCGGGTCGTCCGGCGCGGAGACGCGCGGCCTGTTCATCGACGGGCCGGTATCCAACGTGACAGTCCGGAACCTCAGCCTTGCCGGCTGGGAGGTCGGGATCGAGGTGCGCGATGCCGACCATGTTCGGGTCGAGCGGGTGCACGCAGAGAACTGCACCGCGAACGGCATCTATGTCGAGCATTGCCGTGAGATCGAGGTTCAGGACTGCGTCGCCAGCGGGAATGCACTCCCCGGAATCGCTATAGACGCCTCGGATGGGTGTCGGATGTCAGGGACCACCGCCATGGGGAATGCCGACGTCGGTTTCTATCTCGCCGGTTCCCAGAATATCGCAATTGAGGGCTGCAACGCCTCGGAGAACGGGTTGAACGGGATCTATTTCGAGAGGACTGAGACAGCTCGTGTCCGGAAATGTTCCCTGGAAAAGAACGGCTATCCAGGCGTTGCTGCCGCTGATACTGGTGGCCTTGAGATCACCGACACCTCGGCCTTCGGGAACCGACTCGCTGCTATCTGGCTCGACCGAACGGAGCGGTCCGTCATAACGCGGAACATCGCCACAGGGAGCGAGGCCGGCCTCGTCATCAGGAATGCGAGCGCTCGTCCCTTCGCCGGGGGAAACCTGTGGCTGACCGAGCAGGGCGTCGATGGCGAGACCGTCGTTCTGCCGACCCTGGGAGTATGGCTCCACCACCTCCCGGCAGAACGAGTCTCATTCTGACAGAGGCTCGAGTTCAGCAGGGCCGATCCCCGGACGTGACAGCACGGTCGATTGCGGCAGGCGGCAGGCGCTAGGCGGCGCCACGATCTCGAACCGGGCGCCCGCTCCCGGCGCCCCCGTCACCAGGAACGACATGCTCGTGATCCCCAGGATCTCCCGTGCGAGGTAGAGCCCGAACCCTGTGTTCCGGCCGCACCTGCGCTCGAAGATCCGTCCTTTGTCGGCGGCGGAAACACCGGCGCCGTCGTCCTCGCAGATCACCTTGATCGAGCCGGAGGGGGCGGGCTCGACCAGGAACCTGATCTATCCATGGCCCTCGAACTGATCCAGCTGGCGGTGTCGAACTGCTCGCGGGCGGTGATGGGCTGTCGTCCCGGTCAGAAGGCCAGTATCATTGCCGCAACGGTTCCCTGGAACGAACCAGGACGAGCGAAATTATCATGAATGAGCAACTTTTGCCCACCTGGGACAGACAGCCGTACGGGGAGTTCCTCGCTTCATTCCCCATATACACGTTTCACCGGGTTCTCGCCAATGCACGGCGGCGACAAGCCCGGCGACATCATGATTGGGATGAGTTGGACGCTGCAAGATCCTGCCCGAGAGTCAGATCGTGCTCTGCATCACCTCGTGGGCTCGGGTGTACGACCGGTTCGCCTCCTCGTGGCGTCCTTCGAGAGAAAGGAGGTCGCCCTGGGTTTTCAGGGACGAAAAGAGGGTGATTGCATCGTCACGGTCTTTCGGGGCGATCGCGACGGCCCTCTCGACGCTCGCGAGGGCACCGGCGTGGTCTCCGGATGCATTCCTGGCAAGTGCCTGGTAGTAATAGATCTCTGCATCGGTCGGATCGAGAGCGATGGCGCGAACAAAGGACTCCTCCGACTCGGACGTCCTGTTCAGCATGGCGAGCGAGAGGCCCCGGTTCTTCCAGGCATCCTCATGATCCGGGTCGATGGCGATAGCCCGATCGAAGGCAGTCACCGCCTCGCTGTACCGGCCCATGGTGTGATGGGTCTCGCCCTGGTTGTTCCATTTGTCCGCACTCTCCAAGAGCGAGATACACCCACACCCGACTAGGAGCATGCCGACGAGGAGGATTGCTTGTCGCATCGAGAGTAGGTGGAAACACGATGGTGATCAAGTTTACGCCCGGTTCTCCAACAGACGCCTCCAGTTACAGCAATCTCGAAATGGGGGTGCAGAGGTGTCTCGTTCTTTCCAGGAGGCGTGGTATTGCATACCCGGCGCCCCAGAGCGGGGGCGCACGTCAAACCACCTGAACAAAGCGAGAGACGCAGGCACGACAGCTGTCCTGGAAGGAACAACTTCCCCCGAGGCGGGGCTCGCGATCTGCCGAACCGAAGAACGTCCTCCCCTTTCTGCCAGGAGATGGTTCGGGAGAGGGGCATATGGTTGAAAAAAATTGGTTGTGGTCTGGCTTTACTGATTTGCTAACGGATTAACACCCACAGGCAATGCGACCCCGTTATTCGTACTGGTGACCGGAGCGGCATAACTCCCGTCGACCGCTCCCCCGGTGTTATCACGAAGCCATGTCCCCATCAGATTTTCATCATAAAATTGATTACTGTTGGATCCGCAGACATACGCCACTGCGTACGAGGCAATGAACTTCCGTCCGTCATGCGAGACACCCCCTTTTATCACGAGGTCCCAGGTGCTGCATTCCGTTGGGTCCGGGTTCTTCATCCGCGCGGTGAAGACACCGATCGTCTTCTGACCGGTGGTGAAGAAACCCTGGCGAATACCCTCCTCGAAGAGCTCTCGGAAGGCGGGATCCGTCTTCTTTGAGTCCAGGGGAACAGTGCTCTCTTCAAAAGTATAGACCATCGACATGCCGGCTGGATTGCGATACTCAGCGACGAGGACACCCTGTGCGTTCCTGACGATGGCGATCTCGTTGGGCCACCCCTGTTTCCCCGTGAACTTCCAGACCCCGGGTTTCAGCCCGGTTCCCACGTCCTTCTTGGCATAGACGCAGTACCCTCCCAGGTCGTACATCAGGTCCACGGTCTCACCGGGCTCCGCCCTGAAGTCGTACGAGAACTCGTTCATGGTCTTCACGATCTTCGGGTCCACCTTCACCTGCCTCGATTTGCCGTCCTTTCCGGTCAGGACGATCGTTGCGCCATTGTTCACCTCGAGGCGCGTCGGCCATTCCAGCTGGTTCCAGGCATCCTTCGCAACCCTGATCTCTCCATGCATCGTGTATCTGCCGGAATCGGGGCTGTTGGGATCGACGGGCGAGTAGCTCATCGTCACCTCGAACCGCGGGAGGAATCGATCGAGCACAGTTGCACTGGAACGCACGGCAGTGGGAATGAGGACCTGGCGCTGTGCATCGACCACGGTCGGGTTGATCGTGTACGCCTGACCGTTCCAGAGCTTTTTCGTCCATGAATTGGGCGCCGCCGTCACCCTTCCCTCAGAGTCCTTGAGGTACCCGTCGAGGGAGCCTCCTTTGATCACCTCCATCTTCGTGATATCAGGCAGGGAGTACTTGGTCGCCGACGTCGTCTGGCCCGGGATCGTGTCCTTCGAGAGATAATTGGTATTGGTAAACAGGGCGACGTCGTGCATCAGCCCGTTGAGGTTCTTCCGATAGACGAGCGGCGCCGCGCTATTGCCGGCGTACGCGTTCACGTGCTGAAAGTTCGTCGTGCTTTCGTACGGGTCCGAGTCCTGTAGGAGTGAAGCATGCCCATCGTTTCTCACGTGCGCGGGAACGGTCATGTCCGAGATCATGTGCATGGTCTCTCCGACGCCCCGCCATGCCCTCCCGTAGAACTCGTTGTTATTCTCGTGCGACGCGAGGGCCTTCTTCAGGTTCTCCTTTGCATCGTCGTAGGCGTACTCCTGGATGAAGTTGATGCCGTAGATCTCCATGTCCCGGCTCAGGTCTTTGAGCCCCCAGTCGCGCGCGTCCGTCTCCGGGTTGGCATTGAGGGTGCTCGATACATGGTGGAGGAGATTGGTCACGAACTGCTGATCGGTCAGATGGCGTTGCCCCTCTCCAGCCATCGGGTCGTAGAAGTGAACCAGGGCGCTCGGGCCTTCGGGTTCGTCCGCCGAATAGCCGCCTCCGATGATCCAGTCCTTCATGCTCTTCTGCTTTTTGAGGTCCGGCCGGGTCGCAGGTGCCAGGATCATCTCTCCGGGCCCCCCGTTCTCCTCCGGCTCCCAGGCATACCCCCAGCAGGGGGTGCCGTCCAGGGTGGCGAGCGGGGTCTTGAGATACGGGTCCGCCGGCATCAGCTGGGACTGGAAGAGGGTGACGGCGTTGGTGTTGATGGCGGTATGCGCCTTCAGGCCACCCACGTCGTCGTACGCGGAGACCGCGATCGGGACCAGGAGCAGGCAGAGGAAAAGGACCGCACAGAGAATGTGCGTCCTCAGTAGATCTTCCATGAGCCCTCCTCCATGATCGTCTGGAACGGAACCGTCTCTCCGTCCAGGGTCATCTCCCACGAGATGACCCCCGGCCCATCCGCCCGGATCATCCGGGCATCGGTGAAGGCCCGGGCGAGGGCGGTCGCCTGTTCAGGGGATACTGCGCCGGACTGACGGAGCGACGAAGAGACCTGCTGTTGAAACGTCGCGGTGTTCCCGCTCGAGAGAGCGCCGGCAGCAGCGGTGAGAACCTGTTTCGCACCGGCGACGTCCTCGCTCGATGCCTCGTACGGCGTCGCCACCGGCGTCGTCCTGGCAGTCGTTGGGATGTAATCGTCAGGGCCCGAGGGTGTCGAGGTCAGGAACTCGTCGAGCAGTCCCAGCCCGACAAGACCGACTCCCAGGATCGCCACCAGCCCCACGGCGGCGATCACGAGCCAGCCGATAGCCGAACGCTTCTGGGCCGGGGGGGAAGGAACGACGTGAGATCGGGGCTCCTGAGAGGGGACAGCTGGTCGGGGTGGGGGCATCACGGGGGCAGGTTCCCGAGGGGCCGGGCCGGCGGATGTTTCAAGGGCGCCGCCGCAGGTGCCGCAGAAGGATTTTCCGCTGCGGACTTCTTCTCCACAGTGAGGGCAGACGGGGATCTCCGGGAGAAGGCCTCCGCACGAACCGCAGTGCTTCTGCTTCGCGGTCCTGGTTGCACCGCAGTTCGGACAGAACCGATGGTGATTCTTGGGGGATGTTGTCATACTGATAGCACTCCTGGCCTCAGGCTAGGTTCTGATGGGGCCTTGAGAGGTCCAACAAGGCAATAATATTCGCCGATAGTATCGCTTGTGCACCAGGTCGACATAACAGTAGCGCTGTTCGTCTCGGGTTCTAGCTCGATGTTTGCCATAATAAGGCTGGGATCTTCCGGTTCTGTCACCCTGGACCTTCGAGGATCGGTCACGGGTTGATTGGACCGATCACGACCATGCAACGATGACACTTCCCTCCACGATGACCTGCACGCCGGCCCCGCCATTCATCTCGATGATCGGAAGCAATTCACCCAAGATGGGATGACAACGTGATCCTCTTTGACTGGTACTGGGACCTCCGCAGCGTGACAAACGACGATATAAGCCACCTCCCGCCAGGAATCCTGCTTGAGAAGAGATCGAGGACGAGCACCGCGACGCTTGAGGACGGCAGGACGAAAGAGTGTGTCTCCCAGTTCATGGAACACGGGACGGGTCTGCCCGAGGTGGGAATCCCGCCCTCCGAACTTCCCGTGAAGGATACCTGAACGATTGACGACGGGGACGCGGGTAGCGTTGTGACGGATCTGAACGTCCGTCCACAGGAGGCAACCACTTTTTGACCGCACTGTCCACCGACAGCAGGACTTGTGCCCTGGCATTCCTCGGGCAGTGGGTGCGTCACCCGAAGGGAGGCGCTCCCGCGCCCTGAAGCGACCCCGCACCCGGGTTTTCAGGCGGGTGGAACCTCGGGGGACAGCGGAGCGGTCAGCACCGGGGTGCGGTAGGCAGTTGCGGGCACCGTTATCTCAAACCGGGCGCCCGCCCCCGGCACCCCCATCTCCCGGATCGTCATGCCCGTGATCCCCAGGATCTCTCTCGCAAGGTAGAGCCCGAACCCCGTATGCTTGCCGCATCCCCTCTCGAAGATCCGTCCCTTGTCGGCGGCGGAAACACCGGCGCCGTCGTCCTCGCAGATCACCTTGAGAGAGCCGGAGGGGCCGGGCTCGACCAGGAACCTGATCTCAGTAAGGGAGGAACCACCGTGCCGCTGCGCATTCTCGATCAGGGTGAAGAAGACCTTCTCGATAAGGGCGTCGGCCAGGATGGTCACCTCCGTCTCCGGGAACCGGATCGAGAGGCTGGACCCGAAGAATGCGTCGGCGGCACGCCGGATCGTGGGCGCGAGAGGGACCCAGGCGGGCGGACCCTGGCCGATCTCCTGGTAGTCGCGGGTGAACTCGACCAGCCGCCGGATCATGTTCGCCGACGACCGGGCACGGTCCAGGAACCACCCGAGCTCGGTGCTGTCCTCCGCGGTACCGGCCAGTTCGAGTGCGCCGATCAGGACCGTCAGCTGGTTGAGGGTGTCGTGCCGGGTGACGCTGGCGAGCAGGTTCAGCTTCTGGTTCATGACCCGCAGGACTTCCTCCTGCGCCTGACGCTCGGTGACATCACGACAGACACCCTCGATCGCGATGATGCGGTCCTCATCGTCGTAGATCGGCACCCCCACCCACTCGGTCCAGCAGGTCCTGCCGTCTGGATGACAGAACCGAAGGCGGAAGGGACTGTTGTCGAACCGCTCGGGATGCTCGATGAAGTCCTCGAAGAGGGGCTCGTCCTCGGGGTGGAGGTGAACCAATCCCTTCCTGGGTTCGCTGTGGAAGGCCTCGGGCGGCTGGCCGGTCATCTCTCTACAGGCCGAACTGACGTAGTCGACCCCGAACGACGGCAAGAGGCGGAGCCTGAAGATCATCTCGGGGGAGCGCTCGGCAAGGAGACGGAACTGTTCCTCGAGCCGGCGCCGGTGTGTGACGTCCCGGGCAACCCCCTCGACGAATACGACCTCGCCGTCCTCGTCGAGGAAGGGCATCGCCGAGAGTTCCAACCAGCGCCAGCCCTTCGTGCGATGGCGGAACCGGAACCGGACCGGGGCTGAGAGCCCGGTCGGAGCGCTCAGGTCCGACCTGAGCCTCGAGAGATCTGCCGGGTGGACTGCGTCACGGAGGAGGTAGGGTTCAGCCCTGACCTCGTCGGGGCAATATCCGGTCACCTCCAGGAGGGCGGCATTCACATACCTGACGGAGAGTGCGGGACGGACGCGGAGCGAGATCAAGACATCCGGGCACCGTTCGACCATGAGGGCAGCGTCTTCTGCCGTCCAGGCGTCCGGAGGGGGAGAGACGAGGAGGACACCACCACCACCGCAGGTGGATCTCAGCTCCGCTCCTGCCTCCTGGCCCGCCCGTCCCGGCCCCTCAAGCGTGAGCGAGAGACGGTGCGGTACCGGGGGGCCGTGAAGCGCACTGCGGACACGCTTGACGGATTCGGCGTCCATGATCGCCTCGAGAGACGGTCTGGCCTGCACACGGCCCGGGGATCCCGGGGTTGAGCATAGGTCCAGGCTGACTTCGCTGAGCTGTTCGTCCGGGTCGATGACTATGACCAATGGCCCTTTCTCCATCGCATCAGCCTGCTCTCCGGAAGGGAGACGAAGCCTCCGTAGCACCCAGAGAGACAAAAATGTTTTCCAAGAGAGTGCGAGGCGAAAAGAGGGTGCATACCGATCATCTTGCAGCTAACGCCAACCAGGAGGGGGGACGGCAGTCCCCCGGGCATCCATGGGCTGCCGGCCCGATACCGTCTTCACGCTCTCATCGAATCGGGCGATAGAGGTGCCTTGTGGCCTGGCCTCTCTTCCGACTCTCCACAGGTCCGGGAGAACCGGGATACCATCATCATCTCGCGGAAAGGAGGAGGCGAGGGGCCTTTTCACCAGGATTACGTCAGCCGCCCCCGGATACGGGTCCGACCGGGTCGACGATGATCTCCTTTTTATCCTTCACCAGGGTCACGCCCGGCTTGATGAGCGTGATCTTCGGCGTCACCTTGATAGTGGGGATGACCGTGAGGTGGAGGGAAGGTTTGATGACCAGCCCATTAGTTACGTGGATATACCCGCTCTTCTCCTTGATATCGAGGTAGTAGTCCTCGGAACCGGTTCCGTAGAACTTCTCCGAGAGCCTCACGGTGAACGTGCCGGCCTTCTCGAAGGTATAGGTCTGCACCTTGCCCCCCTCGATCGTCGACATCGGGCCGTCGTCGCTGAACCACCATATGCATTTCTGGGAGTCACACGGCGAGGTAGAGGTGAACGTAACCGTCAGGGGTGCCGGGCCCGACGTGATGTCGGCGGTGAAGTCGGCCTGGCAGTGCGTGGGGGTGGGGCTCACTGCCTGCCCGGTGACCGTGATGTACCCGACCTTCGTCTCGGTATCTCTATAGAAACCCTCAATGTTGTCGTCGGTGTAAAACTTCTCATAGAGACTCACGGTGTACGTTCCGGGCGTCTCGTAGATATAGGTCTCAACGGGGCCACCTTCGATGCTGGACATCGGACCACCGTCACCGAAGTTCCAGCTCCGTTTCTGGGAGGCACACGGGGCGGTCCTCGTGAACGTGACCGTCAGGGGTGCCGGGCCCGAGGTGACGCTCGCCGTGAAGTCGGCCTGGCAGTGCGTGGGCGAAACACTCACGGTCGTCGTCCCAGTGACGGACGCCGTCCCCGTTATCGTCGCTGTCGCCTTGGCGGAGGTCGTCCCGGTGACGGATGCAGTTCCAGTGGCAGATGTCGTCCCGGTGACGGTGACATACCCGACCTTCTCTTTCTCTCCTCCGTAGAATCCCTGGGTGTCGGCCGGATCGTCGGAGTAGAACTTCTCGTAGAGCTTCACCGTGTACGTCCCGGGTGTTGCGTAGGTGTAGGTCTCCACCTTGCCCCCCTCGATCGAGGCCATCGGACCACCGTCGCCGAAGTTCCAGCTCCGCTTCTGGGCTGCGCACGGCGCGGTGGCGGTGAACGTGACCGTCAGGGGCGCCGCGCCGGAGGTGACGCTCGCCGTGAAGTCGGTCGTGCACTTCGTGGGCGTGGGGCCCACCGACGCCGTACCGGACGTGGTCGCGTTAGCCTGGGTCGCCTTCTGTACCGAAGAGACCGATACTTCCGGTACCGGTGTTCCCGCCATTATCGCGCCCAGACCCGCGGAGGTCTGATTCGCTCCCGGCGCCGCCGATGCATTGGCGGCGGATGCGTTCTGGGCCTGGGTGGTCGTTCCATTGGACTGATTACTCGTGGCTGACGGCGTGCCGGTGCAGCCGGCCAAAAGAACAGCAGCACAGACGGCGATCAGGACCGCCGCCAGCAGATACGAAGAACCTCTGGAGTCCATGCCATGCAATAACATTTAGAGAAGATAATAATATGCCAGGCAATACTTCGTTGAATATGCTACTCGGCACCCGGGAATGACCGTCCCGTGACCGTCCTTCGATTCATTGTCGGGAGGTATCCCAGCAGTCATGAACGTGCCGGACATGGATCCCGATTATCTGTACTCCACCAGTGCATGGGAGGGCGGAGAGGTCGACAGGAGAGACCAGGGACTTCATCGCCGGAAAACTTCAGGATAGGAGGATCGAGACGGAGGCCCTGGGAGCCGATTCCAACGCGGACCCGGGGGCGTCCGACTCGATCGTGCCCTGTAGCGCGGCCTTTTCGAGACACGGACCCCTCCGGGGGCGTCGGTCCCGGTCGAGTGCCCAACGAGCGGGGAGAGACTCGATACCGCAAATCGTGAGGGAAGCATCGCATCAGGCAACCTTTTCCTGGGGGGCCAGGTATCGGACAGACACCCCAACGGAAGTCGGAGAGAGGATCTCGAAGAGCCAAACAGCACGGTGATCCAGACTCCCACCTCTCGTCCCGCCCGGAGGAAACCCACCATGTACCACTCGACCACGACCGGCATTCGGCCTGCCGTTCCGAGACGGTAACCCGCCCCCTGAGCCCGGTGGAAGAGCCGGGATGGGCCCGTCGCGGTCTCACTCTGGATTCGAGGAACTCTTTCAGCGCGACGGTGTTGTTGTGGTCCTCGTCGCGAGGTCTGAACCGGAACGTCACCACCTCGTGGTCCCCTGTCATGTCGCAAAGGACGGCAACGACATCCGGCCGGCCCCTGATCTCATCGAAGTACCGGAGGCGGAATTCGTCCCACTTCATGGGATCTTGGCGAACCACGTCCGCAGCTCCGTGCTCGCCCCGGCGTCCTTCGTCCTGAGGTCCACGTGTGCCCGCTTCCTGGAAAGGGCCCGGAGGCTGAGCCGCTCGACGAGGAGACGGTACCCGTTCGCCGGCTCAGCGGGAGCGGATACTGATGGGCCGGCGGACCACCGCACCGAATACTGCGATTAATATAGATACACTTATTGTCTTTCCGCCGAACCGGAGTTCACCAAGGGAATGAGACGTGCCATGAACCGGATACAGCTCCTGACTGCGATCACCGCGGTCGCGATAATAGGACTCGGCGTCGGTCTCATTCTCCCGGGTCTCCAGGGCGGGCCCCTCACCGGGACGATCGTTCCGATGACGACGCTGCCCACGATGACGCTCTCTCCCACGCCGACACCCACGCCCGCCCCGCCCTTCATCTCCGTGGTGGGTAGTTACTCGCCCTCCAAGACCTGGAATAACGACCTGAAGCTCTACGAATGGCACTGGAACCTCCGTAGCGTGACCAGATACGACGCGAGCCACCTCCCGCCGGGAGTCCGGTTGCAGAAGGTCTCGTGGTCGATCACCGGCACCCTGCAGGACGGCAGGACCAGGCAGTGTGTCGATCGGTACATGGAGCGTTGGGCGGGTCTTCCCGAGGCTGGGATCCCACCCTCCGAACTCCCCGTGACGGACACCACCACGATAGACGACGGGTACACCTGGGTTGGATGTTACGGCACCGAGCTCTGCCCCCCCAGTGACTGGGTGACAGGGCCCCCGTTCGTGGCCAGCTGCACCATCATGACCACCGATGGGAACTCGTACTCAAAGACGTTCCAGCTGGTGCGCACCTAGGGGACGATACGACGGCGAGGGATCGGCATTCCGCGCGAGTAAGAGCCCCCTCGGCATCTCTCTTCCTCTCGACATCGACCGCACCTGACGCAGATGGCCCCGGCACCGTCTCCGTTCAAAGGTCCGGTTGACTGGGAAAGAAACGGCGTGAACCCGGCCGGCCATCCCGCGCAGGTCCGACGGGCCTGGGCGATCGGGAAAAAGGACATCCGGGTCTTCCCCCTAAAGGGGCCGGTACCGATCTACGAGGTCGTCATACGGTCTTCCGCCTGCTTGCGTTTCGTATGGGCCGCCGTCAGCTGTCGCTCGCCTTCCTCGTGTCCGGCCGTCCCGCCATGATACGGATGCTCCTCGCCGTGCCGCCGACCAATGTGCCGTCGAACATCATGATGCTCTCGACGCTGATCAAGTTCCCGCTCGTCTTCATCTCGGGGATCTTTGTCCCGCTCGGTCTGCTTCCACCTCACGTTCTGTGCCGAACAGGTCCGGTATTCCTTCACCGACGCACAATCTCTCGGGTGGATTGACCGTGCCGCGCTCGTCGCCTTCACGCTGGCCTTCACTGCCATCACGATGGTGTTGGACCGGTGGACCATGCCAGAGAGGATGTGATGGAGAGGGCAGGGGCACAAGGGACGACGCGTTGGCGGGTAACCGGGGAGAACTTGAAGACGAAGGCGCACCGGGGATAACTTACCCTTATCAGCCTGCACCACAGGTTCTTCTGGGATGACGAATGAACGTATCGACCGGGCTGTTGCCTGCTTCGATGGGGGCCACCTCTGCTCCCAGGCGATCTGCCGATGCTTCGGAGAAGAGTTCGGCCTCACCCCCGAGATGGCAATCCGCCTTTCGACAGGTTTCGGCTCCGGCATGTCGCGCACCGACCAGGTCTGCGGCGCGGTATCGGGCGGTGTGATCGTCCTGGGTCTTGCGTTCGGGAGTTCGGACCCTTCCGATCGCGCTGCTCGGGAGCGGACGTACACCGCGGTCCAGGAGTACGTCGCCGGGTTCACGAAGGTGCACGGCTCCATATCGTGCACGGAGCTCCTCGGCTACAACCTCGGGAACCCGGCTGAAGCCGAAGCGGCGCGGGTCCAGGGGGTCTGCTCACGGATCTGCCCGGGCCTGATCCAGACCGCGGCGAGGCTCCTCGAGGAGCATCTGGCCGATCCAGACCGGGTCGATGAGAGAAGCGAGTAGTCTTTCGCCGTGGCGCCGGCGAGAGCAGGGGTCAAAGACCAATCACCGCAGGAGTCTGCACCTGTTGATGTCAGGGTCGCAGGCACAGCTCCCGCCCGGCAGGATGGAGGACGACCAGCTCCCTCTCGCGACAGGTCTCGCAGAGGTAGACGACCCCGTATCGGGGATGCAGAGCTTTCGTGAAGCTGGTTCCAGGGATTTGACAGAGGCTGCGGTGCATCTCCGATTGCTCATGTCGTTGAAGGGAACCTGATCAGTTTCTTCGGTTCAATTATTCTTAAGATATCCAATCGGGACAACCTCTGGTGTATCAAGGTCCCCCCGGGCTCGAGATACGCCGATGCACACGGACACCGTGCGGTGTGGGAGGAGGGAGAATGGCCCTGTCGCGTCTGACCTTACACCTTCGAAGAGGAGGTCTTCAGGTCATCGTCCGTCGCGCAGAAAAAGGGGTACAAAATGGGAGACCGGGCAGACCGGGTTGCCGAGCTTCCGTGGGACCGATCTGTTTAACGATCAGCACGGGGCACGGGGCGAGGTGGACCAGTTTGTGGCTCACGCTGCCCATCACCAGGCCCGAGAGCGCGCCGAGCCCACGGCTTCCGAGGACGATCAGGTCCACCGTCTCCTTCTCCACGAGCCCGAGGATCACTATGGCTGGGTCCCCGAGCGAGGAGCGGAGCGTGTACCTGATCCCGGCCTCGTCAAGCCGGGCGAGGGAGGGTTCTGCCGCCCGCCGGGCCTCCTGGTCGAACAGGGCGTGGACGTCGAGACCCCCGCGGACCAGCTGCGCCTCGGAGGGCGCCTTGCCGACGACATGGACCACAAGAACCGAGGTGAGGTGAAGTGTGGTGGCGAGCGTTATCGCGGTCTCGGTCGCTCTCCTGGCGTTCTCTGATCCGTCGGTGGCGAGCAGCAGGGTGCGAAACGTGGACACGAATCTCTGGTCCGAACCGAGACCTTGTGAACTGTTGCGTACCATATCCCCTATCAGAACCATACGGTTCAAATGGTCGCGGGTTGTTGTTTAGTACACTCAGTCGTCACGGTCGCGCATGACCTTCCTCTTCGTCATCGTGCTACAGCCGGTCGACACCACTTTCGGAGTCTTATATGAGTCTCAACGCTCTGCATCGGGAGTGGTTCTCGAACGTCCGCGGCGACGTCCTCGCCGGGATGACCGTAGCCCTCGCGCTGATCCCCGAGGCGATCGCCTTTTCGTTGATCGCGGGGGTCGACCCGATGGTCGGGCTCTACGCCTCCTTCTGAATCGCGGTCGTCATCGCGTTCGTCGGCGGACGCCCGGGCATGATCTCGGCCGCAACCGGGTCGATGGCCCTCGTGATGGTGGTCCTGGTCCGCGACTTCGGCCTGCAGTACCTTTTAGCGGCCACCCTCCTGATGGGCGTGATCCAGGTCGGACTGGGCGTCCTGAAGGTCGGCCGGTTCATCATCTACGTCCCCTATTCCTTGGTGCTCGGGTTCGTGAACGCGCTCGCGATCCTGATCTTCCTCGCCCAGGTCCTGTTCATCGTCAACGTCCCGTGGGTCGTCTACGCCCTCGTTGCCCTGACGATCGCGATCGTCCACGTCCTACCCCGGTATACGAAGGCGGTCCCCTCATCGCTCGCGGCGATCGTGGTGGTGACGCTGATCGCCATCGGCCTGAGACTGGACGTCCAGACCGTAGGCGACCTCGGAACGATCTCGCGGTCCCTGCCGGCCTTCGTCCTGCCGGCGGTGCCGCTCACCCTCGAAACGCTGCTGGTCATCCTGCCGTATGCGGCCACTCTCACGGTCGTCGGGCTGCTCGAGTCGCTCCTGACCGCCTCGATCGTGGACGAGATGACCGTTACCCGGAGCGACAGGGACCGCGAAGTACGGGGCCAGGGGCTCGCGAACTGCGTCGCCGGCCTCTTCGGCGGGATGGCCGGCTGCGCCATGATCGGGCAGTCGGTTATCGATGTGAAGTCCGGAGGGTCGGGCCGCCTTTCGTCCCTGGTGGCGGGGGTCTTCCTTATCATCCTGATCATCGTCTTCGGCGATATCGTGGCGCAGATCCCGATGGCGGCACTCGTGGGCGTGATGATCATGGTCGCGGTCGGCACCTTCGACTGGCAGTCGCTCCGGGACATCATGAAGATCCCGCGAAGTGACGCGGTGATCATGCTCGGGACGGTGGCAATCGTAGTCTTCACTCATAACCTCGCGAAGGGCGTGATTGCTGGCGTGGTGATGGCCGCACTGGTCTTCGGCTGGAAGATGTCCCGGATCTCGGCGATCTCCGCGATGCGCGAGGACGGGGTGAAGGTCTACACGGTCTCGGGCCAGCTCTTCTTCGGGACGATGGCCGCCTTCGTCGACCTCTTCGACTACGACGACGACCCCTCGGAGGTGCGGATCGACCTCGGGCGGTCGCATGTCTGGGACCAATCGGCGGTGGCGGCGATCGCTCGGGTCAGGGAGCGGTATCGCCAGCAGGGAAAGGTCGTGATTTTCACCGGGCTGGACGCCGAGAGCCAGCGGACCCTCGACGTCGGGTTCTCGTAAGGGAAAGGTTCGGCGTGGAACAACGCCGCAAACACCTGATGAATCGGGGCGGCATGGACGCTGTCGATAAAAGAAGGGCGGCGGACCCCCGGTGGTGGAAGCCCGATCATGTCACGTGCGCGATCGGTGCCGGCTCAGGGGACATGGTACTCGTCGACATCGTCTGGGTCAATGTTGAAGCGCGCTCCGATCCGCGAGACGAGCACCTCCTGGAAGAAGAAGGCCGCGAGCTCGAAATCGCCCCCGCCATAGATGGGGCTGCTCTTCTTCGACGGGAGCGAGAAGACCAGATCGCCATCCTGGATGCACTCCGGGAGGGGCGGTTCACCCGTCACGAAGGCGCATGTCATCCCCCCTTTTCGGGCTCTCTCGACGTGATAGAGGAGGTCGGAACGGGAACAGTTCTTCGAGACGACGATGAGGAGGTCCGTGTTGTTGAATGTGTTGCGCACCAGGTCGCCGCAGAACCAGACGTCCCCGAGAACGCGCTGGAAATGCCGGAGGCGGATAGCCAGCGCCGATGCGACGTTGCCGCTCCTGCCGAATCCGTAGCAGTGGACCGGCTTCCTCTCTTCCAGGATGGAGATCAGCCGTTCGATCTCCAGCATGTCACGGGTGCATCGGTCGGCGACCTCCTGGCAGAAGGCCGCGTACTCGGCAGCGATATCGTCGATCGTGCGGGGAGGTGGCGCGGAGCTCATTGGAGATCCTGTTCTACGCCCGGGGGCATATAGGGTCCGCCTCCTCAACTCCGCCCCGACGGCACCGACCCCAGGTACCGAGCGACGCCGGCGGCGGCGAGCGCTCCGGTCGAGAATGCGGCCTGGAGGTTGTATCCACCGCTGTCCCCGTCGATATCCAGGACCTCGCCAGCGAAAAACAGCCCGGGAACCAGGCGTGAGCCCATCGTGCGCGGGTCGACCTCCCCAAGGGCGACCCCGCCGGCGGTCGCCATCGCGACCCCGAACCCCCCGACGCGCGAGACCTCGAGAGGTAGGGCTGTGAGAGCCGCCACCAGCGCCCGGCGCGCTTCGCGGGTGACCCGCGCCCCGATGAGGTCCGGGGGGAGAGCAGCGAGCTCGAGCAACCGGCGGACGAGCCGATCGGGGAGCCCGAGAGGACTGAGGACCGCAGGGAGCCGGGCCGCACCGTGCTCGGCGCAGAGAGCGACGACCCGGGCGTCGACCTCGTCTGCCCGGAGGGGATTCAGGAACGAGACCCGGAGACGGTCATGCGGGAGCACCGACCGGGAGAGGTGGAGAACGACCGGCCCGGAGAGACCCCGGTGTGTGAAGAGGAGGTCCCCCTGTTCGAAGGCGACGCGTCTTTCTTCCCGCTCCAGCGTGAGGCTCGCGCCCGGCACCGTCACCCCCGCGAGGTCGGCGAATGGATAGGGATCAGGCTCGATCGGGGTGAGAGCAGGGCGGGGCTCGACCACCGTGTGGCCGAGTTCCGCGGCCAGCCGGAAGCCGTCTCCCGATGAGCCCGTCTGCGGGTATGAAGCGCCGCCCGTCGCGATGACGACCGACAGGCCCTCGACCGCTCCCGCCCCCGTCCCGACGAGGAGCCCGTCTTTGGCTCGCTCCACCGATTGGACCCGGACCCCGGTCCGGACACGGACTCGGTGTGCCGAACAGGCGTCCAGCACCGCATCGAGCACATCCTGCGACCGCCTCGAGACCGGGAAGACCTTGCCGTCCTCGCGGACCTCGATCGGGACTCCGTGGTCGGTGAACCAGCGGCAGAGCGCATCGTTCGGGAGAGCGGCGAAGGCGTGCCGGAGGAACCGACCGTGGTCCTTCGCACCGTAGTGCTCGAGGAACGCTCCCACCGTCCCCTCGTGGGTCAGGTTCGCTTGGCCAGAGCCGGAGAGGAGGAGCTTCGCTCCGGGCCCCGGCATCCGCTCGAGGACGAGCACGTCGAGGCCTGCCGGGAGCTGGGCCGCGCAGAAGAGCCCCGCCGGCCCGCCACCGACCACCACCACGTCGGCCGATTCACCGGTCACAACCGTTTCCGTTCTTCGTGATGCCGGCAGTCTCGCAGGGGACGCATTTTGCGAGTTTATCGTCGATGACACGATAGGCGTTCGCCAGGACCGAGGAGTTCGAGATCAACCCGGCGATCAGCACGGTCTCCAGGATCTCCTCCCGGCTCGCGCCCATCCTCAAGGCCGCCTGCATATGGTACCCGGTGCAGTGGGTGCACTTGAGGGCGGCCCCGACGGCGAGGCAGATCAGCTCGACGTACTTCGGGTCGAGGGCAGACGTCTGGGTCACTGCGTCCTTGTAGAGCAGGTGCGATATCAGCACCTCCGGCCGCTCAGCCATCCGCTGGAAGATCAGCGGGACTTTACCGTACTCCTGCTCGATCGCCTTCATCCATCCGGCACAGGTCTCCTCAGTGCCGGCGTTCACTATCTCGGACAGTTCCTCTTCAAAGGTCATGGCCTGGTCTCCAGAATGGGGGGAGATCCTCGTCCAGTCGAGACTAGACGACGATGTCCGTCTCTGAAGAGGGTTTGATCCGGACGAGAATATAGTCGCGCATCCGCGAGGGCAGGATATCGGCGAGCTGACCGATCGTGACCCCCTCCTCGACCTCCGCCGCCCGAACCCGGTCGGCGAACTCGGCGTAGGGGAGCTTCACCCGGAGTCCCGCGATCTGGACCGTGATCGGAGTTGGACTCGTCACCTCGAGGACCTCGGGGACCTGGGCCTGGATTACGGACATAAGCCGCGCCGGTGAGGCGGAGAGCGGGTCCTTCGCGATCTCCTCGCGCCGGAGGTCCAGGACGCGGGTCACCTCGGCGACGATTGCGTCGAGCCGTTCGAGCTCGTCCGCCTCCTTGGTCCGGTGCATGAACCGGCCGACATTCCCGACGTAGCCCGCGACGGGTGGGTCGACCGCCTTCTGGAGGTCCTCCGTTGGGGGCTTGCCGGTCAGGATGATCGGGACGTCGATCCCCCGCCGGAGCGCCACCATCTTCTTGCGGATACAGTGATCGAAGTTGCCGAGCAGGAAGACGGCGCAGTCGTGTTCGTTGATGATCTCGCGTTCTTCAGCGGACGTCTGAGCGACCCGCTTGCCGTAGCCCCGGGCGAGCCCGATCATGTTGGACTTCGCCCCGAGCCTCCTGACGTACTCGGCGATGTCGCATGCCGGGTGGGGCAGGTGGTGGATCGAGAGCGACGGGGTGACGATCGCGACCTCGGTTCCGACCAGTGGGGAGGGCTTCACCTCGCCGCCGAGCGGCCGGCCGATCTGTTCTATCAGGGGGATGTCCTCACGCGGAACGAGGCAGAGGAGAACGACCTCGGTGGCAAGGACGTGCTTCTGGATCACGTACCCGCCCAGGTCGGCGATCAGGTCGACGATCTCGTCGTGGCGGTAGACGCCGCCCTTGTAGGTGATGGGGACCAGGATCATGCCGGCGCCTCCATCCGGGAAAAGAGCGAACGGACGCGGGCATCCAGGTCGTCTGGCAGGGTATTCTCGCTCGCCGCGAGCCAGAACCGGCCGTTCTCGTAGTGGTGCGTTCGGACCCGGAAGCCCTCGGGCGCGATCGCGAGGAGGGCGTAGATCAGGTCGCGGACCAGGCCGATCGAGGGGTCCGAGACGAGCATCTCGATGAGATCCGGGGCGACAGGAAGCTCGGTGTCCTCGGCGATCTCGATCGTCCAGCGGTCCGGCTGCTCGACCCTGTTGCGACCGTACCGGTCCCAGAGCTGGTCGAGGAGGGCGGCAAGGTGGGTCTCGTCTGTGATTCCGAGAGTGACTTTTTCAGGGGTGCGGGTCACCTCGGCGAAGTCCTTGAGGTGGACGACCGACGGAAGCCGTCCGAACGTTCCGACCGCGATGAATAGCGGGTACTCGGGGTCGATCTCGATGTGGAGTCGCTCGATCGCCCGGGCCAGGTTATGGTCCAGGAGGACGTCGTTCGCGATGTCCGTGTATGCGGACACGGCCCAGGCCTCGGGCGACTCGACCACGAAATGGTCCAGGACCATCTCTCACCCCTTCCTGATGAAGCCCGACGCGAGCAGGGCCGAACCGACTGCACCGATGAACTGGGAGTGGCGAGGGACGACGACCTCGGTCTGGAGGAGCTCGCCCATCGCGTGGACGAGCCCCGTGATCAGGGAGGTGCCGCCGACCATGATGACGGGCTCACGGATATCGACCTCCTGGAGCTGCTGCTCGTAGACCTGTTCGGCAACCGAGTGGCAGGCGGCGGCGGCGACGTCCTCGGGGGTGTTGCCGGCCGCGAGCGCATTCACGAGCGACTGAGTCCCGAAGACGATGCAGTAGGAGTTCATCGGGACGTTCTGGCCCATCCCCTTCATCGCGAGCGGGCCGAGCTCGGTGATGTCCACGCCGAGCCTTTTTGCGGTCATCTCGAGGAACCGCCCCGAGGCGCCAGCGCAGATTCCGCCCATCGTGAAGACGCCTGGGATCCCGTCCTGAACAGTGATCGCCTTGTTGTCCATGCCCCCGATGTCGATCACGGTGGCAAAACCGTGCTGTCGGTCGGCGAGGTAGACCGCACCCTTGGAGTTGACGGTCAGCTCCTCCTGGATCAGGTCCGCCCCGATCGAGTTCCCGAGCAGGAACCGGCCGTATCCGGTTACGCCGGTCGCCTCGATCTCCGAGCGCCGGATCCCCGACTCCTCGAGCGCGAGCGCAATCACATCGTCCGCCGACTGCTGTACCTGCGTCGTCGGCCGCCACCCGGTCCCGATCACCTCGTTGTCCTTCATGATGATCGCTTTGGTGGTAGCCGATCCCGAGTCGAGGCCGAGCGTGATCCCTTCCTGCCGCTCGCGGGCGAGCAGGGCCCGCCGGCGGGCGATCGTAACGAGCGCCTCCATCCGGGTCAGGAGCGTCCCCGCGGTTGTCCGCTCAGTGAACGAGTACGAGACGACGGGGAGTCGGGACCCCTCGTGGATATAGCGCCTGAGCTCGTTCCTGACGATCGCCGCCTCGGCGCAGCGGAAGCAGGTGGCGATGAAGACCGCGTCGGCCTCGGTGCGCCCCTCCACGAGGGCCTCCGCCCGGGCGATCATCAGCTTGAGATCGGCCGAGTGGACGTCGAGGCCGAAGCCCCTGCCCGCAGCCCTGACGTCGGCGAGTGTCACGTCGGGGTAGAAGACCTCGGCCTCCACCTGGCGCGCCGCCTCGTAGATCTCTGGCATCACACCGGAGTACTCGGCCCCACACGCGAGCAGGGCGATTCGGACAGGTGCGCTCATGCAGCCGCACCTCCGGCAAGGGCCGAGAGGAAATCCCTGATCGCGGCGACGAACCGGATACCCTCCTCGTCGCTGCGAGGATACGTGAGCTCCAGGATCGGGATGTCACGCTGGTGCAGGAGGAAGCGGACCAGCTCGTTGGTCCGAGCGCAGCCCATGCACCCGAAGGCGAGGTCCGCGTCCAGGATGATGATCCCTGCTTCGGCCTCCTCGATCTGCGGGCCATGGAGGGACATCCGGCCGCGGACTCCTGAGGGAACCTCCACCGCGGCGAAACGGAGACCCTTCTTCGGGTCCTCGGGCGTAATCTGGAGGGGCGGCGAGTCGAGCCCCGCCGTCTGGACCTTCTCCCGCACCGAGAGAGCCGAGCCGAGCGGCCGGTGGCCGAACCGGGAGACGAGGTCGGAGAGGATCAGGCTCGTGCCGGGATAGATGAATACTTTCGCCATATCAGGACTCCTGGATGATCGTGTTCAGGCGCTCGACGGAGAGCGGCTCGTCGGGGCTCCTGGGCTTGGCACGCAGCAGGTCCGCCTTCTTCGGGTCGCGGAGCGCCCGGAGGCCGGACGAGATATATCGGACCAGCCGCATCTCGTTCTCGTGACCGTAAAAGCCGGGGCGCGCGCCGCCGAGATTCGCGCGGCAGCGCCGTTCGTCGCCCGGTGGAAAGCCCCGGTCTTTCACGAAGATCCGGTCGGGATCGAGGAGCCGAAGCTCGTCAACCAGTCGTTCGACATCCGCCTCGGGCCCCGTGATCATCAGCCCGAAACAGGTCTCCTTGATCTGAACACCCGGGGCTATCTCGTACCCCCGGAGTGCGAGGTCGGCGGCGGTCAGCTCGGGCGAGTCGACGAAGACATACTTCGTGGCAGTGCCGGGCTGCACGCCGGGTCGTGCGGACACCCTGTCCGCTGCGGCCGCCTCGCTCACGGCCGGGCCTCCCGAATATGCACGATCGTTCCTTCCTTCATCCGTTTCAGTTTTCCGACGTCGATAACGGTTCCGATCAGGTTCGTCCCCTCGAAAGGCTCCGAGGTGGGGCCGAACTCGGAGTTCGGTGCGAGTCGAATCCCGACCATCCCTCGACCTTTCCGAGCGTCATTGGTGATCGCCAGGGCATTCGCTGGAGTCTCTCCCGTCGGGGTGTTCTCGGGGGTGAGCCGGACATCGTTCGGGAGCTTCGGCTTAAAGAGGAAGACGTCCTCGAACGAGAAGAAGAACGGCATGGTCCCGATGGCGTGGTACTTCAACCCGGTGATCCGACGGAAGACTGCAACGGATGCCGGAGCGGCCACCGGGTCGAGCCGGATATCGATCACGTCCGAGAGCGGGACCGTGGTGACGTTCACGGCACCCTTCTCAAGGACCTCGAGCGTGGTGCCAGGGGTCTGCCCGACAACCACACGGCCTGGCTCGGTCCGGTCCGCCTCGAATGCGACCCCTCGCTCGGCCGCGATCTGCACAGCGGTCTCGAGCGGAAGGCCGAGCAGATCGAACCTGGCCGGAATACAGCTGACCGCCAGGCGGTCCCCTTCGCGGGCCAGCTTGACGAGCTCGAGCCCATGGTTGACCCGGCCCACGATCGTGTGCTGGGGGGAGGAGGGTACATCCTCGCGGTAGATGTAGAGGCAGCCGGCTCGTGCCCCCGAGGTGCGCACCGTCACGACTCCCTCTCGCCGTCCGTGGGCCTTCTCCGACGGCACCGGCGTCCCTGCGAGCCGCTCCTCGGTGATGTGGGTCGACGCGGTCCGGGCGACCTCGAAGGTGCCCGCCTCGAGCGAGAGGAGGAGGTGCTCGACCGAGGCGGCGGTGCCGGTCTCGACGGTAGCGCCGCCGAAGCCTTCGGCCGTCACCCCGATGCGGGTGACGACCTCCATCCCGTCCTCAAGCGCTATCGAACGGTCGGTTGTCGTAAAAGACCGGCTCGTGTCCGCCCACGAAAGGACGGGCTGGACCGTCTCGACCTGATCATCTGGCCCGATACGGTCGACGACTGCACGTCCGGCCACCACCGTGCCGACGATTCCGCCGTCCGCCCCGGTCCCGTAATCAGCCGAATGACGGGCCCGGACCAGGACGAGATACGACCGAGCCGGGTCGTACCCGCCGCACCCGAGTACCACGTCGCCGCGCTGGTACTGGTGGACCTGGCGGGTCGGGACGACGTCACTTGGGAACGGGCCGAGCGCGACGGAGGTCCGGTCAGACCACTGGACCGCCAGGCCCTGGATCAGGTCCACGGCCGGCAGGCGGCCGGAACCAAGGGTCTCTATCGTCACCTCACCGGCAGTGGTGGCGAGCCTGACGTTGGCCGTTGCGGCTGCCTCTGCCGTGGAGGGACGGATCACCGCGACGGCACAGGCGGGGTCACAGCCTTCGCAGAGGTCCGCCAGGGTCGCTCCGGGGGGGAGGTCCCGGGGAATTCCGTCCAGGTGGATGGTTGGCATCGGGGCCTCAGGCGGGGCTCCCCGATGCCATGACCCGCCGCTCCTCCTCGGTGAGGACCTCGAGGACTTCGTCAGTGGGTCCGATCTGGATGATCCTGCCGCCCCGCATCAGGGCGAGGCGGTCGCAGATGTCCCGGACGAAGTCCATGTCGTGCGAGACGACGATGAACGTCTCGTCCGTCTCCTCGCGGGCATGCAGGATCGAGTGCTTCACGTCGATCTTGGTGATCGGGTCCATCGTCCCCGTCGGCTCGTCCAGGATCACCAGCATCGGCTCCCGGATCAGCACCTGCGCCAGCGCCACCCGGTGCTTCTCACCCTCCGAGAGCTGCCCTGGAAGACGGTCAAGCACCGCACGGCTCTTCTCGTCCGAGAAGCCCGCCATCTTCAGCGTCACCACCGCCTTCCGCATCGCCAGTTCCTTCGGGAACTCCAGACCGATCGCGTCCGTCAGGTTGTCCAGCACCGTCCGGTGCGGGAACAGGTCGTACTCCTGGTGCAGGAGCCCGATGTACCCCTTCGCACGACCCCGGTTCTCGATCCCGGGCTTCGTCATGTCGATCCACTCGTCGCCGACACGGATGTTCATCTCGCCCCCCGTCGGCTCGATGATCCCCGAGATGATCCGCGACAGCGTCGTCTTCCCCGCACCGGAACGGCCGATGATCCCGAAGATCTCCCCGCGCTTCACCTCGAAACTGACCCCGTTGACCGCACGAACGACACCACGGTCCACCGAGATGTACCGCTTCATCACCTCCCGGGCCTGCAACAGCACGTCCCCGAGTTCCGGCTTCTCGAACGCCTCGAGGTCAGCGTAGTCCTCCATGAAACGAGCGACAACCTCGCGAGGCGATCCCAGCGCGATGACCGCGCCGTCCTCGAGCAGCAGCGCACGGTCCGCAAGATCCTCGATCACGCTCGCGAAGTGGGACGTCACCACCATCCCCATCCCCTTGTCCTTCACCGACGTCTTCAGGACGCCGTGGACGACACCGGCCGTCTCGGGGTCCAGAGTCCCCGTCGGCTCGTCCGCGAACAGAAGAAACGGCTCCTTCGCCAGCTGGCGAGCCAGCACCACGCGCTGCTTCTCCCCACCAGACAGGTCACGGGCGATGTGCATCATTCGGTGAGAGAGACGCACCTCGTCGAGGAGATCCGCTGCACGACTCACCGCCTTCTCGATCGGATAATGGATGTCGTCGAGAGCGTGCAGGACGTTCTCAATCACACGGTCGTTCCCATACAACGCGAACGTCCGCTGGAACATGATCGCCGTGCGGGACATGATCGCGCGTTT
>CASGHK010000022.1 GCA_949320185.1 uncultured Methanomicrobiales archaeon | reverse complement strand
GGTCTCGAGCTCGTCACGAAGCTCGCCACCGAGAAGATCACCAAGAACCGGAAGACCATCGAGGAGCGGGCGTCGTTCGGCGTCGGCAAGGGGCTCCGGAACCCCTATATCTAACTCCCTTTTTTCTTCTTCACCGACATTTGACCGCCCGAGAGGCGTGTCGATGCACATATCCTCTCCCGGCGATAACACTGGAAGAGACCATGCGAATCCTTGCGATCGGGCTCGGGGGGGCGGGCGGACGCCTCGCCGATACGCTCCTGCGCCTGGACCGTGCCGGCCGCGTGAGGTGCGTGGAGGCGGCAGCGATCGACACGGACGCCGCAGCCCTCCGCCAGCTCGGGGCGATCTCCGAGGAGCACCGGCTCTACTACCCGCCGGTGGGACCGGAGGCGATCGACCTCGAGCAGGTGCTCTTTCACCTGAAACGGCAGGACGCGTCGGGGGTGGACGCGCTCCTGCTCTGCGTCGGGGCCGGGGGCGAGACGGCGGCGCTCGCGCCTTCGTTCGCCGAGACGCTCAGGGAGTCGTTCGCTGAGCCGGTGATCGTGCTCGCCGCCCTGCCGCAGCGCTCGGAGGGGCAGCGGATCTCCGCCTCGGCGGGGGAGGCGCTGGACGCCCTCCAGCCGGCGGCGGACGCGGTCCTCCTCTTCGACAACGAGACCTTTGCCGGGCGGCGGGATGCCGACTCGCGGGACCCGTCTCCGGCGCTCTACGCGGCCCTGAACGAGGAGGCGGCCCGGCGGATGGGCCTCCTCCTCCGGGCCGGGGAGTACGGCGGCGAGGTGGGGCAGCTGGTGGTCGACGCGGGCGAGGTGCTCGGCACCCTGGTGGGGCAGGGCTATGCCGCGGTGGGGTACGCGTTCGAACCGCTCCGGGAGCACTGGCTGGCACGGCTGCTCGGGAGGCCGATCCCGTTCCTCTCGCGGCCGGATCCGTACGACGGCGCCGCCCGGATCGTCGAGCTGGCAAAGAAGGCCTGCTACGAGGAGGTCTCGGTCCCATTCGACCTGACGTCGGCGGAGAAGGCGCTGCTGCTCGTGGCCGGCCCGTCGCGCGAGCTCTCGATGAAGGGGTTCTCGACGGTGCAGCGCTGGCTGGACCGGACGATCGCCGGGTTCGAACTCCGGTCGGGGGACTACCCGGTCGACTCGCGACGCGTCGGGGTGGTGGTCCTCCTCTCCGGCTTAAAGAACGTGCCGCGCGTCGCCGAGCTGCGTGAGGCGGCGGCGCGCGAGCGCCAGCCGGTCGAGATCGACCGGGTGGATGTGTATGATGCGACCGGGTGAGGCGGTCCTCCTCCCGGTCGTTCTCTTCTTTCTTTTCGGTGCCGTCCTCTGCCTCCCTGCCTCCGGCGAGGAGTCCGTCGCCTCGATGGATGTCGTGACGGGGCCCGACGGCGACTATGCCGCGCACCGCCTGATCGTGACCTTTCGTTCTGGTCTGGACGCCGCCGCCGCCCGGATGACCGGGGTCCACGCCGCTCTGGGCGGACGGGTGACGCGCGACCTGGGGCCGCTCGGCCTTCCGGGCCGGCAGGTGGTGACCCTTTCTGCCGGCGCCGACCTCGAGGCGACCGCCACTCGATACCGCGCCGACCCTTCGGTCGAACGCGTGGAGAAGGACTGGGTCTGCCGCCTGGACCGGGTTCCCGACGACCCGCGGTACGGTGAGCTCTGGGGCCTCTCCCGGATCGCGGCGCCGGCGGCCTGGAACCGGACGACCGGGTCCCGCGAGGTCGTGGTCGCGGTGATCGACACCGGGGTGTCGCGGGGGCACCCCGACCTCGCGGCGAACATCTGGGCGAACGCGGGGGAGGTCCCCGGAAACGGCCTGGACGACGACCACAACGGTTACGTCGACGACGTGAACGGCTGGGACTTCCGGAACGGGGACCCGGACCCCGACGACGCCTATGGGCACGGGACTCACTGTGCGGGAACGGCGGGTGCCGTTGGAGGCAATGGGATCGGGGTGACCGGGGTGGCGTGGCAGGTGAGGATCATGCCGCTCAAGTACATGCAGAGCGGGAGCGACTACGGGTTCGTCAGCGAGGCGGCGGAAGCGATCCTGTACGCGAACCGGATGGGTGCCGACGTGCTCTCCTGCTCGTGGTACGAGCCGGACTCAGACCTGATCCGGGACGCCATCGCGGCGAGCCCGGCCCTCGTGGTCTGTTCTGCGGGCAACAACGGCCACGACACGGACCTGACGCCGCAGTATCCCGCCTGCTACCCGCTGCCGCAGGTCGTCTCGGTGGCTGCCACCGGCCCATCGGACGAACGTGCCTCCTTCTCGAACTACGGCGCGGTCTCGGTCGATCTCGGCGCCCCCGGCGTGAACGTGCTCTCGACCTCTCTCGGCGGGGGCTATGCCTGGTTATCCGGGACGTCGATGGCGGTCCCGCACGTCGCCGGTGTGGCTGCACTCTCCCTCTCCCTGAACCGCTCGCTCTCGGTGTTCGACCTGAAGCGCGCCCTCATGGAGGGTGCCGATCCCGTGCCGTCGCTCGCGGGGAGGACGGTCTCGGGGGGGCGGCTGAACGCGTCGAGGACACTCGCGCTCGTCGCGCCGGCACCGGTACAGCTGCCGGGCGCCTTCGGCCCGCCGTCGGACCCGGATGGCGACGGGCGGTTTGAGGACGCGAACGGCAACAACCGTCTCGACTTCGCGGACGTGGTCCTGGTCTTCTCCTCGCTCGACTGGATCGCGGCCAACGCGCCGGCCGGTCCCTACGATTACAACGGCAACGGGCGGGCGGACTTCGCCGACGTGGTGACCCTCTTCTCAGAGATCGGGTCCGGTTAGGGTTCCCGTTCGCCCCTACCGTCTCCTTGATACCGTACCGGGACCACGTTTGATTGAAATAACCGCCACGAGACCAGCCGGTCCCCGTCGACTGGCAGGACACGGTTCCATGAGAGATATGTTCGTCATCATCCGGCTCGCCGCCGGGCTCCTGCTCGCACTCTGCCTCATCGCCCCGCTTGCCGCAGCCGGCGACCCGCACGTCCCGACAGCGGGGGCCGACCCGCTCCTCCGCCTGGACGACGCGGCGCTCAGGGAGTGGGTGGGGGACTACGAGCGGGCCTCGCCGGCTCCCGCCGCGGTGCTGCCGGTGACCCGCACGCGGTCGACCACCGGGCCCGTCTCGTTCTCGCTCCTCTCGCTCGTGCCGTACGTGGCCGCCGAGCGGGACCAGGGAGCGGCGGGCACCTGCTGGGTCTGGGCGGGGACGGGGTGCCTCGAGCTCGCGAACCTCTTCTCCGCCGGGATCCACGACCGGCTCAGCGTCCAGTGGTTCGACTCGAACTTCCAGGGCGGCGCCGGCCCAAACTGGGCGGGGAACGGCGGGACCCTCACGGACTTCGCCGACTTCTACGACCAGCGGCGGATCGCGGTGCCCTGGGCGAACACGAACGCGTCGTATGTCGACGGCGACGTTCTCTCGGTGATCGAGGAGCGGGCGCTGATGCCGGCGTCCCTGATCAGCGAGGAGCC
>CASGHK010000021.1 GCA_949320185.1 uncultured Methanomicrobiales archaeon | reverse complement strand
GCCCTGCCCGCCGGTGTCGAAGTGCTCGGACTGGACCGTGCCCGGGACGGCGTGCGGCGCGGGGAAGGGCTGCTCGCCGCCGGGGGTCGGCGTCGTGGTCACGGTGGCGGTGGGCTCAACCGTCGGGGTGGCGGTGGGCGTCGCCGTCGGGGTGCCGACTGTCAGCTTTCCATTCGGGGTGGTAACCGCGTAGATGTCAGAATTTCGGTCCTGGAAACCGAGGTTCGTGGTCGGGGTGATGGTGATGTTAGTGACACCCACCGCCTTGCCGCTGAGCGTGAAGGTACCGACGTCGACGTTTGTCGCACCAAGAGAGACAGCTTCACCCGTGAAATCCATCATCCGGATGGTGTATGTCGTAACGGGTCCCGAGAACGTGGCAGGGGAGGTCATTGATACCCATGCGGGCTTCGTGAACCCCGTGATCTCAGCGACCGACGAAGAGGTGATCGTGATCGTGTACTCGGCCCCGATGAGACCGGTCGGAGCGGAGTCGAGGACAACGGGAACCTGGACGGTCCCGCCGACCGAAGGAATCTGGAATGTCCCGGTGGTCACCGTCGCGGCACTGGCGCCGGCAACGAGGGCGCAGAGGGCCGCGAGGACCAGGGCGAGCAGGAGGAATCGCCCGGTCCGGGAATGGCTCTGATCGTTCATAGTTACAATTGACCCCGTTATCACACATAATGTTTCGCCTTTCGGGCACGCCCATCGAGGAGCCGGATCGGTAAATGTTCACGATAGCAACGCTTTTTCTGAAAAGAGGGAGAGATTGGAGGATTTTCGCACGGGGGGTGCCGGCCCGCCTCCCCAGTGCTCAGAGCCGGTTGAAGAGCGTGACCACGTCCTGGAAGTCGATCCGGGTGTTGCCGTTGAAGTCGAACGCCGCCACCGGCTCGTTCGCCGCGATCCAGTCCATCTGGTTGAAGAAGAGGACGACGTCCTGGAAGTCCTTCCGGGTGTTCCCGTTCACGTCCTCGCACTTCCCATCGCCGTTCAGATCGTGGGGCACGCCCGAACCGCCCGGCACCGCGAAGACCGTGAGGGTGGGCGTCGGCGTCGGCGTCAGCACCGGCACGGACGCCACGTAGATATCGTCGTTGCCGTTCCGGTTGTCGGTGAAGACCACCAGGTCGCCGTCGATGTCGGGGCTGTTCTGGCTCCCCGGCGCCACCACGAGCGGCACCTCGCGGTTTGCCGAGAGGTCGTACAGGTAGAGGTCCTCGTTCCCGTTCCGCTCGTCCCGCCAGACGACACGATTGCCGTCGATCGCCGGCTGCTCCTGCGGGGCGGAGCCCGGTGAGAGCCACCGCCCGGTACCGCCGGTCATCGTCAGGTCGAGCTCAAAGAGCCGGATGTTGTACCGCGAGTCTTCAGGGATGAACTGTGCCCAGACCACTCGGGTGCCCGAGATGTCGGGGTCCATCACCGGTTCCGAGGTCAACCGTTCCAGCACGTGCACCTGGGTGTCGAGCAGGTACCGGAAGTAGACTCCACCCAGGTTGAAGTCGGTCCAGACCACCTTCCGGTCCGAGACGGCGGGGCGTGTCTGGGCGGTCGAGTCCTGGTAGATCTGGATCGGCGCCGGGTTCTCCATGTCGTAGAAGTAGATCCGTGAGTACTCCGAGATCGCCGCCGCCGAGTCCTCCCAGACCACCACGTCGCCGTCGATGTCCGGTCGCATCTCGTACCCGCCGTTATCGAACGAGAACGGACTGTTGAGCATCCGCTCCTCCCCCGTCGAGAGGTCGAGGAGGTAGATGTCCGGGTTCTCCAGGCTCTGGCTGTTCCGGTAGTCCTGCCAGACCACCCGGTTCCCCGAGATACGGGGGGCCACCTGGTCCTTCGGATCGTCGGTCAGCCGGCGTGTCTGGCCGGTGCCCATGTCATAGAGATAGATGTCGAAGTTCCCGTTCCGGTCGTCCTCCCAGACGATCTTCTGTCCGGAGATCGAAGGAAACCGCTGTATCCCGGCGTTGTCCGTCAGCCGGAGTTCCCACGCCGACGCAGCAGCCGGCAGGAGGAGGAGCGCCACCAGGAGGAGGCCGAGAAGAAGACGGTTAGAAGATGCCATCGGCCCGTTCACCACTGCCTGATCGATCCTGTTGGGGCCTCCACCGTAATATAAGAGAGCGTCCTGGTCGGCCCGGGAGCGCACCCTTTTCATATAGCAGCGCGAACCCGATCTGATCGCTCCATGCCCGTCGCCGTGATCCCGTTCCGGCCGGTCAACCCGAAGACCAGGCTCTCGGGGCTCCTCAGCCAGGACGAACGCGAGGCCTTCGCCCGCGCCATGCTCGCCGACGTGGTGGGCGCGGTGCGCTCCGCCGGGCTCGAACCCCTCGTCCTCGCCACCACCGACTACGACTGCCCCGGCGTCGGCGTCAGGGTTGCCCCCTGCGGGCTCTCCGATGCGCTCAACGAGCTCCTCCCCACCCTGGACGAGCCCGTCCTGATCATCATGGCCGACCTCCCGCTCGCCGACACCGGGGCAATACGCCGGCTCACCGGGACCAGCGCCGACGTCGCGATCGCCCCCGGACGGGGCGGCGGCACCAACGCGCTCTTTATCCGGGAGCCCGCCCGGTTCCACGTCGACTACTATCAGTGCTCGGTCGAGAAACACCTCGGCATCGCCCGAGACGCCGGCCTCTCGACCGAGCTCGTCGACTCCTTCCGCCTCTACCTCGACCTCGACGAGGAGGAGGACCTGGTCGACCTCCTGATCCACGGCACCGGCAAGGCACGGGAGTACCTCGAGTCACTCGGCATCGTGCTCGCCGTCACCCGCGGCCGGGTCGGGATTGCCCGGCAGGCACCGGTCTGCGACGATGGGACCACGCTCCGGCAGGGCGGCACCACCGGCATCACCGGACGCTGAAGAACGGGGGGACGATGCAGGACGACGTGATCCGGGTCGAAGGCCTATCGCACCGTTTCGACGACCTCGTCGCCGTCGACGGCGTCTCCTTCCGGGTGCGCCCGGGCGAGGTCTTCTCCTTTCTCGGCCCGAACGGCGCCGGCAAGTCCACCGTCATCAACGTCCTCACCACCCTCCTCCCGCTCCAGGAGGGCGAGGTGGTCGTCGCCGGGCACGACCTCCGCACCGAGCCCGACCGTGTCCGCGAGGCGATCGGGATCGTCTTCCAGGAGGTCACCCTCGACCGGGATATGACCGTGGCGGAGACCCTCCTCTTCCACGGCAGGCTCTACGGGCTCTTGCGCGGGGAGCTCCGGGAACGGACCGACGAGCTCGTCCGGCTCGTCGAGCTCGAGACCAAGCGGGACGTGCTCGTCAAGCACCTCTCCGGAGGCATGAAGCGCCGTCTCGAGATCGCGCGGGGCCTGATGACCCGCCCCACCGTCCTCTTCCTCGACGAGCCGACGATCGGCCTCGACCCCCAGACGCGCGCCCGGATGTGGGACTACCTCCGCGGCGTCAACCAGGACGGCACCACCATCTTCCTCACGACCCACTACATGGACGAGGCCGACCAGCTCTCCGACCGGATCGCGATCATCGACCGGGGCCGGATCATCGCCGAGGACACCCCCCTCGCCCTCAAGAACGCGCTCGGCCAGGACCTCGTCTACCTGGAGACGGCCGACAACGGTCGGGCCCGCGCCGTCCTCGAGGCCGATCCCGCCGTCACCGGTGTCCGTGAGAAGGGGCCGGCGGGCCTCCTCGTCACCGTCTCCGAGGACGGCACCCGGATCGTCCCCCGGCTCCTCGAGTCCCTGCGCGAGGGCGGCATCACGCTCGACGGGCTCAACATCAAGAAGCCCTCCATGGACGATGTCTTCATCCACCACACCGGGCGCGCCCTCCGCGACGAGGGCGCCGAGCCCTTCGCCGCCGTGATGGGACGGAGGCGGTGACGATGGAACAGCGCTTCCTCACCATCTACTGGCGAGACATGCTCCGCTACGTCCGGTTCCGCACCCTCCTCCTCTCCTCGCTCGTCCAGCCTGCGCTCTGGCTCGCCTTCTTCGGGATCGCGATGTCGAGCAGCTTCGACGCCGTCGCCGCACAGGCACCGGCCGTCACCGGCATCCCCCAGGTGGGCTACCTCACCTTCATGTGCGCCGGCGTCATCTCGATGACCACCCTCTTCACCAGCCTCTTCGGGGGAATGAGCCTCATCTTCGACAAGAACTGGGGCCTCCTCCGCGAGGTGATGGCCGCGCCGATGCCCCGGTCCAACATCGTCCTCGGGATGGGCCTCTCCGGGATCACCAAGTCCGGCATCCAGGCAGGGATCATCCTCGCCTTCGGCCTCCTCCTCGGCGTCCGGTTCTTTGCCGGCTACTCCCCGCTCCAGGTGGTGATCGCGGTGCTCGGCATCTTCGCCTTTGTCTCTGTCTTCTCTCTTGGGTTCGTCTTCCTCTCCTCCGCCATCGCCATCTCGATGGAGTCGCCCGAGGGGATGCAGGGGATCATGACCCTGCTGACGATGCCGATCTTCTTCGCCTCGAACGCGCTCTACCCTGTCGAGGCCTTTCCGGAGGCGCTCCGCGTCCTCTCGCTTGCGAACCCGCTCACCCACGTGGTGACCGGCATCCGCTACTTCGCCATCGGCCCCGAGTTCAGCGCGATCGGCCGCACCTTCACCTGTTCGACCGCGGACCTCCTCGTCTCGTTCGGCGCCCTCTTCCTCTTCGCCGCCGTCACCTTCCTCCTCGCCCTGCACCGCGTCCGCGTCGCGCGGGTCACTTAGGCGAGCCTGGCGAGCGCCTCGCCCACCGCCGCCGCCCGCCGCTCGATCACCCGCACGCTCTTCGGCTGCTCGTTCATCCCGCAGTGGGCGAGGTCGTTGCGCAGGTCCCCGATCGCCTGCCAGATAGCAGTCACCCCGTCCGCGTCCGGGAAGGCCTCGAACCGGTCCGAGAGCACGGTCGGCTCGAACGGCTTCTTCTGGCGAGCAAGCATCGCCCCCGTCACCGTCCGCGACACGGTCTCGCGGACGTCGCGCTCCAGCCACCGCTCCGCCGGGCAGCCGAGCCGGAGCACCAGCAGGTTGATCATCCACTCCCGCGCGAGCTCCACCGCCTGGTTCACCAGCCCGTGGTCGAGCTGGTACCGGACCAGGGCCCGCTGCCGGGCGAGCATCGCGTCGTCGAGTGCTGGTTCGTCCGAGGCGAAGGTCGCAACCTGGTCCAGGCGGTCCAGGAGCGGGCGGAGCGGCGGGAGGTCGGCGGCGATCTCCTCCTCCACCTCGCCAATTCGCTCGTGGAGCAGGTGCGCCGCGAGGAACGCCTCCGTCGGGCGCGAGAGCCGTACCGCCGAGGTGAACCGGCCCAGGTTGTTCGCGAACGGCTTGAGCCGGCGGGGTAGTGGCTCGCGCCCCTCCCGGTGGGCACGGTCCTGCACCCCGGCAAAGAGCCGGGCGAGATCGGACCCGTCCATAAATCCCAAAAATGCCTGCACCGCGTTCACCCAGTCCAGCACCTCCACGAACGGGGTCAGGTCGTGGACCGGCAGCTCGGTCACCGTCCGCTCGGGCCGATGCCCGTAGTAGACCCTCTCGATCGTCGCCCCCCGGAGCTCGCGGACGTACGCCAGGGCGAGGAAGACCACGAACGGGAGCGGGCCCGGCGCGTAGGTCAGGTCCACGACCAGGGCGTCCCCCTCCCCCACCGTTGCGCAGATCCGCTCGAAGGCGTCCCAGAGCCCCGCCGTGGACCGGCAGTCGGGGAGGGGAACCACCGTCCCGTCCCCTGTCCCCGGGTCGTCCGGGGAGAAGACCACCATCTCGTCCGGCTCCCGGAGCACCACGAGCGCCCCCGCCACCGTCAGGGCGCTGCACGACCGTTCGTCACAGACCCAGACCGTCTCCTCCGGCTCCCCCGCCGGCGGCGCGAAGGTCAGGAGGCGTCTCATCGGCCGGCGCACGGGATGCAGAGCCGCCTGCCGTCCACCTCGCGAACGCGGTGCGCTGCCACCGACTCCCCGCAGGCCGCGCAGGTCTCCGAGGGGTGGATCTCCGCCTCCGGCGGGAGCGGCATCGTCGCCGGGCCGACCGTGAAGAGGTCGTCTGCCGGCAGCGCCAGGATCGCCTCGCAGACCGCCCGGAGCCGGCGGTCGTACTCCGCCCGCTCCGCCTCGTCGGCCTCCCCGGCGTGGACCCGCCGGCGAAGCTCGCCGAACCCCGGGTCGATCCGAGCGGTAGAGAAGTCCTGCCGCGAGACGACCCTCACCCCTTTCCCGGTCCTCCGGTCGAAGAAGGTGTAGACGTGCTTGCCGTGGTCGAGGAAGACCAGGTTTCCCTTGCCGAACGTGCATCCCGAACGCACCTGCAGCCCGTCCACCCCGCAGGCGTCGTTCTCCACGACGGCCACGACCTCCTCGTCACCCGAGGGGCCTGCGCCGAGGGCCGCGAGCCCCGTCTCGGCGGCCCGGTATCCGAGCGCCAGGCCCGGACAGCGGTGCCCGTGAAAGAGGACCGCGTCCTCGAACGTCCGGTTTGGACTCATCAACCAGGAGTGGGCGCCCCGAACGAAAAAAGGTGAGCGGTCAGAGCGTCGCCTGCCCGCTCCCCAGGCCCGGGGCGATCCCCTGCAGGATCCGGCCGATCCCGTACACGATGGCGTAGATTCCGAGCGCCCAGACAAGGACCACCGTCCCGGCGACCGGCTGGGTGATGATGTACAGCCCGACGATCACACCGATGACACCCGAGAGCACCAGCACCCACCAGTAGGGGCCCGGACGGAGGGCGATCCCGGCGATCACCTGTACGATGCTCGTAACAAGGGTCCAGAGCCCGATCAGGATCGTGATCGTGAGCGCGAACCCGACCGGGTTCCAGAGCGCCAGGGCCGCAAGGACGAGGGCGATCACCGCGCCGGCCACCAGGACCCAGCGCAGGTCGCCGAGGTCTCCCCCGAGCGTGAGCCCGCCGGCGAGCAGGATGAGCGCGTCGATGATCACGAACGCCGCGAAGGCGATCACGAGCGAAGCCACCATCACGCCGGGCATGGCGAATGCGAAGAGGCCGAAGAGGACAGCGACGATCCCGCCGAGGACAGCGAGCCACCGGTTGGAGGTAGTGGACGAAACCATGAACGGATTCAACTCCCGGGTCTGATAGCAGAAGACGGGGTGGAGAAGGGGAAAAATATTTTCAATTGTCCCCGCGTCCTGAAACGGGCGTTGCGGTGCGAATGACTTAAGTCCACGGGGGGAAATCTCCCCGAGAGGAATCGCGTGCCCACCGTGATCTACTACGACCATGACCCGGTCCGCCGGGACGAGGCGCGTCGACTGGACGACGGTACCCCCGGGGGCCTTCGAGTGCTCGCAGCTGGCACGTTCGAGGAAGCGGTGCAGTTCCTTTCTGGAGAGGCAATTGACGCCGTCGTGACGGACCCTCCGGGCGGGGACGCCTTCACCCTCCTCTCGCTCACCCGGGAGCTCGCCGGTCCTGTCCCGTTCGTCCTCTTTATGGCCCCAGGCCGGGAGAAGACCGCGCTCGAGGCGTTCAACAGCGGCGCGACGTGGTACTTCGAACGGCCGAAAGACGATGACGGGCACCGGGCGCTCCGCGACGCGATCCACCACGCCCTCACCCTCCGGTCGAACGACGAACACATCGTCCCGCGGAGCCGGTACCTGGAGTTCCTCTCGGGGACAGCACTCGACTTCGCCGCCATGGACGACGAAGATCAGATCTACGCCTACGTCGCCGAGCGCGTGCTCGAGCTCGTCCCCCGCTCGTTCGTCGGAGTCACCTCGTTTGACCCGGCGACTCGCCTCTTCACGGTCCGTGCATTCGCCGCTCCCCCCGATACGATCGAGGTCTTCCGCGACGTCTTCGGCCAGAGCCCTGTCGGGTGGCGGGTCCCGGTCGACGCCTACCCCTCCTCGATGACGGCGCTCCACTCCCAGGCGGTGATCGAGGCGCCGCCGGACCTCGCCATGCTCACCTACCAGGCGCTTCCCGAGGAGCAATGCCGCCGGGCCGACGCCCGTCTCGGGCCCGGCAGGGCCTTCTGCCTCGGGTTCGAGTGCCGGCGAGGGTGCATCGGGTCGGTGGTCATCCGCCTCCTCCCCGGCGGCCACTTCCCCAACCCCGAGCTGATCGAGGCCATCGTCCACCAGGCGTCGGTCGCCCTCCTCCGGAGCCGCGTCCGAAGAGAACTCGACGAGAGCGAGGCCCGGTACCGGGCCGTCGTCGAGTCACAGTCCGAGCTGATCTGCCGGTTCACACCCGATGGCACCCTCATGGTCGCGAACGACGCCTTCTGCCGGTTCTTCGGGCTCGATCCCGCCACCGTCATCGGCACCCGGTTCGTCCCGGCGCTCCCGGACGGTGAGGAGGCCATCATCAGTGCCTACCTCTCCAGTCTCTCGCCTCAGGCACCCCAAGGGTCGTTCGAACACCGCGTGCTGCACCGCGATGGCGAGGTCCGCTGGCTCCACTGGGAGGACCGGGCCTTCTTCGACCGCGATGGGCAGCTCGTCGAGTTCCAGTCGGTCGGTCGCGACGTCACCGAGCGGCGGGCGGCGGAGGAGGCCCTCGCCGCGCTCGCCGCCGACCTGGAGCGGCGAGTCGAGGCGTCCACGACCGAACTCCGGGCGACAAATCGCGACCTCGAGCAGTTCTCGCACCAGGTCTCCCATGACCTGAAAAACCCATTGCGGGCGATCGACGGTTACCTCGGCATCCTGATGGCCCGTTATGGCCCGGACCTCCCCGGAGACGCGGCCATCTTCATCGGGCGGGCACGCGGGGGGGTCCTGCGGGCCGAACGGTTCCTGGACGGGCTCCTCGCCCTCTCTCGCCTCTCGAGGCGGCCCCTCCAGACCGAGGATGTCGACACCGGCGCCATTGTCCGGGACGTCGTTCGCGAGCTCCTCGACGACGAAGACGGTCGGACGGTCGAGGTGGATGTCGGGCCCCTCCCTTCCTGCCGCGCGGACCCCGAGCTCCTCCGCCACGTCTTCCAGAACCTGGTCGACAACGCTCTCAAGTTCACTCGGAATCGACCGTCGGCCCGGATAGAGGTCCGCGCCGGCTCGGAGAACGGAGAGACGGTCTTCTCAGTCGCCGATAACGGGACCGGGTTTCCCCCCGGGGAGGCGGGGCGGATCTTCGACGACTTCGTCCGACTCCACGGGGACCGCGATTTCGAGGGCTCGGGAATCGGCCTCGCTTTCGTCCGCAGGGTCGTCGAGCGTCACGGCGGACGCTGCTGGGCGGAGGGGGAGGTCGACCGGGGGGCGACGTTCTTCTTCACCCTCGGGCGCTGATATCGTGCGCCGGGGTGGTGTCCCGGAGAAAAAGCGAACGCATATCATCTCTCCCGCTCTGAAAGGTCACGAGATACATGCTCTCGGTCCTTTACTACGACCGCGACCCCGCGTGGCGGGAGCATGCGGCGCAGCGGCTCACGCGGGACGGCTCCATCGAGGTGGAGTCCGCGGGGACGTTCGACGAGGCCGTCTCCCTCTTCCGGTCGAACGAGTTCAACGCTGTGGTCGCCGACCCGCTCGAGGACGAGGTGCTCAGCTTCCTCTCGATCGTGCGGATGCACGAACCCCCGATCCCCCTCATTCTCCTGATGGGGCAGGGCCATGAACAGGTCGTGATCAAGGCCCTGAATAGCGGCGCGGACCGGTACGTCGAGAAGAGCGGGGACCCGGTCGTACGGCTCGAGGCCCTGGCCGGCACGATCGAACAGATTGCATCGCAGGAGCCGGAGTCCGCGGCCCTCCAGCGGAGGAACGAGGAGCTGGAGTTCCTCTCGAAGACCGCGATGGACTTTATCTGCATGGACGACGATGCGGACATCTACCGCTATATCGCCGAGCAGGTGTCCGGCCTCCTGCCCGATTGCTGTGTCGCCATCATGCTATTCGACCGTGACACCCGCCGTAGCACCATGCAGGTTTATCTCCCAGAGGAGCTCGTGTCTCGGATCACTCGGGAGGAGTTGGGTCGAGACCTCGTCGGGATGTCGTTCATGTTCGACCGGGTCCCGAGCGCCGAGACGGTCCTGGGGTGCTACCAGCTCATCGAGGGGATGACAAACCTGTACCAGGGCCTGTTCATGACGGTGCCGAAGGAGGTATGCGACCGCATCGAGGAGCGCCTCGACATCGGAAAGTACCACACGATGGGCTTCAACTGCCGGGACGGGCTCTACGGGGTTCTCACTATCTCGGTCCGGAAGGGCGGGGAGCTCGCACACCGGGGGCTGATCGAGGCGTTCGTCCGGCAGGCGTCGGTCGCCCTCCTCCGCCACCACGTCCGGGGGCGCCTGAAGGAGAGCGAGGAGCGGTACCGCGCCGTGGTCGAGAGCCAGGAGGAGCTGATCTGCCGCTTCGTGCCCGACGGCACGCACCGCTTCGCGAACGAGGCCTACTGTCGGTTCTTCGGTCTCGACCCCGCGACCGTCGCCGGGTCACGGTTCGCGCCCGCGATCCCCGAAGACGAGCAGGACGCGCTCCGCGACTATTTCCGGGCGTTCTCGCCCGAGCGTCCCGACGGGACGATCGAGCACCGCGTCCGCCGGCCCGACGGGTCCGTCCGGTGGCTCCAGTGGCACGACCGTGCCTTCTTCGACGGCAACAGAGCGCTCGTCGAGTTCCAGTCGGTCGGCCGGGATGTCACGGAGAGGAGGATCGCAGAGGAGGCCCTCGCCGCCCTTACGGCCGACCTTGAACACCGCATCGAGGAGCGTACGGCCGCGTTGCAGATCGCGAATCGGGACCTGGAGGCCTTCACCCACTCGGTCTCGCACGACCTTCGGGCACCGCTCCGCGCGATCGACGGCTACCTCGGCATCTTCCTGGCGAAGTACGGCCCCGACGTCCCGGTCGACGGGGTCGCCCTGATCGGCAATGCCCGCGAGAGTGTCGCACGGGCCAACCGGTTCATCGACGACCTCCTCGCCCTCGCGCAGGTCCGACGGCAGGAGGTGCGGCGGGAAGACGTCGACCCCGGCGAGCTCGCACGGTCCGTAATCGCCGAGCTCGAGATCGCTGCCGGCGGGCGGCGGGTCGAGTACACCGTCCGGGAGATGCCGGGGTGCCGGGCCGACCCGATCCTCCTCCGACACGTGTACCAGAACCTCATCGCCAACGCGATCAAGTTCACCCGCCCGCGAGAGGTCGCGACGATCGAGTGCGGGGCGGAGACGGTGAGCGACGGGGTCCGGTATTTCGTCCGGGACAACGGTGTCGGCTTCGAGCCAGAGGATGCCGAGCGGCTCTTCGAGCCGTTCGCACGGTTTCACGAGGCCCGCACCTTCGAGGGGTCAGGGATCGGCCTCGCCCTGGTGAAGCTGATCGTCGAGCGTCACGGAGGGCGTTGCTGGGCGGAGGGCGATGTCGATGCAGGTGCGACCTTCTGGTTCACGCTGGGCCCTGGCGGCCTCTAACGATCAGTCCTCGACGCTGTTTCTGGCCGAGTCCACCATTTGCCGGGCCGCCCTGGTCTTCGCCTTCACCTGGACGAGCTCGCCGGCCTCGAGCGCGGCGTCCGCCTCCTCGTACAGTTTCAGCGCCCGGTCGATTCGGGCCTTCGCCTTGCCAATATTCTTTCCCTCATCGGCGAGCAGCTCCAGCTCCTCGCCCAGTGCCAGGGCGTCGCCGTAGACGTCCTCGAGCTCGGCGCGGAGGTCGGCAAGCTTCGACGCGTCCTGCTCTCGCCGCTCGCGGGCCCGCTCCTTCAACGCCTCCCGCGCCGCCTCCTGGCCCTGCTGGATGTACTGGAGCTCGTCCTCGACCGTCTTCGCCGCCTCCGCGAGCACCTCCGCGAACCGGGTTCGCTCCTGCTTGGACTCGTCCCACCCGTGGTAGCCCTCCCAGGCACCGCCCGCGACAGCCCCCCCGAGGGCCCCACCGAGCGCGTCCCCGATCGACTGCTCCTTCTTCAGGATCCCGCCGAGCGACCCGAGGACGGAGCCGATCGCGCCGCCGGCGAGAGCGCCCACGGCGCCCCGCTCCACCTCGCGCTTGTAGCGCTTCACCTGGTAGATCGCCTTTACGTTTTGTCCCGAGACGGAGAGCTCGAGCGAGCCCTCCTCGTCTGTGTGCTTCACGTCCATCCTGCCGTGCCCCTCCTCGAGGTCCTCGTGCGTGATCTCGGTCCCGCGGAGGGCGAGCTGGCTCATCAGGCGTTCCACGAACTCATCGTAGAACGACCCGGCACCCTGGGCGTAGTAGACGAACGGCATACACGATCGTGGGCGGTGCAGGTTAAAATAGAGGGCGGCGCATGGAGGTGGACCAGTCCTTGCCGAGCGAGGATCCGGATCAGGGGTGCCAGCAGGCACCCAAAGACGAGAGTATCGCGCCGGCGAACGCGGGTGAAGCACGCAATGGTCGACCGACGGAATCGGTCGTTCGAGCGCTCGTGCCATCACGACTCTGGCCTGTGCGCATCTCCAGTAATCAACAAAGTCGCAATGCGTTGTATTATATTATTAGCATGATGATACGCCAGCGTCTGCACTGACAGGAGGCAAGACTCATGAACCGATCTATCTACCTGATACTGGGTGTCCTGCTGGCCACCCTGCTGCTCGTGCCCGGCGCCATGGCTTCGATCGTCACCGTCCAGGCTGAGAACTACGCCGCCTACGGTGGCGGGCCCGCCGAGACACAGTACTTCCCCTCGGTCAGCAGCTACGCGCTCTGCTACATCAAGGCCAACGAATGGACGCAGTACAACGTCTACTCGTCCGCCGCGGGGACAGCGAGCCTATCAGCCTACATCGCGACCGTCGACCCCCGTACGGTCAAGATCTACGTGAACGGAATCTATCAGAAGACGCTCTCGATAGCAGACACGAACTCGTGGACCAGTTTTGTCCAGCGGTCGACCACGATCAACCTCAAGGCCGGAACGAACACGATCCGCTTCATCTACTCAGGCCCGATGAACTTCGACCGGTTCGTCGTCAACACTCCCTCGACGGCTCCGCTCGTCGCCTCGTTCACCTACCAGGTCGTTCCAGGAACCTACACCGTGAAGTTCACCGACACCTCGACGGGCGGTCCGACCGCCTGGAGCTGGGAGTTCACGCACATCGCGCTCCCTGACCCGTACTCCCACCTGAAGAACCCGACCTTCACCTACCCCGGACCGGGGACCTATCATGTCGAGCTGGTCGTCTTCCGGGGAACACAGACGTCCACCGCCGTGGAGTGGGTGACCGTACCGGCCGTCAGCAGCACCCCGAAGACCTACCAGGCCGAGTCCTACAGCAGTTACGGCGGCGGACCGGCCGAGAAGCAGTACTTCCCCTCGGTCGGCAGCTATGCGCTCTGCTACATCAAGGCCAATGAATGGACGCAGTACTCCAACATCGTGAAACCGACGGCCGGGAGCTACGCGCTCAAACTCTACATCGCGACCGTCGACCCCCGCACGGTCAAGATCTACGCCAACGGCGTCTACCAGAAGACACTCTCGATAGCGGACACGAACTCGTGGACCAGTTTCATCCAGCGGTCGACCACGATCAATCTCAAGGCCGGCGCGAACACGATAAAGTACGTCTACTCAGGCCCGATGAACTTCGACCGGTTCATCGTCTGAACCGGAACATCTCCTTTTTAAAAATTGGTTAGAGCACGGCGACCCGGTCCATCGCCTCGGCCAGGCGAGGCAGGGCGGTGGCGTAGCTGAGCCGGAGCCAGCCCGGCGCATGGAAGGCCGAACCGGGCGTCACCGCGACACGGGCCTCGTCCAGCCACCGGGAGGCTGTCGCGACATCGTCGCCGCCCACCTCCACGAACGCATAGAACGCACCGTCCGCCGGAGCAGTGGCGAGGCCCATCTCGTGGAGCCGTCCGAGTATGTACCGCCGCCGCTCGTCGAAGGCCCGACGCATCTCCTCTACCGGTGCCTGGTCCCCCGTCAGGGCCGCGAGCCCGCCGTGCATCACGAACGTCACCGCCTGGCTCGTCGTGTGGCCCTGTACCCGGGCCATGTAGTCGATGACCGGCTTCGGGCCCACCGCCCACCCGAGCCTCCAGCCGGTCATCGCGTAGGCCTTCGAGAACCCATTCACCGTCACCACCAGCTCCTCCATCCCCGGGAGGGAGCCGAGCGAGACAGGCTTGGCGCCGTAGACGAGCCGCTCGTAGATCTCGTCCGAGAGTACGAGGATCCCCCTGTCCCGGCAGACGTCCGCGACGAGGTCGAGCGAGCGGCGGTTGAGCACGGCGCCCGAGGGGTTCGACGGGGAGTTCACGACGATCATCCGGGTCCGGTCCGTCACCGCCTCCAGGAGCGCGTCCGTCACCTGGAAGGTCGAGGGGTCGACCGGGACGAAGACCGGCACCCCGTCCGCGAGCCGGATGCACGCCTCGTAGCTGACCCAGTCCGGCGTCAGCACGATCACCTCGTCGCCCGGGTTCAGCACCGCCTGCATCGCCTGGTGGATCGCATCCTTCGCACCGGCCGTCACGATCACCCGGTCAGGCGTGCACGGGATCCGGTTGCGCGTCGTCGAGACGTCTGCGATCGCCTCCAGGAGCGCCGGGAGGCCGGCTCCCGGAGTGTAGTGGGTCTCTCCCCGCTGCAGGGCCGCGATACACGCGGCGGTGATATGTGCGGGCGTGTCGAAGTCGGGCTCGCCCACCGAGAGGCTGATCACGTCCACCCCGGCCCGCTGGAGCGCCTTCGCCCGCCCGGCGATCGCGAGCGTGGCCGACGGGGCGATCCCGCCGATCCGGGACGAGAGGTTCATTGGAGCCGCTGGCACATCTTCACGGCCGACTCGACCGCGCGCCGGGCGTAGTCGATCCGCTCGGTCGCCTCCATCCTGGTCATACCCGGCCCGGAGATCCCGAGCGCGACCGGCTTCTCGAACTCGAGCGAGAGGTCGATGATCTTCCGTGCTGCGTGCTGCACCACGATCTCGTCGTGCTGGGTCGCGCCCTCGATCACGCACCCGATCGTCACCACCGCGTCGACCCCGCCCTTCCGGAGCAGGGACTTGATCGCGAGCGGCATGTCGTACGCGCCGGGGACGTAGAGGACCTCGGTCACCTCGGCGCCGAGGAACTGGGCGTGCTCGCGCGCCTCGATCTCCATCATGTAGGTGATGTCCCGGTTGAACTCCGAGACCACGAATCCGAGCCTGAGCGTCATATCCTGTCTACCTCTGTTCTCACTCGATTATCATTATTCCCGCGCAGGCCCCGCGTCCGCGAACCCCTGCCGCTGGCCCGTCCCGGCCTCGCGCTCGAGGTCACGCGGCCGGAGCATCAGGCGGACCACGTTCTGGGCGTGCTCGCGGGCCCGCCGCTCGGCGAGCCAGGCGAGCTCCGCATCCGATTCGGCCTCGTCCTCGTGGACGAAGACCTCGATGATGTGCCGGTTCGTCATCAGCTGCGCGACCATCAGCCCCTGCGAGGCCTCGTGCGCGCACATCCGGTCCTTCTCTTTTCCACCGGGCATCCCGAGCGCGATCACGATGTCGCACCGCCGCTCCTCGATCAGCTTCTTGCAGGCGACTGGCAGGTCCTTGATCCCGGGCACCGTGTATCGTTCGATCGCGACCGAGGCGTGCTTCTTCAACTCGTCGATCGCGTACGCGCCCATGTTGACGCGCGCGAAGGTCGTGTCCGCGACACCGACGCGCATGGCCGCCTCAGGCGAGGTGAGCGGCTGCCGCCGCCACCCCGTCCCCGTCGAGCCTGCACCCGAGCCGGCCCAGCGCCGCCTGGAGGGCCCCGAAGGTCGCCAGCAGTTCCGGGGCGCCCACTGCGCCCATGTGGCCGACGCGGAAGATCGTCCCCTTGAGGTGGTCCTGACCGCCGGCGATGATCACGCCCAGCTTCTTCACGTGCCCGCGGAGATCGGCGTCGGTCGTCCCCTCCGGCAACCGGACGGCGGTCACCGTATTCGAGTACCCATGGTGCTCGTCGGTGCTCGGGAAGAGTGAGAGGCCCCATGCGTCCACCGCGGCGCGGGCCGCCCGGGCGAGGCGGTGGTGGCGTTCCACCCGGCTCTCGATCCCCTCCTCCTCGATCAGGAGGCCCGCCTCGCGGAGCGCCAGGAAGAGCGGGACCGCCGGGGTGTACGGCGTCTCCATCGGGTCTTTCTTCGCGTTCTTCCGGTAGGCGGCGAGGTCCAGGTAGTAGGGGCGCTCGTCCGCTATCCGCTCCATCGCCCTCTCCGATATCGAGACGGCGGCGAGGCCCGCCGGCGCTGCCAGGCACTTCTGCGAGCCGACGATCGCGACGTCGACCCCCCAGCGGTCCGCCTCAACGACGTCGCCGCCGATCGAGGTGACCCCGTCCATGATGAAGAGGGCGTCGTGCTTGCGGCAGAGCCGCCCGACGGCGGCGGCCGGGTTCAGAATGCCGGCCGAGGTCTCGTTGTGGACCAGGGTGACGACCTCCGCGCCCGCCTCGAGGCTCCCGGCGAGGTCCTCGAGCGGCAGCGGCGTCCCCCACGCCGAGGCGAGCTGCGTCGGCTCACCGTAGCGCTTCGAGATGTCGAAGAGGCGCTCGCCGAACTTCCCGTTCGACAGGCAGGCGATCTTTCTGCCGCGCGCGAAGTTCGCAACGGCGGCCTCCATGCCGGCCGTTCCCGAGCCCGAGATGATCACGATGTCGTTCTCCGTCCCGAACGTGGGTTTCAAGCAGCGGACGCAGTCCGCGTAGACCGCGCCGAACTCGGCCGAGCGGTGGTTGATCGCCTGCCGGGCCATGGCCAGGCGGACGCGCTCGGGGACCGGGACCGGCCCGGGCAGCATCAGCAGGGGTTCCGTCTCCATGACGATTCGTCTCAACATTCTGTGCCGACGGGGCATATACTCTCCCCGATGGTCGACGTCGCCGTCATCGCCGGGTCCGCCTCGGACGACGCGATCGCCCAAAAAGCGATCGCCGTGCTGGAGGAGCAGGGACTGAGCTACGACCACCGGGTGATCTCCGC
>CASGHK010000020.1 GCA_949320185.1 uncultured Methanomicrobiales archaeon | reverse complement strand
CACCCGCCATCTGTTAATGGCGTGAACATGGACGGTGTCACGGTCGAGTACTATCCGCCGGCGCCGGCGGTGGGGTGAGAAGAACGGGACGCGGCATCCTCCCGGGAGACCAATCCTAGAAGCGGTACGCCGCGCCCAAACAAGCTTTGGACGGAGCATAAATATTGTTGCCGGCCGTTGGCTCATTTGCTGTCGTATCCGACGGTCCGGGGCAGTGCAGGGGACAGCCGATTCCAGTGCCAGGTGCATCCAACGATGAGCGACCCGTAAACACACGATCGCGGTCTTCTGCAAACCATGATAGGGCGACCCGTGGACCGTCTCAAGTTAAAACTCATCAGATCCACGAACCAAACGTCAGGTGGCGTCGGCCAATAAGCCGCTCCATCCTTGCCGTCGTTCATTAAAAAAGAAAACCCTATGGAAGGAACGCCCCCATAGTCCGTTACGGAGTAGCGATACCGTGACCCCAGCAAGCCCCTCCCCTGAAATTGGGCAATGTGTCCTCGTCCGGCGCCGCCCGGCAGTGGTGATGAATGCAATCGCGTCCCCAGGAGGACGGGACGGCAGGGTCACCCACCTCATCGACGTTGAGTACCTCGATGGTTACTCTCATCCGTCCGCGGACCGGATCGTCTGGGAGCGGGAAACCGATGCACGGCTGCTCGCGGCGTACGACCTCCCCACGATCACCACGCAACCAGATCGGCCCGAACGGTTTCACGCCTACCTTGACGCTCTACGCTGGTCGTCGCAGGGGATCTATACGGTGGATGGGGACGCCGTGACGTACGCTAAGTCGCCGTTGCTCGCGCCACACTTTTCGGCCGTTCAGGTTGAGGATTACCAGCTCTTTCCCGTGCTCCAGGCGCTCGCCATGCCGCGGGTCAACCTCCTCCTCGCCGACGACGTCGGACTCGGCAAGACGATCGAGGCGGGCCTGATCATCCAGGAACTGATCCGGCAGCGCCGCATCCGACGGATCCTGATCGTCTGCCCTGCGTCTCTCCAGGTGCAGTGGCAGGAGGAGATGCGCGAGAAATTCGCGCTCGAGTTCGTGGTCCTGGACAGCGACCAGGTCTGGAGCTTGCAGCGGACGCTCGGGGTGGACGCGAACCCCTGGCGCCTCCATCCCCGGCTGATCGTCTCGATGGACTACCTCAAGCAGCCGGACGTCCTCCGCCGCTTCATCGACACCGGGCGGCAGGGCGCCACAGGATCGGCCATGCTTCCCTGGGACCTGCTGATCGTCGACGAAGCCCACAACTTCACGCCGTCGCCGGGTGGCGACGACAGCCAGCGCTGCCAGACTCTACGTGAGATCGCGCCCTATTTCGAGCACCGGCTCTTTCTGACCGCGACCCCGCACAACGGCTACACGTTCTCGTTCTCGGGCCTGCTCGAGCTCCTCGACCCGGTCCGGTTCCAGCAGGCGCGGGTGCTTGGGCCGGAGATGATGCGGCACCTCGGGCTGGTGATGATCCGCCGCACCAAGGAGGAACTGAACCGCGACCTTGACCCGCCGCGGTTTCCCCGCCGGCAGGTTGTCGGGCTCGAAGTCCGGATCGACGGCCCTGAGGCCGAGCTTTACGACGCAGTTCGCACCTATCGGATCGACGGGATCGAACGCCTAGGACGGGGGAGTGGACGGGAACGGGTGCTGGCGCAGTTTCTCTTCTCGCTCCTGACGAAACGGCTTCTCTCGAGCACCTACGCCTTCGCACGAACCTGGTGGCAGCACGTGGCCGGGTTCGACCTTGCCGGCTTTGGCGTGGACGAGGCAGAGGCGTCGCGGCGCCGTGCAGAGACCCCGATAGAGGACGACGAGGAGAAGGGGCGCCGCGAGACGGATGTGGTTCGGCTCGGAGGCTCCTGGCTCCGCCCGCACCGTGAGGTCCTCGCGCCGCACATCGCCCGGATCGGCCGGGCCCTCGAACGCCTCGGCTGGACGGCTGACCGGGTGCGAGACGGCAGCCCGGGAGGGGGGACGTTTCCACCGGACGCCCGGTTCGACCTGCTCCTCGCATGGATCCGGGAGAACCTGGGGGCTGGGGACGAGCGGCTGATCGTCTTCACGGAGTACAAGGACACGCTCGACTACCTCGTGGCCCGGCTCGCCGAAGCGGGGCTCGCGGCGCCAGAGGTCGAGACCCTCTTCGGGGGGGACTCGGCGGCGCACCGGGCCGCGGTCAAGGCCGCGTTCAACGACCAGGACTCCCCGGTCCGGATCCTGGTCGCGACCGACGCTGCCTCGGAGGGGCTGAACCTCCAGACCGCCTGCCGGTACGTTCTCCACCAGGAGATCCCGTGGAACCCGATGCGGCTCGAACAGCGGAACGGGCGCGTGGATCGGCACGGCCAGTGGCGGGACGTGACCGTCTTTCACTTTGTCTCGGACCAGGTCGAGGACCTCCGGTTCCTCGACTTTATCGTAAAAAAGGTCGAGACGGTCCGGACCGATCTCGGCTCGGTCGGCCGCGTGCTTGACGAGGCCGTGACAGACTGGTTCGCCGGCAGGAGGATCGACCAGGCAGGAGTCGACGCTGAGGTCGCTTCGACGCTGGCGACTGCGGAGGATCGCCACGACCTGGCACTCGCCGCGTGCGAGTCGCAGGCAGCGTACACCGATGCCTTCGACGCTTACGAGGCGACGACGCGCCGGCTCGGTCTCGAGGAGGGCCGGCTGGCGCGGCTCCTCGACCAGGCGGCACGGCTCGAGAGCGGCGCACTTGCGTCAGTCGGTGACGGCGGGTATCGGTTCGAACGCTTCCCACCGGGGTGGCGGCGGATGATCGAGGAGACCCTCCTCCTGAACGACGCCGGGATGCACGGAGCGCAGCCCCGCCTGGTCTTCTCGCCGGCACGCGCTGAGCGAGTGGTGAACGGGCGCCGGCTCTTCTCACCAGGGCGCGGAGTGCGGCTCCTCTCGCTCGGCCATCCGGTGATGCAGAAGGCGCTGGGGGCTTTCACGCGGCGGGTCTGGCTCCCGCCGGAGCAGGCCGGCCTCGCGAAGTGGACCATCGAGGCGGCGCCATTGGACGGCGAACCGGTCGCGGTGATCGTCTACTCTGTCGCGCTCCGGAACCGGCTCGGGGAGCGGATCCAGACGGGTCTGGTCGAGCTCCCGGTCGCGCTCGGCCCGTCGCCTTCCGTCCTTCCGGCCGGGGGTTGGGCCGCGCTCAGCGCGCCGCCGACCCGTGCCGTGGCGGGGGGCGAGGTGGCGCCGTGGCGCTCGCGCCTTGCCGGCGGATGGCCGGCGCTCAAGGCGTTCGCCGAAGCCGAACGCGACCGGCTGGGCGCGGCGATCGCGGCCTCGAGCGAGATCGACCTGGCCGCAGAACGCGACCGCCAGATCGAGGAACAGGAGGGGCTCTACGCCGAGCGGCGGGCGGCCCTCGAGCGGCAGCGGGAGCCGCGCGAGCTGGAACGGCTGAAGCAGGAGCTCCTCCGGGCGCGCCAGGCGCAGGTGCAGACGACCCTCTCGGAGGAGGTGAACCGGCGCCGGAAGCAGGAGTTTGAGGCCCTCCGGGCCCGGCTCGAGGACGCCGAGTGGGCACGGCGGCAGCAGTCGCACCTGGATCTCCTCCGCGACCGTCTCGAGCAGGAGCGGGCGAGGGTCGTGGAGCAGGTGCTGCCGAACCGGTTCGCGCTCGACGACGACGGGGTCGAGATCTTTCCGATCGCCGTGCGGGTGCTCGTGCCGGCGCGGGAGGCGGGTCAATGACCGCCCTCGCGTGGTGGGCCGAGCTCCGGGCGCAGGGGATGCTGCTCTCGCCGGCCGTGCTCTCCGAACGGGTCGGCAGTGGGCTGCCGCGGGTCCCGGCCTGGCGGTACGAACGGCTCCGGGACGCGCAGACGGCGTTCCTCTCAGGCGGCGAGGGGGGGCGGCAGGCGGCGCTCCCGCGGTTCGCGGACGCGGTGCTCGAGGAGTTCCTCGACCTCCCGCGGGGGTGGTGGCAGAAGCATACGGCGGTGGAGGAACGGTTCACGCTCGTCTCGAACCGGCGGGGCGGCAGCCGGCTCCGGCCCGACCGGGTGCTCTTCGCGGAGGGCGACCCCTCCTCGCCGCGGCTGCTCGTGGTCTTCGACCCGGGTTCGCGGCGGCTCGGGATCGGGCGGAGCCGGCAGGTTTACGCGGATCTTGTGGAGCTCCTGCGCGGCACGGGCGTCCCGGTCGGGTTGATGACGAATGGGGAGCAGTTCCGGCTGGTCTATGCCGGGCTCGACTTCGACTGCTCGGTGGAGTGGGAGGTGGCCCGCTGGTTCGAGGACGCGCTCGGCCGGGAGCAGCTGGCGGGGTTCGCCACGCTCTGCGGACGGCCGATGCTGCTGCCGGACGGCGACGAGGCCTTCCCCCTGCTCGCCGCGATCACGGAGAGCCGGAGCAGGCAGGGCGAGCTCTCGCAGGTGCTCGGCGAGCAGACGCGGCGGGCGGTCGAGCTCCTGCTCGGGGAGGTGGATCGATCGTGCCGGGCCGAGCCGTCCCTGCTCTCGGTGCTGATCACGGACCCGGGAATGGGCCGGGACCTCGCCGAGGCAGAGGCGAACGTGGCGCTGTACCAGGCGGCGATCCGGGTGGCGATGCGGCTGGTGGTGGCACTCTTTGCCGAGGCACGGCAGCTCCTGCCGATCGAGAACGGGGTCTACCACGACTCGTACGGGGTGGAGGGGCTTTACGCCCAGCTCCGGGGGGCGTCCGCGTCGGAAGGGCCGGGGCTCTTCGAGCAGGAGCAGGCGTGGCCCCGCCTGCTCGCGCTCTTCCGCCTGATCGCGGAGGGGAGCGATCTTGCGGACCTCCCGCTGCCGGCGTACGGCGGCGGGCTCTTCGCGCGGGGGGACCCAACGAGCCCTGACCCGGTCCGGCGGGCGCTCGCGCTCCTCGAGGACGACCGCTGCCGGGTGACGGATGGGGCCGTGTTCGAGCTGCTGAAACTCCTGAAGATCGGCAGGGTGAAGGTGCGGGCGGGCCGGGCGAACCGGTATGTCTCGGGCGCTGTCGACTTCTCGGACCTGCGGACGGAGTACATCGGGATGATGTACGAGGGACTGCTCGACTACGAGCTCAGGACGGTCCGGCCGGAGGAGGAGGCCGTGGTCTTCCTGCGGCTGGGCGTCCAGCCGGCCCTGCCGTTCTCGTTCCTGCAATCGCTCTCCGATGCGGCACTGCGGTCACTGCTTACGAAACTCGGGAAGGAGACGGCCGAGCAGAAGATAGAGGGTGAAGGGAGCGAGGAGAGCGAGGGTGCGGATGAAGAGCCGCCAGAGGTCGAGGAGACCGCGGAGGACGAGCCGGACGAGGACGAAGCGGTGATCGGCCCCGGCGGGGCGGATGAGGCGACCATCGCGGCCGTGCTCGCCTGGGCCGAGCACGCCGCGTCGCTGCAGGGCCGGCGCAGAAGCGGGGGGCAGCAGCTGGTCCGGCGGCAGGAGATCCTGCTGCCGGGGCGGCGGTACCTGGTCCGCTCGAGCGGGACGCGGAAGGGCTCGGGGACGTTCTACACGAAGCCGCAGCTCGCGGTGCCGACGGTCCACCGGACCCTCGAGCCGCTGGTATACGAGACCGTGACCGAGAACGGCGTCGAGCGGCTCGTGCCACGGACGCCCGAGGCGATCCTCGCGCTGGCGATGGTGGACCCGGCCATGGGCTCGGGATCGTTCCTGGTCGGTGGGCTCCGGTACCTCGCGGACGCGCTCTACGAGAGCCTCTGGCACCACGGCCGGATCCGGGAGCGGAGTGCGACGGAGACCGTGGTGACGCTCCCGCTGGGGGCGGCGGCTGCAGGCGGGGCGGAGGAGGAGCTCCTGCCCTGCCGTCCGGACGACGACCGGTTCGAGCCGGTGCTGAAGGCGCGGCTGAAGCGGTACGTCGTCGAGCGGTGCATATACGGGGTGGACTTAAACCCGCTCGCGGTGGAGCTGGGCAAGCTGGCGCTCTGGGTCGAGACGATGGACCGGGAGCTGCCGTTCGAGTTCCTGGACCACAAGCTGAAGGTCGGGAACTCGCTGGTGGGCTGCTGGTTCGACCGGTTCACGGAGTATCCGGTCATGGCCTGGATGCGCGAGGGCGGCGACAAAGGGCACAACGGCGTCCACGTCCAGGGGGGGGCGTGGACGGCGGCGATCAAATCGAGGCTCGCGGACCGGGTGAAGCCCGAGATCGTCCGGCTGCTCGAGGGGCAGCAGGACCTCGGGGCGACGGCGGGGGCCGAAGCGGCGGCGCGGGCGGCGTTCGAGAAGGCGGTGCGCCGGTTCGCGACCCTGCACGCGCTGCCGATCGCGGGGGAGCGCTCGAACGAGCGGGAGCGGTTCTTCCATGAGTGCATCGTCGGCGACGAGGAGATCGGTGCGCTCCGGGCGGCGTTCGACCGGTGGTGCGCGGTCTGGTTCTGGCCGGCCGAGTGGCTGGATGAGGACGCGTTGACGCCGGCGCAGTTCACGACGCCGTCTCCGGTGGTCCTCGAGCGGGTGCGGACACTCGCGGCGCGGGAGCGGTTCTTCCACTGGGAGCTCGAGTTCCCGGAGGTCTTCGTGAGCGGTAAGGGCGGGTTCGACGCGGTGGTCGGGAACCCGCCGTGGGAGACACTTCAACCGGTCTCGATGGAGTTCTTCAGCCGGTACGACCCTATCTACCGGACGTACGGGAATCAAGAGGCGCTCTCGATCCAGCGGGCGCTCTTCGAGCGCGATCCGGGAATCGAGCGGGCCTGGCTCGAGTACAATGCGTCGTTCAAGGCGATGTCGAACTTCGTGAAGTTCGCGGCGATGCCGTTCGGCGATTACGCGACGGCGGAGAAACCGGCGGAGCACTGCGCCCTCCTGCGCGGTACCGCAGGGAGAAACCTCCATGACCGGTGGCGGGCGCGGCGCGCGGCGCACGCCTCGTTCGCGGACCCGGCGCACCCGTTCCAACACCAGGGAAAAGGGAAAGCGTATACCTACAAGCTCTTCCTCGAGCTCGGGCACGCACTCTGCCGGGACGGCGGTAGATTCGGGATGATCGTACCGTCAGGGATTTATACAGACGACGGGACTACCGTGCTCAGATCACTCTTTCTCGATGCCTGCAGTTGGGAATGGATCTTTGGATTTGAGAACCGCAAACGTATTTTCCAGATCCATCCTTCCTCTAAGTTCTGTCCGGTTATCCTAGAGAAGGGCGGCGAGTCTAACAATATCCGGGCCGCTTTCATGCGGCGCGACCTCGCGGAATGGGAGCACCCCGATGCGTTCGTGTTACCTTATAGCCGTGAGCAGGTCGATAGGTTCAGTCAAATTAATCGTGCAATCATAGAGGTTTCAAGCAATCGTGATTTATCAATATTAGATAAAATATACACCGAATCTGTTCTACTTTGTGATCAAAGCTCGAAGGGTTGGGGGGTTGCCTATTCTCAAGGCGATCTCAATATGACAAGCAATTCGAAATTATTTCCTCCGAGAACTTGGTGGGAAGAAAGGGGTTACCGATCAGACAATTACGGGATATGGTATCCGACCGGCGAGGAGACACCCGAGCTCTTGTATGAAGGAGAAAAAATTGGACCTCCAGGGGATAAAGCTCTCCCCCTTTATGAAGGTCGAATGATCAATCAATTCGATTTCTCGGAGAAAGGGTGGGTCTCTGGCAGAGGACGAAGTGCAGTTTGGCGAGAGATTCCATGGGAAAACAAGGTTATCGAACCCCAATTCCTTGTTCCTTTCACAATTGTTGATTCTCGTGAAAGATGCATGAAGGGACCGAAATTTGCTCATATGAGGGTGGGATCTTCAACAAATCAACGGACAATAATCGGAACAATCCTGTTGAATGTGCCATGTGGAGATGTTGTTGCGACAATTCAAACAAATCCCATTAATAAAATATATCCATTCACTGGAATTACTCAATCCTTTGTTTTTGATTGGCAATCGCGATTTAGGATAGGTGCACTCCACGTTGATTACCATTTTATTGAGCAGACCGCACTCCCATATAGCGATCACATTTTTTCCCAAGAAATTTCTTCATTGGCTCAGAGGCTCTGCCTACCGTCTTTCATATTTTCTCCATTATGGTTGCAAATATCGAATAGCAATCCGTTATTGAAACAAACTGACCTTTTGAAATCTTGGGCCCTCACCCTCCACGAACGCCTTCGCCTCCGTTGCATACTCGACGCCGCCGTTGCCTCACTCTACAGCCTCTCGTACGACGATATCGCCTGGATCCTCCGCGACTGCGGATGGCCGGCGGACGAGATCCGCCGGCGCTCGAAGGAGTTCGACCCCAAGGGCTTCTGGCGCGTCGACAAAGACCAGGATCCGGAGCTCCGGCACACGGTCCTCTCCCTCCGGGCCTTTGCCGACCTCGAGGCGGTGGGGCTCGAGGCGTTCCTTGCCGGCGACGGCTGGCAGATCCCCGAGACGATCACATACGCGGTCATGCCCGACGGCACCATCGCGTTCGACACCCCGGACGGGGTCACGGCCCCCGTCCGCGAGCGGCTCGGGCCCCGGTACCTCGACTGGCAGCTCGAGGGGACGCCCGAGGAGTCCTGGGCTGAGTGCGAGCGGCACGCCCGTGCGATCCTCGGCGAGGAGGGGTTCGCGGAGCTCCAGCGGGAGCTCGGCCGGCCGGTGACCTACGCAATACCGGAGGAGCAGGTCGGAGTGCCTGGATCGAGCGCGGGTGCGCCGGCGACAGGTGTGGCGGAGGCGTTGCGCCGGGCGGCAGAGCAGGAGCAGCAGATCGAGGAGCGCCGGCAGCAGCAGCGGACGCTCGAGGAGTGGTGAGCGGGTGAACTGGACCGCTCTGTCCGTAGATCCGCTCTTCAGCGGCACTGCCGGTGTTATTATCGGAGCGGTGCTTGGTGGACTCATTGGATATCTGTCTTCGTCCCGGCTCCTTCGTCTGCAACAACAGGACGAGAGACAGGCGATCGCACTTGGGTTAAAGAAAGAGCTTGAGATCCATCAGGGCTGGCTTTCGGAGTCAGCACAGATCTTTCGAGAGGTGGTGCCTCCAGCGATATGGGAAGCCCGGGATCGTCCCATCAGTACCCAAAACTCGCTCTATTACATCCTCCGGAAGGAGATGTTCCAGCTATCGTCTTCGACTGTCGATGGTCTCCTCACGTATTACTCCCATCTCTTTGCTGCAGAGGCGGCGCGGCGGCAGGCAGTCGCGAATCCTCACCCTATGGACGTTACGAGCCTTCTCCACCAGCAAGCCTTTTTCATCGAGCTCTACCGGCCGGTTGCAGAGAGGCTCGAGGCCGCAGCGGCAATGATCCCTGATCTCATTGAGCGGCTCGAGAAGGACGGAGCGAAGGAGAAAGAAAAAGGCCTAAGAGCACTCCTGACGGATCTCCTTTCAAGATGACGGAGCATGGCCCTCGATTCTTCCTCGCCCTCTTCTCCGAGCAGTCCTGGCAGGAGTTCCGTATCCACGGCGGAACGGTCTATGGCACCACGAAGACCAAGCAGACTCGCGCCCAGAAACTCGAGGTCGGCGACCTCCTCATCTGCTACGTCTCGAAACGGCAGGTCTTTGCCGGCGTCCTCCGCGTCACCGGGCCGGCACGGTACGACGAGACGCCGCTCTACGGCCAGGGCGTCTTCCCTGTCCGGCTCGACGTTGAGATCGTAACCGCTGTCGATTCCGATGATGGCGTCCCCGTATCAGACCTCCGCGACCAGCTGGCCATCTTCACCCGCCTGAAGAACCCGAAGAGCTGGGCCGGCTTCTTCCTCAACTCCTTCAACCAGTTCCCCGATGAAGATGGCAAGCTCGTCGCCGCCGAACTTGAGAAGCGATGACCGAGACGAGATCGGATAAGGACGATGAGCCTGTGGAAACCATGACAGCGCCGCTTCCCATAGACGTAATGCTGCACAGACTCCGTATGACACGAGCACTGAACGAGTTCCCAAATCTGGAGAAGATCGTTGAGGGAAACAAGGATCTTATGCGCCCTATCGCCCCACCGGTGGTACCGACCGACGATCGGCGCTTCACGCTCTCGGATCTCCTATATGTTGTTGATGAGCTCCTTCCTTGGTATCACATGCTCCACAACCTCGAAACGTGGTTGGAGAAATATGAGAGCTTCAGGACTCGTCCCTTCGGCAAACGGCTCATTTCGGACTTCTTCGCCCGATACGTCGAGATCGAGTTCTACCATTACCTCCGGGTAAACGGCTTCACTCCTGGACTGAACCCGAAGGTCGCTGCGAACGAACGAAAGAACGTCGACTTCGAGATCCAGCACAACGGCCGGGACTACCTCATCGAAGTCTTCGTCCCCATACACAGTCAGGAATTAGAAGCCGAATTCGAGGCGGGATCGGCAGGTTTTTTCGATCCCGAGCGCGGTATTGGACCGAAAAACCAAAAGCAGTACTCCCGCCTTGCTGTTCACCTCGCCCGCGAGATCAAGCATCACTTTGACGGAGTCGATCCGTCCGCCGTCGCCGCTCCCGTTGTTCTAGCCATGAACTTCACCTACGCATATCCCGAGGTGATGATGGGGGAATCGTTGCCATCTGATGTTGTGCTCCCGCAGTATATCGCCGGGATCCTCCTCTACGATACCCGAAGGAAACAGGCCAATTTCTATCCCAATCCGGTGGCGCGAATACAGGCTGAAATCATCGAATTCTTCTCGGAACTGATACCACGGGCATGGAAACAGGCTGAAACGGAACACGGATGACCATGGTACCGAGAGCGAGTAGCAATCCTGATAGCTGTCATGAGAAGGTCCTCGAAGCAGTACGAGCGATCATTGCTGAGAAGGGAAAGAACGAGTTCCGCGTCGGGGAGGTACAGGACTACTTCATCCAGCACGGCATCAAGGGATGCGCCCCGCAGACCATCGATACCCACATCCGGTCCCGCTGCTGCGCAAACGCGCCCGATAACCATGCAGTGACATATGCGTATTTCGAGCGGGTCGGTCGCGGGCGCTACCGTCTACTGGATCATGCCGCGTGACCCCACCACCAAGGAGTCCGCCTGAACTCTGACCGATCGGGGGAAGAGACTATATCGGCACCCGATGATGATACAGAGAAGAGCGGCTCCGTGATGAACCCATGACCATCTCGCTCGCGATCAAGGTCAACGACGGCATCGTCCTCGCCTCGGACAGCGCCAGCACCATCTTCACAAATAACCCTGCATCTGGCGAGGAGCAGGTCTTCAACGTCTACGACAACGCCAACAAGATCTTCAACCTCGTCAAGGGCGAGCCGATCGCGGCGATCACATGGGGCGCCGGCAGCATCGGCAGCGCCTCGATCGAGACCCTTGCCAAGGACTTCCGGGATACCCTTGATACGATCGGCGGAGGAACGAGCCTCACCTATACCGTCCAGGAGATCGCCGGGCGGTTCAAGCGGTTCATCTACGACGAGCACTACGTCCCGGAGTTCGAGTCCTGGCCCCAGCAACCTCCGCTCGGGTTCCTCATCGCCGGCTATTCGGTCGAAAAAGGAATCTGCACCCCGGGGGCGGAGGTCTGGCGTATCAGTATCGAGCAGAAGGGATCGCCGGAACCACGGATGATCCGCGATCAGGACTCAGTGGGGATCGACTGGTATGGGGAGATCGAACCGATCGGTCGCCTTGTCAAAGGCTTCAGTATGTTTCTCCCGGGTGTTCTTGAGCGAGCCGGCTTCGACGAGGATACGCGCCAGCGGATCATCGACGCCTGCAACGCCGAACTCGAGGTGCCCTTCGTCATCCCGCCCATGCCCATCCAGGACGCGATCGACCTCGCCACTTTCCTCGTCGAGATGACCGAGCAGTACGCCAAGTTCCGGCCCGGGCCCAACACCGTCGGCGGCCCCATCGAGATTGCAACCATCACGAAGCACGAGCGGTTCCGGTGGATCAAACGGAAACATTACTATCCACAGGAGCTCAACCGGTAACGTTTAGGGAGGGATCATGATCGTCGAGATAAAAGAAGACTCGGTGGAGTTCACCAAGGAGCAGATGGATCCACGGCGAGCCTCGTTCCCCCGCGACGTCCACGACTCCACCATCTCCGTCGCCGAGCAGGACCGGATCTACTACACCCCCCGCCCCCGGTTCCGGTTTGACTGGGAGGGCGGCCTTCAGGACGAAAAGATCGACGCCGTCTCCCTCCAGCACCAGGCCTCGGCGTGGCGCTGCTGATGTACCTGGTCGATACCAACATCTTTCTCGCCATCCTGCTGAAGGAGCCGACAGGTGCCGCCTGTAAGCAGTTCCTGAGCGATAACGGCAACCAGATCGCTTTCACCGACTACTCGCTCCATTCCATAGGAACCATCCTCTTCCGGAAGAACCGACCGGACCTCTTCACGAAATTCGTGCAGGACTTCCTCCGGTACGTTCCTGTCATCACCCTGCCTCGGGACCAGTACGCTCACCTCGAGGCCGTCAATGCCCGGTACGGCCTCGACTTCGACGACTCCTACCAGTACCTGGTCGCGAAGCAGACGGGAAAAACCCTCGTCACCATGGACAACCACTTCCGACAATCCATCGACATTCCTGTCCATTTTCTACCCTGAGCGACGAGGCCACTGCAAATATCTCCTGAAGGCCGTTGCAGCGGTGGGACAACCAGCGCGGAAAAGCGGAGATACTATCTATACGCAGCCCCGATTCTCAACCACCTTCCTTCTCGTGATCGAACCATGACCCTCAATCCAATCGCCTTCGCCGACGAAGTCAACACCCAGTTCCTCAGGTATCAACTCACCGCCTTTCCACTCGCCGACCCCGACCTCGCCGTCCAGGCCCACACGATGCTCGGCGGGATGGGGACCGAGTCCCAGCTCGTCAAAGGCCCGTACGTCTCCCTCGCCCGGTCCTATGCCGAGGGCGCCCTCCTCGACGACCTTGTGAAAGCAGGCGCCCTCCATCCCGCCGTTGCCGGCATTGCCGAACATCCAAAGATGTTCGCGCACCAGCAACAGGTTTTCGACGCCGTGAAAGCCGGCTGGCACTGCCTTGTCTCCACCGGGACCGGCTCCGGCAAGACCGAGGCCTTCCTCTACCCGATCCTCGACCACTGCTTCCGGCTCAGGGATGCCGGGGTGCCCCCGGGCGTCACAGCGATCCTCGTCTATCCCATGAACGCGCTGGCCACGGACCAGCTCGAGCGCCTCCGGCGTCTTCTCGCCGGGACCGGGATCACCTTCGGTCTGTATGTCGGGAGCACCCCTTCAAACGACTCCGAGCTCGGCAGCATCCAGCGGCTCGCCCCGGGCGAGGACTTCGCTGCTGCCGCGAAGCGGCTCGCGCGCCACCCCGACGTCGTGGTCGTCCCGCCCGAGGAGCGGGTCACCGAGCAGGAGATGCAGCAGGAGCCGCCGCGTATTCTGCTCACGAATATCAACCAGCTCGAGTACCTCCTCACCCGTGGCCGGGACCACGGCCTCTTCGAGAATGCCCCGCTCCGGTTCATCGTCTTCGACGAGGCGCACACCTACACCGGTGCTCGTGGCGCCGAGGTTGCGCTCCTGATCCGGCGGCTCAGGGCCTTCTGCAACAAGACCTCAGACAAAGTCATCTGCATCGGCACCAGCGCCACCATCGCAGATCCCAAGACGGGCTCGAGGGCCGCTGCCCGGTTCGCGCAACGGTTCTTTGGTGTCGACCCCGACAAGGTGTCGCTGGTCAGCGAGGTCTACGAGACCGAGACCTGGCCGGATGTCCGCTTCCGACCCCCGTCCCTCGGCGAACATGCGCCCGAACTCCTCGAGATGGCGCTCGATGCCGTCGACGGCGAGGGTGATGCCGAGCGGATCTTCAACCTTCTCGACGCACTCTCCATGACCGTCGACGACCGGTCGGTACCGTGGCAGGCCGCGCTCCACCAAGCGCTCCGAACAAACGACCTCGTCCGGCTCGTCTTCGAGGTCCTCGCCAGGCCCATGTCCCTTGCCGACGCCACCCGGGAGGTCTGGCGGCGGCTTGGTCGGTCTCCCCCGAATGAGGCGGACCAGGCCGAGCTCCTCCTCTACCTTGCCCTCGGCGCCGCTGCCGAGCGGGACGGTTCCCCCCTGCTGCGGCCGCAGCTCCACTTCTTCACCCGCGGACTCGCCGGCGCCGCGGCCATCCTCGACGATAATGGAGCTCCCCAACTCTACTTCTCCCGCTCCCGTGCCGCCGATGACCACCCCGACCTTCAGCCGTCAGCGATCTTCCGCGTCGTCTCCTGCCGAAACTGCGGGCAGCACTTCTTCGACGGCTGGATGGGCCAGATCGACAGCACCGTGCAGGGGCTCAACGGCGGCGAGGCCGACGACGGTATCGTCTACTGGCCTCGGACCGCGGAGGGCGACGGGGCACTCTTCACCATCACCGACCGTTTCGTGGCCGAACTTGATGACGAGGCACGGATCAGCGACCGTCTCGACGAGCGACGGGAGGAGGCTTTCCTCTGCCGGTTCTGCGGCACCATCCACGACCGCCCTGACGACCGGTGCCACAACCCCCAGTGCATGCGGGACTCCCCGCTCGTCCCGGTCATCAAGCTCCGCCGGAACGACGAGATCACCACCTGCCCCTGCTGCCTCGCGCACGGCTCGCGCGTCGGCGGACGGCAGTACTCCGCTCTCCGGCCGTTTGCCGCCATCCAGGTCGCGGACGTCCATATCCTGGCCCAGGACATGATCAATGCCGAGTCCTCGGATAACCACCGGGTCATTATCTTCGCCGACAACCGCCAGGAGGCTGCCTTCCAGGCCGCCTGGATGGCCGATCACGCCCGGCGTTACCGGCTCCGGCACATGATCTTCCGCCTGATCGAGGACAAGGAGACACCGACCTCGATCGGCGACCTGGTTGAAGGATTGAATCGGCAGCTCCGGCAGAACCAGGGGTTCGCCCGTACACTTGCGCCCGAGGTCTTCGCGAGCAGCGTCGAGGAGAAGTACAGCTCTCGAATCGAGCAGCAGATGAAGAAGTACCTCCGGATCCAGATCCTCCGCGAGCTCACCACCAGTTACGCCCAGCGTGACAGCCTCGAGACGTGGGGCAAACTCCGCGTCGCCTACTATGGCATTCGACCCGAGGACCCGGTTATGCAGGAAATCGCCGGACGGTTCGGTCTCTCACCCGAGAACCTTGCCACTGGCGTCGAGGCCTTGCTCGACAGTTACCGTCGGGCCTCCTATCTCTACGATGAGCAGGAGCCAATCTTTTCGCACTATTGGAGCATCGGTATGGAGGAGATCCAGCGTGGCTTCCTCCCCATGATCGACCACCCGCCCCGGGGGCTCAAGCTCCGCCGGGGCGAGGGAGACAGCAGCAACTTCGTCACCGGCGTTGTCTCAGTCCGTGGCCGGACCACGGCAACGAACTTTATCACCAAGTGGGGGGTCGAACCGTCCGACGTCGTGCCGTTAATCGAAGCCCTCTGGGAGGCGATGATCGGTCCCTGGCGGATTCTCAAGCCTGTCCGGCTGGAGAACGACAAAGGGAAACCGCTCAACAACGCCGCGGGCGTGTTCCAGGTCGACACCGCCCGCATCGGGCTTGCACCGCAGCATGTCCGCTACCGGTGTTCTGTCTGCAATCGGGTGCACACTCGCCCCACTCCCCGGGGTGCCTGCTCAAAGATGAACTGCCCAGGTCGCCTGACCGAAGAGGCGCCCGATGTGGAGGACTATAACGTGGGCCTTCTCCGGCGCGACTTCACCATGGTGATGGCCCGCGAGCACACGGCCCAGGTACCCACCGACACCCGGCAGATCATCGAGCGCGAGTTCAAACGTGATGGAGGCTCGGTTAACTGCCTGGTGGCCACGCCCACCCTCGAATTGGGCATTGACATCGGCTCGCTTGACATGGTCCTCCTTCGCAACGTCCCGCCGCTCCCGGCTAACTACTGGCAGCGGGCCGGGCGCGCCGGCCGTCGCCATCGCATGGCCGTGATCTACACCTACTGCAACAAGCGGCCGCACGACGAATACTTCTTCGAGGACCCCATGCGCCTCCTCGGCGGTCCCATCTATCCACCGCGACTCAACCTCAAGAACCCCGTGATGATCGAGAAGCATGTTCACGCCACGATCATCTCTGCCTTAACCCGGATTGCGCTCCGCGAGCCCCAGGGTGAGGACGGTCCCGGTCCGGTTCGGACCGCTCTCACCGCGTGCCTTCCGAACTACATCTCCGCGTACCTCTACGGAGAGGATCGGATCCCCTTCCCCGAGCCGCGTTCCGTTGCCGCCCTCGACGCCGCAATTGCAGCCCATCGAGATGAGATTGAGAGGGAGGTTGCGATGGTCTTTGCTGATTACTGGCCTGACGCGGACCGGGGTGAGATCTCACGTGAGATTCTCGGCGGCTATATCGACAATACCGGTGTGCGCCTGCAGGAACAGATCGCCGTGATCTACTTCCGGCTGATGTGGGCTGTGACAACGCGTAATGCCATCCTCGAAAAAGAGAAACAGGTCGTTACGCTCGAGGAGAGCGACAGGCAGCTCAAACGGCGCTGCGATGACTTCATCCATGATCTGGCGAAGCCTGACCTCGAGAACTACACGCTTAATGTCCTTGCGAGAAACGGCTACCTCCCAGGGTATGCCATGTATCAGGGATCGATCAGTGGGTTCGCAAGCAACAGTTACACTCCCGGGTGGCGGCGCCTCTCGTTCGAGCTCGCTCGACCGGCGACCCTCGCACTGCGCGAGTTCGTCTCCGGCAACATGATCTATGCAAACGGAGGAAAGTACCGAACGACTCGCTATCATCTCCCACTTCGTGACGATCGTAAGGGGATCGCGCCGGATCCGTACCGGGTCAACCTCACTACCTCCCAGGTGCTCGAGGGCGACGTGACGCCCGACGGCTATGCGGATGATGGATTGGTCGCTATCTTAGGGATACCCATCTGTGATGCGGACCTCGGGTTCCTCTCGCATGTCTCGGATCTCGAAGCAAGTCGGTTCAGGCTCCCGGTCTCGACCATGGGCCTCCTTCGTCCCGAGCACCGGGGGATCGACATCTACAGTATCGGGGAAGCTGAACTCCAGTACCGCCATGGTCAGCGCATCAGGCTTGTGAACATCGGGCCGGCGGACCGGGCCCGTGAGGGTCGCACGGGGTATCCGATCTGTATCGTGTGCGGTGCCACTCGATCACCGTATGCCTCGGACCGTGAGATCCAGGAGTTTGTCGAGAAGCACACGAAGACATGCGGTCAGGAACCAGCGTGGCTGGCTGTGACCGCCGATGCGGCTATCGATGGCCTTCTCTTCCCAGGGTTCGCATCCGGGGCAGAGGCTCTCAACTTTGGCGAAGGGCTCCGCCTTGCAGCGGTGATATCGCTCGAGATGGAACTCGATGATCTCCAGCTTCTACTCCTCCCTCGTGAGGACGAGGTGTGCGACGTCCTTGTCTATGATCCCACAACAGGGGGATCCGGAATTGTCGCTCAACTTCTCGACCGATGGGAGGATATCGTCCGGAACGGAATTGACCTCCTTGGATCGTGTCCGGGCGAATGCACGACGAGCTGTTATGAGTGCCTCCGCAACTATGGAAACGCGTTCTACCACTCTCAACTTGATCGGCATATCGCCGCGAGTATCCTCGGTCGGTTCTGTGCAGATCCGGCGCTTCGCGAGCGCCTTCCCCCGTCCATCGAGCAGGCGCATGACCCGGAGAGAGGTTCGACGAACACTGCGGAGATGCGCCTTGCAAGTATCTTTCGGAAGTACGGGTTCCCAACTAACGAACCACAACGAACAATCCGTCTTCAAGGGCGCGGCATCGAAACAACACCCGACTTCCTTTTTGTTTCAGCGGGAAGAGGAGCTCGCGTCGCGGTCTATCTGGACGGGCTCTCGAAGGGTATCCACGGTGATCCTGGGCAGCAGCGGAAGGACCAGTTCATCCGGATGAGTCTGAAGACGATGGGGTATGAAGTCGTGGAGATCGCAGCGTCAGAACTTGACGATCCTGAACTCCTTCATATGCAGTTGGCGATTATTGCATCAGCACTTCAACTGCCGTTCGATAAGAGCGAGGAGTTCTATCCGGCAGCCCCCTGATACTGAGCGGGTCTCTCTCGTATCTTTTTTACTAGATGAATTGACGGAAAGAATTGACAACACAGTTCTTCGAGAGGCTGTTTTCTGCGAATATCCCGGTGCTCTGACCTGACGGTCATCCTTTTGTGTGGATGATCATAGGTATACTTCTCTCTGCTGGCAGTGGGCGGCGCCTGATCCGCGTCGGCGAATGGCGGCAATCCTGATATGGTCCGGGGGGCGCTTGTCCGCCCCCCGCGCCGGGCTTCGCCCGGCTCCCCCTGACAGGGCGATGCCTCCGGAGGATGAGCGTTCCCGGCCAGCGAGCCGGGCGAGGTCGCGCCGGAGGCGCGGGCGAGGTCAGCGAGCGGTCGCCTATCGACGGGACACCGCCCCGGCCGGCGAAGTCGGCCGGCGGCGCGGTCGAGCGGCAGCGAGACGGCGCCGGACGTCGCCCGAGCACGGCGCACAGCGCGGCGCGACGGGCAGAGCCAGGGCCGGCGATCCACGGCAGAAGACAGCCGCGCGCCCGCGAACGAGTCCCGATCGGAATCGGGGGGAGGAGCGGAGGCGCGGCGTCAACTCGAGCCAGGGCATGCCGTCAACCTGGCGGGGGCGGGTGGCGGGTACCCGGCCCGGTCACGCGGTCGCGGGAACGGCGGCTGCGGAGCCTCGATGCTCGCGACCCGGGCCGGCGGTGGGCCGACGGCGGAGCGTGCCCGGCCGCGGTTGCGATCACGGGCTTACTCGGGTCGGTCGAGGGGTTCAACGAGGACAACGCGCACTCGCTTTCCGAGCCAGGCCAGCGGTACGGTAACATGGGCTGAGTTCCCCTGCTTCGTCGCGATCTTCTCGAGCACGGCGTATCCGTTCAGCTCGATTCTCATGGGGTCCATGATCACCCATTGGCGCCCCATTGTAATCAAATGTTCGCCCTTTATTGGTATTAAGTCTTGATATAGTCTTGATAATGTAGGAACAATGGGCAAACATTTATTATCTTTCACGCCCTATAGGTATGTAGGGAAGGTGCAAGCCTCCCGGGAGACCACCCATGGAAACCTACGAAGCGATCGGGATCGCGGTGCGGCAGCACGACGCGATCCGGTTGACCCTGATGAAGGGTGTACAGGCCACCTACTACATCTCCGCCGAGTCGATCCGGCTGCTCTTCGGCCGGCGGACCGTGCCGCTCTACCGGCTGCGGCTCACCGAGGATTTCGTCGACCCCGAGCCGGCCGGCGAGGCGAGCATGAGCGCAAGCGGGAAGTCCGTGCTCCTCCGGATCTGGGGAGCGCACGGAACCGTGATGGTCCCGACCCGCCCGCTCCAGGTCCACTACGACCGGGCCCTCGGCGAGACGACCAAGATCATCCGGCCAGTGGGGGCACCGACCCCCACCCCCGGCGCGGCGTGCATGGCGGTGGCCTGAGATGTGTTTCGAGTGCATCGGCTGCCGGCTGCCGGATACGTACTGCGTCCTCTCCTGCCCACACCGTGATGCATGGAACGATGAGCCCGACGACCGCGGCAACGACGGCATCCCGGTTTGGAGGCTGGAGTGATGGCCCGCCGTCGCCCTGGCGAGACCGATCGCGCGTACGTCGCCCGACTCCGGGCCGTGATCGCGGCCGCCCGTCGTCCCGAGCCCGAGACCCCGACGCCCGAGGAGGAGATCCTGCGGGCGTCGCTGCTCGTCGAATCCGGTGCACCTTATGGGTATATGACCGGCTCGCGCCTCGCGGACTACCAGCGCATCGAGAGGATCGCCCGAGACCTTCGAGACGCGCGCCGGCTCGCCGTACACGACCTGGACGACCGGAGCGCCGAGGCCGTCCGGGCCGCGAGGGCCGTGGCTGATCCCTGGCGGGGGAGGTGGGGGTGATGATCTCACGTCACCCCACCTTCGAGCAGGTCGAGACCGCCTACCAGGCGCTCTACCTGGCGCTGTTTCGGTACCTCGACGACGCTGGCAAAGCGGTGGATGAGGACTTCGCGTGCGGGCTCGACCAGGACCTCTGCGATGTCTGGGATCGGTTCGAGTCGCGCTGCCTGCCGTGCGCCGAGTGCGAGTGCTGGCCGTGCCGGTGCGAGGGGAGCCCATGACCTCCTCTTTCTTCGGCCCGGTGATCTATGCCTACACCCGGGCGGACGCACTGCGGGACGGTGAGCTGATCGACGTCTCGACGATGGCGGCCGAGATGGGCTACCGCGTGCCGGTCGCGGTGACGCGGGCCGTCTGGGTCGGCGTGGTCGAGCCGGACGAGACGCCCGGGCAGTCGGTCGAGGGCCGGCTCTGGGACGTGCTCTGGATGC
>CASGHK010000019.1 GCA_949320185.1 uncultured Methanomicrobiales archaeon | reverse complement strand
TCGTACCGACAGTGGGAGCATCGACGCTGTCCTGTGCTCATGCGATACAGCTTCTCACAGTGACATCGCGGGCAAACAATCCTGGTCATGAACCCCTCCTAGGTGATAGGAGTTGGGGGCTGAAATGACACTATACCCTTGTGTATCTAGGAATCCAGATAATGAAGGTTTTGGTGGTTTCAACCGCCCAACCAGCGGGTACGTGGCCGGAGGAGGTGCGGGCCTGGTCCATCGACTGGACAGGAAAACCTCACAGGAGCCGCAGACCAACCGACAGCTCGACGTATCCCTTACACACGTTCCGGTCCGGCTCTGCGAGATATGTTGACAAAGCCGAAACCCTGCCGAACACGTTCCCCGAAGCCTGCATCGATCGAGAACGCCATCACCCGATGCGCGGTTGCATCGAGGCGATCGGTATGCAGGTCCCAGTATGAAGAGGGGTTTCTCCCACTTCGGGTCGCACGCAGCAACCTGCCGCCGGCGATGACGGGTAGCTCCGTGTCGATCCGGGTTCCCTGATACGCATTGAACCTCCGGACCAGTTCCCGGTTGAGCGCCTTGATGAAGGTCTCTTCCGGGATAGGGGGCGACCAGTGGACAGCTCCTCCCCTCCCCTCGACGGGTGGAACGCGCAGCACTATCGGCGTCGCCGTGGTGAGATGCACACCAGCCCGTTCGACCTGGAGGGAGAAGGTCTCGTGCCGTTTCACATGATACTCGATGTCGTGGACCCAAAGGGGCTCTTTCTCTCTGGCCAGCCTGCGAGAGAGAGCCCGGACAACCTCGGGATTCGGCGAGGCGATGAGGAGATAGCGCTGGTCTCCTGGTCGTGTCTCGCCCGGGGGGAAGATATTCGAGAATGAGTAGACCGGGTTGGTACCACCCGGGAGGTCGGTCCGCCAGCCCTTCATCAGCAGGCTCGAGACGTAGCGGGCAAGACCACCGCGGCGCTCAACACCGGAGTCGGGTCGTTCTTCCGCCTTGAGATGGAGGAGCAGCCGCATGACAGGCCTTCAGGCACCGGTCTCGGGCCAGTGTTCACCGCGCACCCAACGGTCATTCCCCTTTGCACACTCTTTCTTCCAGATCGGGACACCAGCCTTGATCGCCTCCAGGATCTGCCGGCAGGCGGCGAAGGCAGCTTCCCGGTGAGCGGCGGCGACGACGATCACTAAAAGGTCACCGCCGACCGGCACCCGACCGGTGCGATGGATGACCGCAACATAGGACACCTCGTGCCGCACGCCGATGCTGGTCGCAATCCGTCGAAGCTCGGCAAGGGCCACTTCGGTATAGGCCTCTACCTCCATCGCCTCGCAATCATCGTCGCGAACGATTCCATCGAAGAGGACGATACCACCGACACCGCTCTTGCGCGCCTCGGCGAGCAGATCCTCGATCGGCACGTCCTCTTCCTGGATCCCGACACGACACTCCAGTTCCATCATATCCTACCCCCCCGCAACCGGCGGGAAGACCGCCACCTCGTCCCCATCCTCGAGAAAGACCGTCTCAACTTCGTCCTTTTCGACGCGTTCTCCATTCCGCATCAGTATCGCGAACTCCCGAAGCCGACCGGTGCCGTCGATCACCGAGTCCTCCGCTCGGTCGTCATCGACAACACGGCGCACCGCCTCCAAGATAGGTGTTCGCGGCGGGAGCTCGATCTCGTGCATCGGTCCGTAGCGCTCGCGAAACTGTGCAAAGAACCTGACCCGTACTGCCATTCTTTCCCTCCGGTGGAACGATCCTCTCCTCCCACGAGGTTGGTGCTCCGTCCCCCTATATCTTCCTCCGTGTCGACGACTCGAAAGACGGGCGTCTCGTGTGATTTTGGTGGCATCTCTCGATCATCCCTCCTCCGAATATTCGATCCGGGACCACTCACGACCCTGGACCTGGAGAGGTGAGAGGGCTAAAACCACACGGGCGCACATCCGCAAGGCGAGGAGTTATCTGGTCTGGACAGCCACATTCTGCCGCATGGTCCGCCTCATTCTCCCGGACAACAGTCGGCACGAGGAGCCCCTCTGCGAACGCCGGCTCGACCGGTTGCTTTTGGACCTCGGAATCAATCCCTGCGAGGTACTGGTGACCAGGGACCGTTGCCTGGTCCCCGACGATGCCCTGGTGAACGAAGAGGACACGCTGATGATCGTCCCGATCGTCCACGGCGGATGAACCGACTCTCCTGCTCATTCTGCTCCGGGGGCGCGATCTATCTCGACCGGGAATCAGGCAAACACCTGTGCGAATCGCATCTGATCGCCCGGGTCGAGGACGCGGTGCGCAGCGAGATTCGATCGGTTGGGGGCTTCCAATCGGGGGAACGTATCGCGGTCGCCTACTCGGGCGGTAAGGACAGCTCGGTCCTCCTTGACCTCCTGGTGAATGTCGTCCAGCCCGAGACGGGGATCGATCTGGTCGCGGTCACCATCGATGAGGGGATCGCCCGATACCGCGACGCAACGGTTCAGGCAGCGAAAGACCTCACCACCCGTCTCGGCGTCCCGCACCGAATTGTGTCGTTCCAGGCTGCGTTCGGAAAGAACCTCGATTCGCTCCTTGCCGGGCGCGAGGGACGGGCCTGCACGGTGTGCGGCGTCCTCCGACGAAGACTCCTTCAACAGGCGGCCCGTGAAGCTGGCGCGGATCGGCTCGCCACGGGGCACTGCCTCGACGATGAGGCTGAGGCGGTGGTGATGAACTGGCTGCGCGGCGATCTCTACCGGGTCGCCGGCATCCGGCCCTCGGGTGGAGAGTCGTGCATGGTTCCGCGAATCAAGCCCCTATCCCGGCTCTCCGAGAAAGAGGTTGTCTCGTACGCCCTTCTTCGAGGACTCGCGTTCGACCTCCCCGAGTGCCCGTACACGCGATATGCCCTCCGTGCAGGGGTCCGGGGGCTCGTACACCGGGCCGAGTATCTCTCCCCGGGAACGATGAGCCGCATCGTTGCCGGCCAGGAGGAGCTCGAACAGAGACTGCACGGGGTCGGGGGCCGTACCCAGTTTTCCACCTGCCCGGACTGCGGCGAACCGATGCTTGGTTCTACCTGCAGGGCCTGTACCCTCCTGGGGGGAGACCGGGACAACCATTAAACCGGCATCCCGCACACGCAATTAACGATTCTTCGGGCGATCTACTCGTGACCACGCATCACCCCGACGTGACCCTGCTCGCGCACAATTATGTCCGGCCCGACGTCCAGGCCGCAGCCGATTTTGTCGGCGACAGCCTCGAGCTCGCTCGCCTGGCACGTGACCGTGTCGACACCCCCTACCTCGTCGTCGCCGGCGTGGATTTCATGGCGGAGACCGCCTGCCTCCTGAACCCGACGAAGACCGTCATTCATCCTGAACCGTTCTCGCGGTGCGCAATGGCCCTTCGCCTCACCCCAGAGGACGTGCTCGCTGCCCGGAAACGGTATCCCGACGCCGCGGTGGTCGCCTACGTCAATACTTCGGCGGAGGTGAAGGCGGTCTCGGACGTGTGCTGCACCTCTGCCAACGCGGTGGACATCGTCAACGCCCTCGAGGAGGAGACCGTCCTCTTCGTCCCCGATCGGAACCTTGCCCTCTACGTCGCCGCCCGGTCCGACAAGCGTGTCATCCACGTCCCGGCGAACGGGTGCTGCCCGGTCCATCACGCACTGACGGCGGAGCAGGTCCGTGAGACCCGGCGCAGCTATCCCGGTGCCGAGGTCATGGTCCATCCGGAGACCACGCCCGAAGTCCAGGCAGAGGCTGACTTTATCGGTTCGACCTCGGGGATGCTCAAACACGCCGTCCAATCCACCTCCAGGACCATGATCGTCGGGACAGAGATCGGCCTGATCCCCCTCCTCGAGAAGGCGGCCCCTGGGCGGCGTTTCATCCCGGCATCACCGTACCTGGTCTGCACCGATATGAAGATGATCACGCTCGACGTCATCGAAGAGGCGATCGAACGCAAGGGTCCGATCGTTACCATCCCCGAGCCGATCGCTTCGCGGGCGCGAAACGCCCTCGAGCGTATGCTCACCCTTTCGCGAGGTTGAGCGTGGAGCCACTCGGACCCTGCCCCAAAGTATACCGGGCTGAGACGCAACGCGCTGTCGACCCCGCAACGACGCTTCGCATGGTTGAAGCGGTGGTACCGGCGACGGGGATCACGCGAATCGCCGAGATAACCGGACTCGACCGGGTGGGAATCCCTGTCTTCTCGTGCATTCGCCCAACGGCGGCGGACGGCGCGATCTCGGTCTATAATGGCAAGGGAGCGACTCCTCTCGCCGCCCGGGTCTCGGCGGTGATGGAAGGGATCGAACGGTTCTCCGCCGAGGTCTTTGAGCGCTCGCTCACCACCGCCCGTTTTTCCGACCTGGGCTCTGGGGTCGCCGTCGACCCGGTGGACCTGATCCTCCCGGAGCAGGCCGATCCCGATGTTCCACTTCCCTGGGTCGAGGGGAGGGAGATCGTCTCGGGTGAACCCATGCACGTGCCGGCCCACGCGGTCTTTCATCCCCTACCGGTCGGCGCCCCCCACCTATTTCGGACGAGTACGAACGGGATTGCCTCCGGGAATACACTCGAGGAGGCGGTCTTCCACGCGCTCTCGGAGGTGGTCGAGCGCGACGCCTGGTCCCTTGTCGAGGTCACGCGGGATGCGGGAGCGGCCATCGTCGGCGACGGCGATCCGACCGTGCAGTCCCTCCTCGACCGGTTCCAGCAAGCGAACGTTCCGGTCCTCCTTCGCGAGATCACGAGTGATGTCGGGATCCCGACGATCGCCGCAGTCGCGGAGGACCCGGTTCTCCGGGACCCGGCCCTGCTCGTGATCGGCATGGGAACCCATACGAACCCGGCAATCGCCTGCCTGCGTGCCCTGACCGAGGTGGCACAGAGTCGTGCGACGCAGATCCATGGCGCTCGCGAGGACACGACGACCGGCGATCTCCGGCGCGCGATAGGATACGACCGAGCCCGCCGCCTGAACCGCTACTGGTTCGAGGCGAAAAGAACTGTCGAGGCTCGGGGGATCCCCGCCCTTGACACCGACGACTTCTTTGACGACATCCGGATCGTCTGCGACCGCCTGCATACCGTCGGGCTCGACCGTGTCATCGCCGTCGACCTGACCCGGCCCGAGATCGGCATTCCGGTCGTCCGGGTGATTGTACCGGGGCTGGAATGCTATGCAATGGACCCAGAGCGGAGAGGGGACCGCTGCCGCCATGCCAGGTATCATCGTCTTCCTCGGCCCGAGCTGTGACCTGGAGACAGCGAAGGGTATTCTTCCCGAGGCTGAATACCGTCCTCCGGCTGCGCGCGGAGACATCACGGCCGCTGCGGCAGACGGAGCCCGGGTTATCGGCCTAATCGACGGGGTCTTTCTCCAGGAGTGTGCTGTCGGTCACCGGGAGGTCCTGGGTGTCCTCCGTTCCGGCGTCGTCGTGATCGGCGCATCGAGCATGGGTGCGCTGAGAGCGGCCGAGCTCTGCCCCATGGGAATGATTGGGATCGGCGAGGTATTTCGGCGGTTTCGGGACGGCGAACTTGAATCGGACGATGAAGTTGCCCTCGTCTACGACCCGGAGTCCGGGTATGCGCTCTCGGAGCCGCTGGTGAACATGCGTGCGACCCTCGAAGCGGCAGTCCGGGCGGGGGCGGCAACCCCGCACGATGCGGATGCCGTCCTCCAGGCGGCCCGCTCCCTCTACTTCCCCGAGCGGACCTGGCCCGTGGTCCTGCGCGCCGCTTCGCTCCCGGAGCAGGCCCACGCGCAGCTCGCCACCTTTGTCCGGTCGTCGGCGGTGGATATGAAACGGGCGGATGCCCTGGCGGCGCTCGAGCACATCCGGGCCCACCTCTCGGGACGCTAGGTCCTTCTCCCGCGGAACCAGCGGTAGAGGAGCCACCCGATCACTCCCAGGGCAACGAGCGGAAGGAGTGAGAGGAAGAGCACGACGATCCCGGCCAGGACGGTGAAGAACCCCTGGAAACCGGCGCCGAGGACCTCAACGATCGACGGAAGAGACCCTCCGGCGATAGGGGCGGGCTCCTCGAGACGGAGCGTGATCCGGGAGAATGAGGTGCGGCTCTCCAGGTAGCGAAGCCGGCCCTCGGCCCGGTCAAGCTCAACCTGGACCCGCTCGATCTCTTTCTGGACGGCGATGACGTCCTCGACCGTCGAGGTGTTCGCCAGGATCCTCCGGTACTGCGCGAGCTGGTCGGAGAGGGCTGCCTGTTTGGCCCGGAGGTCGACATACTCCTCGGTCACGTCCTCGGATCGGACCGATTCTGATCGAACCTCGCCGATCTGGCGCAGTGCTGAGAGCGTCGTCTCGAACCGGTCGGATGGGACCCGGACGGTCGCGGTCGCAGTCCGCCGTTCACCCGCTTCACTCCTGAGGTCCAGGTCAGCGAGGGTTCCGTTCTGGTCGGACGCGACCTGGCGGACCCTGTCGAGCGCCGGTTCGAGGGTGGCGACCTCCAGGCGGAGGTCAGCATTCTTGATCAGGAGGGGTTCGGTCGGAAGGCCCCCGGTTGAACGAGGCGTGACGGCACTCCCGGCATACTCGTTTGAGCCGTACGAGGAGACCGCGTCCTGTGCAGGTAGAGAGGGAGCCGATATCGTCTTTTGAGGCTGGATACTCGTGCAGCCGGCGGAGACGAGAAGAACGGCCAGGACGAGCACGACAGCGAGTCGCTTCATGCTCGGGGATACATCCGCGCAGCGGATAATCCTGTCGTAGACTGCGATATTCCTCGAACTCTACCCGGACGGGCTGTCTGACCGGGTTCGTCGAAGGGGGTTCTAAAAGAACAGAGGTGGTCACGATCACCCGTCAACGACAGGGGTCACTGTGACTTCCAAAGAGGTGTTCGTTGACGGAGAAAGGGTGACCTCAGGTGCTCCCATCCCGGGAGAGATGACCGGTTCGGGCAAGACCGCCCGGGGGAGGTCCGCGTCGGGGGGGACGGAGATGGTGTCCACGACGGTCACTTGAGCGACCGGGACGCCATTCATACTCGCTTCCACGGGTTCGAATGTGAGGTAATCGACAGAGACACCCCGCCCGATCTCGAGCCGCACCCGGTGGGGGCCCTTTTCCAGATAGACCAGCTGGGTGCGGTTGACGAACGTGGTGGCATCGCCCTGTGCCGCCAGGTTCACCCAGGTGACCCCATCGAACAGCACACGGAGACTCCCGCTCTCGGACCCGGCGGAGCTGACCGGGCGAAGACGGAGGACGAGCTTCATGATGCCGGTCCGCGTCGAGTTCACCTCATACTCCGTCCATGCCCCATCGGCTCGTGAGCTGACCGAGGTCCCGGTCACCCCCACGGGGGTGATGCGAACGACGCTGGAGGCGGTTGGTCCCTGGTCGGTCCAGTTCTCGGCCTGAACAGTACCGGGGAGGAGGACGGGTGTCTGGGTCGGTAACGGAGTGACGGTCATGGTCGGCGTGCTCGGGACGACCGTTGCCGACGGAGTGGCTGTGAACGTTGGTACTGGTGTCACCGTCGAGAGAGTGGTCGGGGTGAGAGAGGCGGTCAGGGTCGGCACCGTGACGACGGTGGTCGTCGTCACCGTCGAAGCCGCAGACGGCGTGGGCAGGGGGGACGATGTGGGTGTGGGGGTGATCGTGGGCGTTCCCGTCGGGAGAGGTGCCACGGTCGTGGGGACCGTCGTGACCGCCGGCCCTCCGGGGACGCTGACGACAAAGGCATCAACTTCGGTCGGGCCGGTGAACTTCAGGTCCAGTGACGGGTGTCCACGGGGAAGATAGACCAGTCCGGTCGAGGGAAGGAGACGCCCGTCGTTGGAGACCGGTACCGGGACGCGCGCGAGGCAGGTCCCGTCGATCAGCACCTCGACCACCTCGCCGCTCCGGGTCGAGGCGGCAAGGATGGTGACCGTGTAGATCCCCGGCGTCTCGACATTGAGGCGGTAGCGAACCCATTCACCGGGTTCAATGTCAGTAAGGACTCCGTTTGCTTTCGCCTCGTCGGACCTGATATCGACATCGTCCTGCCGCAGGTACCCGCCCGAGTTGCCGGGCGTGGTGTCATGGTAGCCGACACCCTCGCCACCGGTACTGTACAGCTCCGCCTCGATGCGACCGGGGACGGTATGTTCCGGCATCGTCGGATTCGGTGTGGGCGTGGAGGTCGTACCGGTCGTGAACGGGCCACCAGGGACCACCGTCGGAAGCGGCGTCCCGGTCGTCGTTGTGGTCGCCGAAACGGTGGTCGCTGGCATGGTGGTGGTCGTGGTCGTTGGCGCTACGGGGACCGCCGGCGTCTCTCCAGGCGGATAGACCTGGACAAGGTGCATGTTGTGGTACCCCTGGGTCTCGATGCGGATGCGGTGCAGGCCCGAGCCGATCCAGACCAGGCGTCGAACTGGCGCGTAGGAGTCGAAGGAGCCCGTGTTCGGTATGGTGAACTGGCCGAAGTTGATCCCGTCGACCGAGAGTGACATCGTCCTGCCGTCCTGGGGTGAGGAGACGATCACCGTGACCTCGTAGACACCTGCCTTGGTCGCATCGACCTTGTAGTCGAGCCATTCGCCGGGACGGGTGTAAGCGACAACCGGACCGCCGATGGTCGGCGACCGCTCGATGTCGACGTCGTCGGTGCGGTAGAAACCTCCGGTGTTGCCCACCGTCGTGTCGTGGTAGGCGACCCCCTCACCACCCATATCGTAGTCGGCGGCGAGGAAGGTGCCTGGGAGCCTGGGCGGTGTCCGAACTTCGACGGGATTGGGCGTGGTCTGGGCTGGTCCCGGGGTCTCCACGGTGACCACGGCAGTGGTCGGCACTGGTGTCGGTGGAGTCGGGAGAGCGAGGAGGGGCTCGGGCAGGACACTTGCCCAGTTCACGGATATCCTGTTTCGTTCGCCGTTGTAGTAGAGGAAGAGACGATTCGGATCCGCACCGGACGTCCTGATCTCGATCGTCGAGTCGCGGACCGGCCACCATTCCTCTGGATGGTCCTCGCGAAGGCCGATGGAGATGCATCCTGTGGTTTTCCTGGGATTGATCAGCTGGAAGTTCGAGACCACCGCCCCATCGGACCCCCACATGTAGAGTCCATAGGTCCGTGCACTCTTCGAGAAACAGTTCTCGAGCCGGAGTCGCTGGCCAGTCCTGAGCTGGAAGCCGTAGTCCGAGCCCGAGTCGATGCAGCTCTTCAGCACCACGTCCTCAGCGCACTGCCAGACCCAGAAACCATTCTTCCTGTTGTTGATAGCGACGCAGTTGGAGAGGGTGACTCCCGACGAGAGGTAGAACCCGGACAGGTAGAAACGGGTTGGTTCGGTGTTCCGCCACCCGTTGTTGGCCGAAACACAGTTCGTGACCCGGCTGTTCACCTGGACCGGGATCGCAGGATTGGGGTCAGCAGGGTTACGGAAGTTCGGCTCGAAATAGAATCCGGACTCCCAGCAGTCCTCGGCCCGGCAGTTGTTGACGTAGAGATCGTACAGGTCTGCACCTTCGTGGAAGTCGAACCCGACAGCCCAGATCTTCCCCGAGCCCTCGTTACCGCATCGAAGGGCGAGGCAGTTTTCGAACCGGATGTTCCGGTTCACCCGGGGGGATCGCATGCCGTTCAGGTTGAAACCGGTCGATCCGACGTCGATCGCCTTGCACCGGATGAACTCGATGTTCTCGCACACCCGGCCATCAGCCCAGACGAAGAACATGCCGTTCACCGTGGGAGCCGTCTTCTTCGAGTCCCGGATCGTGACGTCGTGAACCTTCACGTTCGACGTCGTGATCATCAGCCAGCCTCGATTCGTGATCGTGAAGTCGCTCACCTCTACGTCCGGCTGGGCGATGTCCACCCGTGCGGCATAATCGCCGGCCATCGAGAGGACGGTCCTGTCCGGCCCCTGGCCTCTGAAGACAGAGTTTCCCCTGACAGAGATCGTCCCTACGGTGCGGAACGTCCCCGATGAAAGTTCGACCACGGAGTCGTTCGCGAAGGCCGCGTTGATCTCCACCTCGTCGGCAACACCATCGCAGACGAACAGGGCAGCGGCCTTTGCGCTGTCATCTGCGTCCGAGGCGGCCACCATCACCGCCGACGTGCCGCCGACAAGGGATGAGAGCACCAGGATCGTCGCCAGAAGAAGTCCTATTCTCGACGCCATGCCCTTATCAGGTTTATGGCAGGGAGCTCTATTAAAATATTGGTTTGGCTCCCCGTTCGAAAATTGCTCGATTTTCCAAAAAATATCCAATTAAAAAAAATATTACCATTTCGGACCCACCGAGCCGAGGGATCATGAAAGTCCGAGAAGACCAGAGGCGATCGCGGTCGTTGCGATCGTTGCGCCGAGAAAACCCAGAAAGAGGGCTACGATAGAATGGGACCTTCGCCACCCGAGAAACCAGGCAATCGGGACACAGACCCAGAACCCGACCACGATAACCCCTGGGACGAGAGCGATAGCACCGTAGCGCTGGAGCCATGCAATCGTCTTCGTGCGCCGCTGGGCACGTTCGACGAGTCTTTGAACCACCGTAGACCGTTCGGTCAATATGTCGAGGACGGTGAAGATGAGGAAGATCAGGGTTAACCCCGAGAGTGAAACGAAGGCCGTGGCAGGGAAGGGAGGGATACCCATCCCAATGGCAACGGCTGCCGCACCGTACTCGATGAGTGCAGTCGATGACAGTACACCGAGGAACTCGGTGCGTGAAATTCCCCCCACAAGGGCGGTAAGGAGGGTCGCGATGGCCCCGAATCCGGCAAAGAGGGCCATCCGTATCCCGCTGCTCAATCCTGAGAAGGGCACTTCTGTACCTTCGTTCCAATAATTCTCAATCTATCGGTCCTGCCGTGAGTGTTCCTTTTAACTTGGATCGGTCACAACTCGATCTCATGAGACGGACGTCCATCGCGGGTCTCGTTGGCACCACTGCGGTGCTGCTGGTCCTCCTCGCCGGTTGTCTCGGAGCCGATTCCGATCCCGCCGGCAGCCTGCCCGTCACGACCATTGCAGGGCAGATCACTGAACGGGGAGCAGCACCCACCCCGAGCGTACCTGCATCACGCCTGGAGTTCGAAGTGATCTACAGCGGCATGTGGAGCGGTGCGTACGGCACCCGTGAAGCCATCAAGTCGAACGAGGGCTTTGGAAACGCGACCTTCCCCGTCCCGTCCGATGCACCGTTCGTTCATGCCAAGTTCCAGAAGCAGGAGTCGAACGAGGAGCCCCTCACTCTCAGGCTGCTTCGGGATGGCGTCGTCCTGAAAGAGGCGAGTGGTGCCGGCCCACTCGCCGTCGTCACGCTCGATGTTCCCCTCGAGTGAAGAGCGAGCACCCGTCACAGCCAGCCGCGATCGGCCCACACCTCGTACTCGTGGGCCCAGATATCACGGTTCGCGGTGACGAGCGCCCGGAAGTACTCACGGCTCGCTTCGAGAGCTGCTATCTGGTCGGGGTACTGGCGCCGGGTCGCGATCGCCTCCGCAAGGTCCCGTCCGAGTGCCTCACCCTGGAGAAGGGCACCGGAGAGACGGCCGGGGTCAGCTCCCAGGGCGACACCGACCCCCCCGACGAACTGTGCTCCGAGATTATTCAGAACCCCACTCAGGTACTCGACGACCCGATCATCACCGCTGCCCCCGGTCGTGCAGACCGCGCAGCCGTATTTCCCGTCGAAGGCTCGGCAGTGGATCGCGTCGGCCATCCTGTCCAGCACCTGCTTGAGCTGCGCGGTCGGACCATTGATATAGTTCGGCGAGCCGAGCACAAGACCGTCCGCCCCGACCATCGTCTCGAAGAGACGGGAGAAGTCATCGACCCGCGGGCATTCACCGGTCGCATAACAGGTCCCGCACCCGGTGCAGAACTCGAACCTCATCCTGCAGATGTCGATGAACTCCGTCTCAGCTCCTGCCGAGGCGGCCCCTTCGAGAACGGCCGCAACGAGGCGCGCCGTCCGTGAATCCGCGCCCCTCGGGCTCGCACTGATACCCACGATCTTCATGTACTTCTCCTCTCTTCTCAGCCAGTTAATGATTTCCGCAGTCAGGTTCGCTCGTCCAGAAACTCACGGATCGCCCGACCCGGTTCGCGAATGCCGGCCCGTTGCGCGGCAAGATGCTCCTGGTAGGTCGGAAGACGGCTCCGATAGAGGGCACCGAGCGAGATCCGTGAATCCCTGCTGTAGTCCCACTCCCGAGCGAGATGGAGCGCCCTGTCCACGTCCGCTATCGGAAACTCTTCCGGGTCGAGGTCGTACGTGTGCTCGTCGTAATACCCAGTCTGGTTGTAGAACGATGCACAGACCTGCAGAACCTCCAGAAACGAGAAACCTCGGTGAGAGAGTGCGTTCTCGATGAGGGCCCGAAGCTGTGGAAGCCTCCGGGAATAGGCGCGGGCGACGAATGTGGCACCCGCCCCGACCATCAGCGCAAGGGGATTGAGGGGGTACTCGGGAGATCCGGCAGGGGTCGACCGACCTGGAAAACCGAGTGGGGAGGTGGGAGTGTACTGGCCGGTCGTAAGGCCGTAGACCCGGTTATCATGGACGACCAGGGTGATGTCGACATTCCGCTTCGCGGCGAAGACGAGGTGTTCGAGACCCTCGCCGTAACAGTCGCCATCCCCCGCACAGCAGATCACCCTGAGGTCGGGGTTCGCGAGTGCGATCCCGGTTGCCACCGGAATGGTCCGCCCGTGGATCGCGTAGAAGGAGTTGATGCCCAGGTAGTCGGCCATCTTGCCGTGACAGCCGATGCCGGTCACGAGTACGAACTCGTCAGCAGGCGTCCCTTCGTCGATCATCCGTGCCACCACATCCTTCAGGGCGTGTTCGATCGCGAAGTTGCCGCAACCCGGGCACCAGGTGTTCGTCGCCGGGGTTATCAGGTCGCTCGTCGCCACCTACACCACCTCCGCCAGCCGAGACGCGAGATCCTCGACCGTGAACGGACGCCCGTCGTACTGCTGCACCCGGGCATCGGTCGCAAACCCGTGGACCCGCAACAACTGCTCGAGCTGCCCGGTCCAGTTCTGTTCCACCACGACGATCCGGTCCAGCCCCTGGACAGCAGCACGGTACGCGTCCACCGGGAACGGTTCCAGCACGACAGGACGGATGACCCGGAGGGCAAGACCTTCCACCGCTTCAAGCACGACACCGCCCGTCGACCCCCAGGTGACCACGCCGACACGTGCATCGCCGGCGCCGGAGACGGCGACGGGCTCGAACCCGGCGAGCGCATCGGCGAGCGTCCGCACCTTCTCCCGACGCTTCTCCTGCATGGTTGCAGAGACCGAAGCATCCTCGGTCGTCGTCCCTGACTCGTCGTGCTCATAGGAGTTCACCTTGATCACCGCACCCTTCGACGGAACGGTCCGCATGGGCGATACACCGGTCGGCGTTACCCTGTACCGGAGGTAGGGCTCATCTTGAGACGCGTCCGTTCCGACATCCGGAGTTGAAATCTTCATATCTGGGTCGATCACGGCCGAATACCCCCCCTCACAGAGTGTCTTATCGACGAGCAGGATTGCCGGCACCTGGAACCTCCATGCGAAGTCGAGCGCCCGGGCTGACCAGACATACGCCTCGTCTGCGTCCATCGGGGCGGCAATGAGACGCGGGAACTCTCCCTGTCCCGCATGGCGGGCGAAGAGGAGCTCGGTCTGGCAGGAGTAGGTCGGAAGGCCCGTGCTCGGACCGGGCCTCTGGCCGAGTACGATGACGACCGGCACCTCCGCCATTCCCGAGAGAGAGAGGCCTTCGGTCATCAGGCAGAAACCTCCGCCAGAGGTGCCGACGGCGCACCGGCTCCCCGCGTATGCGGCTCCAAGGGCCATGAGTATCACCGCGATCTCGCTCTCGGGATGGACAACGGTGATCTCCGTGCGTCTCGCGAACTCGGCAAGGAAGTGGAGGATGCTGGAGGTCGGCGTCATTGGATAGGCGATGTAGGTATCGAGGCCCCCCCGGACGAGCCCAAGGGCGATCGCCTCGTTCCCGGTCAACACCGGCATCGGTTCCCGGTTACCCCCCGAAACTCGGAACTGAGTCTCAACCGAGTCGTATGCCCGGCGAGCGACACGAAGATTGACCTCGGCGTGCCGGCCGAACTCCCGAACAAAGACCTCCTCGACGAGGGGCCACGAGATTCCGGCGACCCTGCAGAAGGCCCCGATCATCCCCGAGTTGCGGGTGATCGGTGGGGCCTTCTCCGCGTCGAGCACCTCGTTAAGGGGCACCGGCACTCCCTCCGCCTCTTTCACGGTCGAAGAGTCGTACAGGAGTACCCCGCCAGGATTGAGCCGGCCCTCATGCCGCCGCACCGTCTCGCTGTCGAGGCAAAGGACCATGTCGACCCGGTCGCGGTGTGTCCTGACGGCGTGGTCCGCCGACCGGACGATCGCAAAGTTGTGGCCCCCCCGGATCAGGGAGGGGTAGTCGTAGTACATATAAACAAACCGGCCGAGCCGGGCCATCATCCGGTTGAGGACTGCGCTCGCCCTGTTGATCCCTTCGCCGGCCCTGCCGCCGATCAGCACCGAGAACTCTTCCACGAAGATACCTCCATCCTGGAAGGGATGGGGGTGTATAAAGCCTTGGTGCAGGAGCCCGGCTTTCCAAGCAAGGACAACAGGGCTTCCCGGTTCAGCCTTCTTCACCGGCCTCTCGTTCGAGGAGGCCGAAGACATTCCCCTCGGAGTCGGCACAGTAGGCAACCCTGCCCAACCCGTTCACGGTTCGACGGGGCATCATGATCTCACCGCCGGCCCTGATACACCGGAGGAGGGTGTCGTCGATGGAGGCGACACCGACCAGGTTCGTGAATGACGAACCCGGCACCCTGGGCTTAACGGCTCCATCGATCCCAGGCTCGTCCGGCCCTCCGGAACGGAGCAGAATGTAATAGGGGTCCGCCGTCCGGACGAGCTCCCAGCCGAAGACATCACGATAGAAGGCCGCCACCCGCTCGGGGTCGTCGGCGTGGCATTCGAAATGAACGACGCGCGGCATAGTGTCCAACGCGCTGCATGGGAGTCGATCGGATTAGAACCTTTTCGTCATCCGGCTGAACGAGGCCAGTTCACTTGTACTCGCGCCGGGAGTAGGTGTACCGTCCAGACTCTCCGCCCTTCACCACGATGTAGAGCCACTGGTACAGCGAGCGGATCATGCCGAACTGTTCGTACCGACGCATCGAGAAGCCGACCTTCAACGCGGAATCAAAGAGGATCCGACCCTCATGCACCATCCGGCGGGCGATCTCGAGGTCGTCGCCGGCGTCAATCGTCCGGTACATGCCCGCCCGGACGAAGGCCTCCTTTCGAAATGCGGTATTGCATCCGAGCGTGTAGTACATGAGGCCCGTCCGATAACAGACCCCGGAAAAGGTGTTCGCCGCCCAGAGCGACAGCCGATTCCTGAACGAGTCCTCGATCGGCCGCACGGTCCCGTAGACCATCACCACGCCATCCAGCGAGAGCGTGTCCCGGATACGTTCGAGCCAGTCGCGCGGCAGGATGCAGTCCGCGTCCGTGGTCGCGATCAGGTCGGCTTCGGCGGCGAGTACCCCGTCGTTACGCGCACCGCCCACTTTGGGGCTTGTCTGGATAAAGACACGGTCGGCATGGCAGGACGCAATCTCTCTCGTTCTGTCCTTCGAGTCCCCGTCCACGACGATCACCTCGTACTGGTCCCTGGGGAGGGTCTGGTCCTCGAGGGAGAGGAGACAGCGTTCGATTCCAGCCTCTTCGTTGAAGCTCGGGATGACGACCGAGATGACAGGGGTCATCGCCGGTCCTCCAGTTCACGGCGCAACAGGTCGATCTCGGCCATCGTCTCCCGGTGGAAAGAGAGGACCAGGTCGCCGATCATCCCAAAGACGAAGATCTGGATCCCCACCATGATCAGGAGCACGGTCAGGATTGTGAGCGGAACGTGGGTAATCCCCGCGAGCCATTCGAAGACAACGACCATCCCGAGGAGGAAACCGATGATCGAGAGGCTCACTCCGATCAGGCCGAAGTAGAAGAGCGGGTTGTTCATGCGGGCAAGGCGGTAGATCGTCACGGCGATCCGGTACCCATCCTGGATCGGGTTCAGTTTCGTGGGTGTTCCCGGGCGCCGACCGTAGCGGATAGGGACCACCTGCACCCGCTGGCCGTTCCGTACCGACTCTACCGAGATCTCGGTCTCGATCCCGAAACCCTGCTCCTTGAGGGACATGTGATTGATCGCACCCCGACTGAAGGCACGGTACCCGGACAGGATGTCGAAGAGATATCGCCCGTGGGCGAGGCGGAAGAGCCGGTTCAGGATGAAGTTCCCCACGAAGTTGAGCCTCGAGAAGGCATCTGCGTCGGCGTCCTGAAGCCGATCACCGATCACCTGGTCGTACCCCTCGAAGAGCGGTTTGACCATCCGGTCCGCGTCCGCGGGATCGTAGGTCCCGTCGCCGTCCAGCATCAAAACGTACGGTGTGTCAATCTCCCTGAAGGCCTCGATGACCGCGCTTCCCTTGCCGCGCCCCTCCTGCGTCAGCACCCTGGCACCCGAGGCCTGCGCGAGTTCGGGAGTTCCGTCAGTGCTGTTCCCGTCGATCACCAGGACGTTGTGATACCCTTGGTCAGTGAAGTCACGAATCAACGCCTGAATGGTCGGCGCCTCATTCAGCGTCGGGATCAGGACTGTGACCTCGTCCCGGTTGATCATCATTTCCATATATATGCCGGAAAGGTCATCATAAGTCCTTTGATGAGGCTGGAGAAACCAGGCCTGCGCGTCCTCGGGATCGCCGAAAGTTATCGCGGCAGACACGATGAGGGGGCACGGTCCCGTCTTGTCGGGGTGGTGATGCGGCGAGACCTCCGGATCGACGGGTTCGCTATCGAGGAGGCGACGGTCGGGGGATCGGATGCGACAGGCGCGGTCCTCAGGCTGATAAAGGCCCTTGGACGCTCCGACATCAACCTGGTGATGACCTCAGGCTCGGTGATCGCATGGTTCAACGTGATCGACGGGGACGAGATCTGGAGACGGACCGGGGTGCCCGGCGTCTCGGTCACCTACGAACCCTCGGACGGACTCGAAGAGGCAATCGCCCGTCATTTTCCCAGAGATGTCGTCCGGCTTACTCGGTACCGCTCGCTCGGAGAGCGGACCCCGATCGAGCTCTCGACCGGCTCGACGATATATGTGCGCCCGTTCGGACTGGAGATCGAACAGGCTGCCCGCATGGTCGACGCCTTCACCATCGACGGGAGGGTGCCCGAACCGGTTCGCGTCGCCAGGCTCATCGGACGGGGCCTGGGGCGCGATACTCGTCCCGCGAGATGATACAGCCGGTGTTGGAGTTGACCATCTCGACTCGAATCGTTTGGCCCGGTTTGAAGGTGCCGTCCTTGAAGTCGATCAGCACGTACTCATTTTTCAGCCATTTCTCTCCTCTGCAGCCCTCCCCCCTCATCAGTTCGACGCCATAATGATGCGTCGGGATGAAGTCCTCGCCGTGAAACGTGCTGATGGCATTCCGGATCGGCACGCCATCGACGTAGAACCGGGCGGAGAGATGACGGTTCAGAAGGTCCTCGGTTCCGATGTTGTTGAGCAGGACCCGGCTATCGTAGTTGAGGAGGGGACGATCCTCGTCGTAGTCGTGGATCACGACGATCTCGATCTGCTTGGGGGGGAAGGGGGTGCAGAGGTGCGGAAGGGAGAACAGCGCGAGGATGATCAAGGCAAGGAGGACGGTCACTGCCACCAGAAGGACAACGCCGACGACCGGAGAGACACCGAGCTCGTTTCGCTCGCGGGGCACAGGTGTTGATTCTCGGCCTGAAAAAAAAGGCTTTCGAAATAGGTGCAGGGCCAAAGAATCCAGGTATCATTTCTCCGTCATATCCACGATAGGAGTTGGGAGTGTCACTCGACCTCAATGCCGAAGAGACAGTCTTTGAACCGACTGGTCCGTCTCGATGGACCGACCTGACGTAAGTGCCCTCACCGGTGATCGTGACCAACCGGAAATCGCCAGGAGAGACGGTTGGGAGGAACGGGGAGCCGACAATTAATCACCGTAGAGGTACCTGAGTACTTCTGAATCATCGCATGTACTTCTTCTTTCACCTCATAACCGGGCTCGTGATCGGGTACGTGCTCGGGGACAGATTTGATAATCGGTTCGTCGTCCTCGCATGTGCTGTCGGAGCCGTTCTCCCTGACCTCGTGGATAAGCCACTTGGATATCTGATCCTTGGAGAGGAGATCGGTAATGGCCGTATCTTCCTCCACACACTCCTCTTTCTCCTCATAGTAGTGACCGTCGGTCTGTTTGCCCTCTGGAGACAACGTTCGCCACTTTTTTTAGCTCTCGGGATCGGTATTGGTACTCACCAGGTGCTCGACCTGATGTGGGAACAGCCTCGAGAGTGGTTCTATCCGCTTCTCGGTTCTTTCACCCCTCTAGACCATGAAGATTGGTTTCTTAAGGCACTCATTCAGGAGCTTCAGAACCCAGCTGAGTGGATATCCTTTTTTCTCATATGTCTCCTTCTGCTCCCCATCATACTCCCCTCGGTCGGGAATTGGATCAATCAGCGATTTGGCAGGTCACTGCGCAGAATCGCCCTCATATCTGTACCCGTCCTGGTCCTTGGGGGTCTGTACGTTCTTCAGCGGGGTTTGAGAGAGCACTATACTGTTATAACCGGGTGGGACGAACCGCTCTACAACGTGCTCGCCGGAGTTGTGGTCATCATCGCCGGGATTACAGCTCTGAGGTTTTCGAGAAGGAGTCTTCCCCTTGGTTCCCCCGAAGTGGCAGCAAACTTCAACGATAAACGGCAATAAAAGGTGCAAGTGTGTCTCGAAACCTCCCAATTACCGGATCTATCGGCTCTTCACTGCAATTGATAGACATAGCGGTGGTGATTGCTTGGAGTCTTTCAACCCTTTTTTTCGTTTTTGTCCCCATCGTGAATGAGACACCTCTCCGGGTACTATTCGGTCTTCCCCTGATCCTCGTATTGCCGGGGTACGTCCTCATTGCCGTGCTGTTTCCCCGGAGCGACGACCTTTCATGGATCGAACGATTCACGCTCTCTATCGGACTCTCTCTCGCGATCACACCTCTGATCGGCTTCTTTCTGAATTTTTCACCCTGGGGCTTCCAACTTGTACCTGTCCTGTTCTCTCTTGCAGGGCTCACAATTATGTTAGCGATAATTGCTGCCCTCCGGCGTCGAAATCTTCCGAAAGAGAAGCAACTAACTCTGCCCTTGCACGAGTTGACGTACGCGGTGAGGCAGTTAACCTCAGATATACAAGATTCTGCACCCAACCGAACCCTTTCTATCCTCTTGCTGGCCTCCCTCCTGGTGGCAGGAGCAACAACTGTAGCAATTATAATTGTCCCAAAAGAGAACCAACCTTATACGGAGTTCTATCTTCTGGATTCAGAAGGTACGACAAAGGATTATCCTGTTTCTTTTCTTCCAAATACCTCTCAATACGTCACGATTGGGATAGGGAACCATGAAAACCGGGATGTGAGTTACACGGTTGAGATCGCGCTTGTCAATAGGACTTTAAATCCAGCGGCAAATAGTTCATCGATCAACCGTTCACTCCTTCTGGATCGATACACAGAAAAAATCCCCGATAACCAGACCTCGGAAAGAAAGGTTCCCTATTCAGTCCTCGAAGCGGGCTATAACCAGCTGCAGATCCTCTTATTTCTCGAGGATGTGCCCGCAGAGAGCGTGAAAGATCAAGAGAGGATCGATGCAAGCTACCGGGATCTACACCTCTGGTTCAGACTGAGACCTGTGTGAGTGAAGAAATCAATAATTCTCTTGATGATTCCTTGATTGCTGCCACCTTCAAATTGCGAAACCAGATAGTGGGGAGATGGTAAACCCCATCGACCCTGTCGACACACTCATGACGAAGATGCTCGAGAGACCTATATTCGGGATTCTGGTCTCCTGATTTTGTATTCAAATTGCCCGCACTGTGAGTGCAATCGTCCTTGCCACATCCGACATCAGTGGTTGAAGTACCATGGCTGTCGGCGAGAATGAGATGTTCGGACGGGCAGCGTCGACATGCGGTCTCGGGTTCCCATTTTCCCCTTGTTGCTGGCGATCTGGATCTATCGACTCGGGAAGCTGCCTGTCAACTTAGCCTGTCGCACAACTCCTTCCATCGTCGTAATTACCGCTGTCGGACGGGGATCCTGAGCCCCCGTGAGAATGCTGACAGCCTGAAAGGAGAGTTTGAACTCGATTAATCGTAATTCGGAGGCTGGAGAAACGGATAAAGGGGGCGAAGTGCTGCAGCAAAGGTGCCGGTCTTCGGAATCCTGGAACGATACAGCACTGTCCGGGTCGAGTTTGTCCAGAACATGAAAGGAGAGACCCTTCTTGAGCGTACCATCAAGGAAGTGAAACGTGGCAACCTGGAGAACACCGATCGCTTTCGAAGTTACTATGGACTGGTCTCCTAGTGCCTTTTTCCCACGCGAATCGACCGTGCTCAACGATAATCGACCGGGAAGGTCCACATCGACGGGACTGAAGACCCTGGTCCTTCGCCAAAGGACGGTTGATGAATTCCCATGGGGTCGATCTGGCGAGGTTCCCGTTCTATCTCGAGAAACTGGAGCTCGGGTATAGTTAGCGGGACGTTCATCTCTTCGATCAGTTGATTGGAACGCATGGTGAATGTGCCCGGGAGGCAGCAGCTGAGGAATCACCGGGTGTTCTTTTCCCAGAAGCACGGATGTCGTGCTCTCGTTGTCCAGCACGCACCTGCGGGGGCGTCCTTTCATGGTATGGAGGTGCACGGAGCCCACATCTCACCCGAGAAGAACCCTGGTTGCCTCCACGCCACCAACTGATCCCCCATCAGCCGATCCCCTCGACCTCGTACGCGCATCGTTCGATCCAGCCCGGAATGAGGAGAGGCACCCCATGGTCATCATCACCGTCGTTGCCGTGCGAGGGTGTCCCGAATCCGATCAGGATCGAGATAAAAAAAGGATCCATTCGGATTCTCACTGAATGCAGGTGGGAAGGGACAGGTTCACCGCTGGTCGCTGAAGAGGGTCCCCTCTCCCCGGTGGCCGGGGTGGGGAAGATTATCGGCTCCACCTGGCCCAGGACGGATAGGACCGACTGAAACTTCCGTGCGATCGTGCGCTCCCCGAGACCGGTTCAACGATTGGGCCGGAAACCGGGGTCGCGATCGCAACCGGCTGACGATTCCATGCATATCCGGCCCAGGCGGTGGTCCGCCGGCTTCCAAACCTGTTGATCGGGTTGATCGTCGTGATCAACGGCGTGGGCTCGATCGTGATCGCGTCCTGGGGTGCGGTCAATGTGGGTTCGGGTCCGCCGATGGTCACCGACGAGACTGGGGTTGGCGACTCGATGGGTGTCGGGGGAGTGGGTGTCCCGGTCTCCGTCGCCGGCGGTGGCACCTCCACCGGGGGGGTGAGCGATGCCGAGGGTTGGACCGGCGTGGGGGTCAACACGGGCCAGTGAGGCGCAGTCGGTTCGGGTGTGAGCGTGGGCTCGGGGGTGGTGGTTGGTCCGGGGTCCGTTCTCCCTCCGAAGAGCGCGCCGAGCGTCTGTCCGTAGTAGGACTGGCCGTCGTTCCCGGGGGTCGTGTCCGTGACGATGACGTCATCGAGTTCGACCGAGTCCAGGAAGCGGGCCCCTTCCGCCACCATGAAGGCATCGCTGAATACCTCCTGGCCATGTACGAACTTCGAAACGACCCATCCTCCGTCGGGCTCCTGCTCGACCTCGTAGCACCCATGAACCCGCTCGTCGCCGGAGAACTGGTCGTAGACGATGATATAGCGGTATCGGTCGACACCATGGAGCGAGAAGATATCTCCCGATCTCCAGATATGGACCGGGTCTTCGAGGACCTGGACTATCTCTCCACCCGGCGCTATGAACTTCAGGCTCTCAGCTTTTCCTCCCCTGGGGGTAGGGACAGGGACGGTCACCCGGGCAAAGCCTCGGAGGACCATCTTCCTCGGCAGGACCACCTCTGTCTCACCGGTTGAGAGCTGCCATTCGCCGATTGACGAGCCTATTGGCGCACTATTGAGAAGGGTAACCATCAAACGGTCGCCGTCTGCCACGACTTCAGAGACGATCACGGGAGAGTCCCTGGCAGACGCTGAAACTACGATACCACCGGTCAGGAGCAGGAGGAGAAGACCACACACGAGCGTCGCTCTCGTGCCACGCTTCCGGATGCTCATGGATGAGTATTGACCCGGAGGATATTTACCAATATGTGTCTCGTGGAAGAACGGTACGTCCGAAAAAGGTTTATTGGTCGCTTTGGTTCACGGTCTGCGACGCATGGCGATAAGGGCGATGGACGCCAGGAGGAGGCCGACGATCGGAGCGATCGGGCCGATCGGGCTCTCCTGGGTATCCAACCTCGTAGAGACGGGTGCGAAGGTGCCGTAGTCGGGGGAAGGTGTCGGTGCCTGCGTCACGGTGACCGGTTCGGCCGTCACCACTGGCGGAGTGGTCGCCGGTGCGCTCGGCGTGCTGGACGGCGTTAGGGACGGCGTGGGCGTGCCGGTCTTTGTCGTGGCGATCGTCGTGGGGTCGAGGTCGGTCGAATACGAAACCGGTGCCAGCGTGTTCTGCGTGAAGGTGACCAGAGGCAACGTCTCGACGGGGAGGGCGCCGGTCGAGAAGAAGCCGTTTTGACCCGATGCCGTGCCGGTCACATCCGTGAACTCGGTGAAGTCCTCGTTCCAGTAGCGGACATGATCGACCGACACCGAGAGCGTCGAGGTCCCCTCACGTAACGCCCTGAAGGTGATATCGGCGAGAGGATAGCGCCCCTGTGGGTACCCGCGCCTGAAGTCGCCGAGCATGATGCGCAAGGTTCGATCGTTGGAGATTGCTGCCGTCGTGTTCAGCACCTTGATGCGTGATGACTGGTAGGCGATCAGCGCCGGGTCCCAGGAGATATCGATGTAGGTGTCACCGAAGAGGGGCGACCATCCGTTGTCCACCAGGAGCTGGACCACCCCGTCGCTGCCGACAGGCACATTTCCGACTGAGGTGATCGTGAAGATCCCGGTGCCGGGTGGGACGGTGAAGGCGCCAGGGACGACCGTGGGGGCCGCCACGACCGAATATGGGTGCGCGGTCGTGACCGGAGCTGCACCAGCACATGCTGCTGGGAGGACCAGGACTCCCGCGAGGAACGCGATGAGCAGGACGGGGTGCAGGACGTATCCTGTCCGCGGCGTCTCGATCTGCATGCATCAGTGTGGGGGAGCGATGCTCATAAGCGTATCCGGTCGGCTGATCAGGGCGCTCGCTCTCTTTGTCCGGGTGGGTCCGACCGGATAAGACCAGGAGAAAAGCTTCCAAACTGCACCGCGGCGCATGAGGAACGATTCGCTTGACTGATGAAATTCCGGGTTCACGATGGACTCTGTATCGTGGGGCCGATTGATCCCTATCGGTCCGGAGGAGGATCCCCGGGGGTGGTTCCTGATCGACCAGCGGCGCTTGGGTCCATTCCGTTGATCCGTTCAAACCAGGTGTCGCCCCTGGCGAAATGACGTCGGGCATCCTGCCTGCCCCCCTTGCATTGCTGGCATCTGTCCAGTCCACCCGATGGGCCCATCCGGAGAATCGGCACGGACGTAAATGTTAATGGCGTGAACGTCTCACAGGAGAATGACTGGTCGGACGGCCGGACGGAGAGGAAATGATTGCTAGGGATGTTCGGGAAGAAGCAGGCGGTATGAACACCGGTCCGGAGGTTGCCGGCGATCTCCAGCGGGGCACGGGGGCAGGACCTGTCCAGGTGGTCGAGTTCCTGCTTGGCAGGGAATACTTCGCCATCGACCTCTTCGATGTGCGTGAGGTCGTCGAGTACACGCACATCACGCATCTGCCAAGCGCCCCCGAATACATCCGCGGGATCATTGACCTGCGCGGAGAGATCACCACCATCATCGACCTGAAGACAACCCTGCATATCGAGGATCAGGGGGAGCGGGACGAGAAGGAGAAGAGGATCATCGTTCTCGATCCGCGAATCACCGGAAAAAAGATCGGGATAATGGTCGACGACGTCCGATCCGTATCGACCTTTGGGCGCGATCAGGTTGACGATGCTGCGACGGTGAACGGCGGTAACACCCATATCATCGGGATAATAAAAAAGAAGCAGGCGGTCCGGGGGCGGGACGAGACCGAGCTGATCATCTGGATCGACATCAGGCAGATCTTGAAAGACATCCTGGTCGGCAGATAGGGGTCGTCGATCTCTTTTTCACGAATGCCGGTCGAGGTACCGGACAGCTGCAAGCCCCAGTCCACCCGCCACGATGAACGCAATCGCCTCCCGCAGGTGGACCCCTCCGAATGCAAGCAACAACAACCCGAGGGCGAAGGTGAATCCAACGGGGAGCGCAACCACGAGGTTCCAGTGAATGTTGTCCGGTGGCGCGACACTCTCGGTGAGGCGCCCAAGTCCCGGGTCGAGGCGTTGGTCGTCATGCTGCACGTTCTGACGCTGGATCGTCTCGAACGCCCCTGGCACCTGCGATGGAGATACTGCCATGGTTCGGTACCACGATCAGTGATTGTGGCATACTTAATGGTATGGTCTGACTGCCTGGCGACTGTGCCATGCGTTAGCAGATCAAGGAGGTGGACTCCTGGTTGCGAATGCCCTTGAACCCTGGCTCCTCTTCGAATTCCTGGCCATCCTGGGTTTCTCGATCGCAGCCCTCTTCATCTGCCACCGATTCCATGTCCCTGGTGTTGTCGGGTACCTGGCAGCCGGAGTCCTGATAGGCCCCGATGGCCTTCGCCTTGTCGCCGATCAGGCGATGATCTCCCAGTACGCCGAACTCGGTGTCATCCTTCTCCTCTTCACCATCGGCCTCGAGATCTCGTTCCGCGACCTTCTCCGCGCCAGCCATATGCTGATCGTCGGTGGCGCACTCCAGCTCCTGCTCACTGCGGGGGCGGTCTACATTATTGCCATTGCCCTTGGCCTTTCGCCACCCGTCGCCGCGGTATTCGGCGTGATGATCGCCGTCTCCAGCACGACGATCGTAATGGCAGCACTCGGGGAGAGGGGCGAGCGGAGTTCACCCCAGGGACGGTTCCTGCTCTCGGTCCTGATCTTCCAGGACCTGGCAGTCGTTCCGATCATGCTGCTCCTCCCTGTCCTCGCCGGCGACACCCTGGTGGGCCTGGAGCAGCTGCCCCTGGCGATTGCCAGGGGCGGCATCATCCTTGCCGTGATCCTGGTGAGCCTGCGGTGGGGGGTTCCTACCCTCCTCTACCACGCAGCACGGATCCGTTCGAGCGAGGTGTTCCTCTTCTCTGTGGTGGCGATCTGCATCCTGACCGTCTATCTCTCCGGGATGCTGGGTCTCTCTTTTGCCTTCGGTGCGTTTCTCGCCGGACTTCTGATCGCGGACTCCGAGTTCAGGCACGAGACGATGGCCATCGTCTTGCCGTTCCGCGACCTCTTTGCCGGCATCTTCTTTGTCTCTATCGGGATGCTGCTCGAGATCCAGTTCCTTCTCGACCAGCCCTTCCTCGTGGCCGGACTGACAGTGGGGATCGTGCTGATAAAGACGCTTCCCGGGATGCTCTCTGCCCGGGCACTCGGCCTACCTGTTCGCCCCGTTGTGATCGGCGGACTCTCTCTCGCCCACGTCGGTGAGTTCTCATTCGTGATCGCGAACAGCGCCCTGGCGCTCGGGCTGCTCTTGACCGACCAGTACCAGCTCTTCCTCAATGCTGCCGTCGTTTCGATGGCCACTGCCCCGTTCCTGATCCGGCTCTCCTGCCTGATAGGGGACCGCCTGATCGAATCAGTGCCGCAGAGACGGGGCGCTCCCGAGCCGGCACCGCTCGCGGGACACCTGGTGATCGTCGGTTTCGGACTTTCCGGCCAGAAGATCTCTCGTGTCGCGCGAGATTCGGGGATCGAATACCGGATTATCGAGGCGAACCCTGAGACCGTGCGAAGGATGCAGCAGAAGGGTGAACCGATCATCTTCGGGGATGCCGCGCATGCCGGTGTTCTCGAATGGGCCGGCGTTCAGCAGGCCCGCATGCTCGTCTGTGTCATCTCCGACCCGGGGGCTGTTGCACGTGTCGTCCGAACTGCTCGAAGGATGAACCCCGGTCTCTTCATTGCGGTCCGCGTCCGATACGCAGCCGAGATCGAAGGGCTGAGAGCTGCTGGCGCCGACGAAGTGGTGGCCGAAGAGTTCGAGGCCCTGATCGAGCTGGTGACACGCGTACTATCGGTCTACATGGTACCGTTCAACGAGATCGAAGGCTACGTCGACCGTGTTCGCGCGGACGGGTACGCGATGTTCCGGTCGCTCAGGGCATCGGCATCGGGAGGGGTCGACATCGAGGGACGGCTCTACAACCTGGACATCCGCACCTATCGGATCGCCGTCGATTCGAGCATCGCCGGACGACGGCTTGACGAGTCCCGGCTACGGGAGGATTTCAATGCGACTGTCCTTGCCATCCGGCGCGGGCTCACCACCATCTCGAATCCATCCCCCGGGGAACCTCTGCTCCCTGGTGACGTTGTTGTCCTGTTCGGTTCTCCAGCATCCCTCGCGGGTGTCGGATCTCTCTTTACCGGGCCCGAGAAAAAAGAGTGAAATTGGCCGGATTAACGGCGGGAGACGACGACCATGAGGCCAGCGAGAGCCACTCCTGCGAGAGCGAGCCCTTCGATCAGTCCGGCCTTGGTTGTGGTGGGTACTGCCGTCGTTGCAGACGGGGGAACGGTTGTCACACTCGTAGTGATCGCGCTCGTTGCGGCTGTTGTCGTTGCTCCGCCTCCGGGGACCAGGGATGCCGAGACCTGGGCTGTCTCACCCTCGAACACCTGGACCGATGTGGTCCAGTCCTGGAAACCCGCCTGGCGGATCAGGACATTGTGCGAGTTCTTCGGGACGTCACGCACGGTCAGGGGCGTGATCCCCCGGTAGACATTGTCGATGTAGACCGCAGCACCCGATGGTACCGATACGACGGCAACCTGCCCGTTGGGGTTCGAGGTCGGAAGGTCTTTCAGGGTTGCGACCACGTTCGTGGTCCTTCCCGCCATCACCGTGACGGTCGTGACATAGTCGTAGTACCCGCCGAGCATCAGCTTGCAGGAGTGGTCGCCAGGGGCAATATTGGGGATGTCGAGGGCGTCCCAGGTGTTCGTCTGTCCATAGTACACCGCGTCAATGTAGACCGAAGCACCTGCGGGATACGAGATCACGTCGACCGAACCGGTTGTCGATGGAAGGGCTGTCAACGTCGGTCGAATCTCGCTTATGCTCCCGGCCGATACCTGGATGGTCGTGGAGTACTCCTGGAAGCCCGCGCGCCGGAGCAGAACATTATGCGTGCCGACGCCCAGGTTGCCAACTGTTACCGGTGTTGCACCGCGGTAGAGGCCATCGATGTAGACATCGGCGCTCGAGGGAACCGACTGGATACGGGCTGAGCCGTACGATGGTCCGATCGGGTTGAGCGTGATGTCGAGCTGCGCGGTCTGGCCGGCGTTCACCTGCACGGACTTCGAGACCGACTGGTATCCGTCGAGACTGGCGACGATGGTGTGAGTGCCGGCGTTGACATTAGCAAACGTCACCGGTGCTGTCCGCAGGTCGATCCCGTCCAGGACCACTGTGGCGCCGTCGGGCGAGGTGCGCACCTGGATGGAGCCATCGGGCCGGTCCTGGTTCAGGTTGGCAACGACACTCTTCCTCTCTCCTGAGAGCACCTGGACCGTGGTCGAGTAGGTGACATAGCCGTTCAGCTGCACCGAGACGATATGTTTGCCTGCGATCACGTCCTGGGAGAGGTAGGAACCCGCCTGGGAAGGAGTGGTCCCGTGGAACTGACCGTCGATGTAGACGTTCGCCCCCGTGGGCGAGGACTGGACCTGGATGGTGCCGAAGATCGAGGTCTGGGTAACCGATGGCAGGGTGACGGAGATCTCGTTCAACTGGCCGGGGTTTACCGAGAACGTCGTCTCATAGTCCTGGTATCCCTGTTTCGAGACCCGGAGGTTGTGCTGGATCCCGGAGGTCACCTCGATCGAGGCGGACTGTCCGCTCTGAACGGCGGTGACACCTCGATAGATGTCGTCGACGTACACGAGAGCTCCGCCAGGAGATGACGTGATGCGGACAAGTCCGGTATCGCCATCGGCCACGACGGGCATGGAGATCGCAGTGACGAAGAGGACCAGCACTGCGATCAGGCATGATGTTCGAGAATGTGACATGATGATCGTACTAGGCTTCACGTACGATCCGATAAATCAGTTTTGAAAAAATCTTCGGCAATCCGATGCTATTCGAGAGTACCTGCACCCGTTGACGGGTTCTACGGTCCCTCGTGCATCGGTCATCGGGCTTTTCGTCCGGGTTCCCGCGCCGAACGTGGAGGGTCACGTCTCCATACGGGCCTCGGGGAAGGTCGAAAAGAGGGGATCGAGGTCGATGGATCAACTCCAGGCTACTTCTTGGACGGTTTTCCAGTTTTTTTCTGGGGCTTTGTCGGTGGATCCGTCGACGTCTCTTCCTTTCCGTTCATCTCGTCGACCTCTGCTGCCCCTTTCGCAAGGAACTGATCCTCGTCCCCGGTCAGGATCTGGATGAGCCTGTTGAACTCGCCGATATGGACCCTCTCCTCGTTCGCGATGTCGATCAGCACCTTCTTCGCGAGTGGATGATCGGTGGCCTCGGCATGCGCCATGTAGAGGAACGTGGCCTCCTCCTCAGCAGCCACGTTCAGGCGCATCGCCCGAACGAGCTCCTCGTTGGTCATCTTGCGGTCCGATACATTTCCGGAGAACGGTTTTGTGAAGTCTGGCATCAGGTCTCTCCCTGGTTTATTAGTACCCCTGGAGGCGGGCTCTTCGTGTCGATGGCCGACTGCTCGCCAGGGTTGTCATCAGTCATTCACTCCCCCTCTCGGGGGTCAGAGTCCCCTTTCAGATCCAACCTCTCACCGAATAGATAAAAAGGCTGTTGCCCACGTCGGGTTGAGGGGCCGCTCGGCAGTGGACTGAGATCTACCCGGTCACCTGGGATCTGCTCTCCTCCGCATCTCCCATGGGTATGCCGCTGGTATGTAGGGGGTGCTTGCCGTTTGCGCTTATATAAAGACCCTTCGTCCCCGATCGGTGCGGCACGATTGGTCTCTCGTCAGGCGCGATAAGCGGTGATCAGGCTCGAAGACCTGAAGAAGGGATATGCAGGACGGTGATGGGTTCCCACCAGTCAGGGCCTCTCCGTCTTCCTTGCCGAGAAGAGGTCGAAGAGAATGAGAGAGACGATGACCACAAGGCCGCCGAGCAGGATGAACGGGACCATCGACTCGGGAGTGGAGCCAGCGACAGTCATCGAACCCGGCATCAGGTCGTTCGCTTCCCCTGCTCCCGCTCTCATCATTGTCGGCGCGGCAGTGTTCATCTCCATCAGGGCGGCAATCACCGCTGTCGCGCCCAGGACAATGCCGAGGGCAGCGTACTTGCGAAGCAGGGTCCCGAGGTCCTCTCTGGCGGGGCTGACGATCACGAGCCGGTCGGCCAGATGGTAGACCTTCTGCTCGCGTCCTTTTCGGCTCCACCTCGTCTCCTTCACCTCGATGACCCCGGCGTCCACCAGGTGTTCAAGATGATACGCGGCGGTGGTGATGGGAATGGCGAGACGGGTGGCGAGGGCCGATGCGGTCATCGGCTCCTCGCCGAGGACCTTCAGGATATCGCCGGCTGTCGGTGAGGCGATCGCCCGGGCGAGAGTCTGCGCCTCCGGGTCTCCCGGATGCAGTATCCTGGGTCCTTTATCCATTCAGCGCGGTCGTGATCAGGCGACGTCCCGCCTTGAGCGCATCGGCACTCCGTTCGCGTTCCGGGGAGATCGCGTGCGCCATAGTCATGTTCCCGCCGCCCTTTCCGCCGAACGCCTCTGCAATATCGCCGAGGATCTCTCCAGCGTTCACTCGTGGCGTGCCGGAGGCGAGCACCAAGTGGAGCCGATCGCTCGAAGACGCGAGGAATGCGATGCCATTGGTTTTCGCCAGCTTCCGGGCAAGGGCTGCAAGCTGCGACGGATCGACGTCAAGCTCGCGGATCACCACGTATGCAGGGCCGATCTGTTCGTAATCGATCTGAGCCAGTTCCAGCTCGACCAGCTTCTTTCTGAGTCTTTCGACCTCTTTTCCTCGCTCCTTCCACTCGGTGAAGAAGCGCTGCACGGTCGACGGCAGGTTCTCAGGCTGGATCCGCAGCTCGGCGGCGGCGTCCTTCAGGAGCTGTTCTGTCTGCTGCATCGCCTCGATGGCGGCACGTCCAGCCGCGAAGATGATGCGCTCGATACCGTCCTGGATATGTTCGACGCCCAGGACCTTGATCACCCCAATCTCACCCGTCGTTCGGACATGGGTGCCGGCGCAGGCCTGGATCTCACTACCGACCTGCACCACCCGGATCCTGGAGCCCGGGGGCACACCGCCCTGATAGAGTGTGAACCCGTATTTCTGTTCGGCACGCTGGCGCTCCTCCTGCTTGATGTAGACCGGTTTGTTGTTCTGCAGGATCTGGTTTGCCCGGAGTTCGATCTTCCGGAGTTCTTCCTCGGTTATATGCTTAAAGTGCCTGATGTCCAGACGAGCCGAATCGGAGCCATTCTGAGACCCTGCCTGGTGGATATGGGCTCCGAGCACCTCTTTTGCCGCGTGCAACAGGATGTGTGTCGCGGTGTGGTGCCGCATGAGAGACCAGCGCCGCTCCTCGTCCACCATGCCCTTTACCCGCTCCCCACGTTTCAGGACACCGCCGGTCACACGGTGGAGGATCACGTCCCCCATCTTCGCGACGTCTTCGACCCGGACCATCGACTCCGTCGTGAGAAGGGTGCCCGTGTCGGCAGGCTGTCCACCACCCTCCGGGTAGAAGAGGGTCTGGTCGAGGACAGCGAACCCGTCAAAGAAGTCGATCACGATCGCCTCGAACTCGACCTCGGAGGGCTGTTCGTAGTAGAGCGCGCGCGTAGGCGGTAGAGACGCGATCCGCGGTTCGTACCGGGCCATCGGGTCTTCACCACCGTCCTTCTGACTCTCGGAGTGCATCGAAGCCACGAGGGAATAGAAGTTATCGGGCAGTTCGACAACTGCTCCTTCTTCAGCCGCCACTTCGCGAATCAACTCTGCCGGAAGGCCATGGGAGTCATAGAGGGTGATGACCTCGGAGAGCGGCACCTTTTCGGCCTTCTTCTTGTAGGACGACGCCACTTTCTGGATGATCCTGGTCCCCCGTTCGATGGTCGCGCTGTATTTCTCGGTCTCCCGTTCAACGATCTCGCGGATCACATCGATCGACTGATCGAACTGCTCTTCCCCGATCGTCTTCACCTGTCGCTCGACCAGGTCGGCCAGCGGCAGATCGAGCCGAAGGTCGTTCATGACACGGAGGGTGCGGCGGAGCACGAGCCGCGCGAGATAGCCCTCCCGGACGTTGGACGGAACGATACAGTCTCCGAGCATGTAGGCGAGGCACCGCGAGTGGTCCGCGATCGTGTAGACCTGCTCTATCGGTGTGATCATCTTGGTGAGCCGGTCGATCGGGACGTCGATGGCGGCTGCCACCTTCTTCCGGAGTGCGAAGAGATTCGGGCCTGAGATATCCATCAGGCCGGCGAACTTCGCGTTGAGAGCGAGGATCTTGGTGTAGTTCTTGTCGGTGAGGTGGTGGTCGAGGCCGGCATCGGAGAGAAGCGACGAGACGAGGTCGGGAAAGACCGCGTCGTAGATCGTCGGTGAACCCGAAGAGGCCCAGGTGAGTCGTTCGAGCCCGTAACCGGTATCGACGATCCGGTTCTGCATCGGATAGTACAGCTTCCCCTCGAGCTCGATCGGCGGCTCGTTCGTCTTCTGTCTCCCCAGCGACATGAAAACGAGGGTCGCCACCTCGAGCCCGCCGATCAGCACCTCCACCGAAGGGCCGGCGTTGCCGCCCCCGACCCACGGGTGCTCCTTGTAGGTGACCCGTTCGAGGTCTCCCCCGATGGAGGCGAGGAACTGGTCGCAGAGCTCGACCGTGCGGTCCTTCCAGTATATCTCTGTCGTCGCATCGTTGAACGCATGGTGGGCCATCATCTCGAAGAGGGTGAGATGTCTTCCCGATCGCCCGACCGAGTCGAGGTCGTTGAGGCGGATACAGGGCTGCGAGATGGTGAGCGGGTTGGCCGGCGGGGGGACCTGTCCACTGGTCACGAATGGTTGGAAGTCCGCGATCGATGCGATCGTCAGGTAGATGTCGTCGCGCCAACGCGCGGCGACGGGATAACGGTCGATCCGGGTGTGCTCATGCCGCTCGAAGAATGAGAGGTAGGCCTCGCGCATCTCGGGAAGGGTGTGAGGTGCGAAGACCGGGTCCCCGATGAACGAGTACGGCTCGCATGGGGCGTCGCCGCAGACCTGTCTCTCCGGATCCCGAGTCCAGAACGCCGCTCCGCAGCTTGTGCAGATGCGCCGCTCGAATCCCTCGGATCTGAAGTATTCGAGCTGATAATCCTGTTCACTCATGAAGGCTCACGTGTACATGCTAAATTGAGGCTGGACTCGATAAATACTGTGCGTTATTTCCGTTTCAGTCTAGGACCGCATGGTACCAGAGATCGTACTCTTCACACGCGTTGGTGAGGACTGCGATTCGGGCGGCGAGCTGGTGCCAGCAGAACGCGTTCCCTAATAGGGAGCGGTCGCAGGTGCAGAGCTCGTCCTCAACCACGTATTCGTCGTTCTTTCCCACAACAACCACGAAGTCGAGGTAGCGCTTGACGGATCCGGACTCGACCGCTTCCAGCGCACGGCGCCCCTGTTCACCGTAGCATTCGAGGACCGCCCGCCGCGCCCGCTCGGGGATGGGCCGATCGCTCCTTCTCCCGGTTGAGTCGGACATGAGATCAGTTAACGACAGAGCTGGAGTGCCGGAGGGTCATCGATATACGCCCAGCCTCTCCGATCGGCCAGCGCCCGCATTCCGGGTGCCTCGAGGGCGTAGTGAGTCGACTCCAGGCAGAGGATGGGGGACTCCCGAGCGACATGGTGCCTCAGTTCGGCCGAGAGGAAGGCATCAGCCCCGAGATCGACCGCTTCCCGGATCAACGTGGGATCGAATCCGCTGCCGCCGACGATAGCGAGCCGCTCGATGTGGGAGATGGGGCCATAGGCACGAAGGGGGCCGACTACCGCGGCGATAGCGTCAATATCGGTCGACGTCCGTCCCACGAGCCCCATGGAGAGGGGTTGACGGTCGGTGAGGCCGAGAAGATCGGCGAGTGTGTCGTTGATCCCACCATCGGCGCGGTCGAAGTTGGTATGCATGACGTAGAGGTGCATCCCCGCGCCGAGGACCGTCCGGAGCAGAGAGGCTGTCTCCCCTACCACCCGGTGGACAGACTCGAAGAGGGGGGAGTGGTGTACGACCAGGGCATCGGCCCCGAGCGCTGCTGCCGCCTGTCCGACACGCACGGTCGCGTCGAGGGCGACAGCCACCTGCTGGACGGGGCGCGTCCCCTCCACGACCAGCCCGATCCGCTCCTCGTCGTACGGTTCGGCGAGCTCGGGTGGCGCGAGCTCCTCCATCTCTCGGACGAACGCCGTGATCTCCATGGGGACATATCTGGTGTTGGGCGGCAAAAAGACCAGCCCTATATGCATAACAGTAATACAAAAACCTATTTCTATTCGCGCTGTGAACCGATCTGTATGGAGAGGACCATCGACCTGGTCAACGAGCGGATCAGGGACGGCAATGCCGTCGTCGTGACTGCCGAACGGATGCCGGACCTGGTCGCCGAGCTCGGGGAAGAAGGCGCACTCGCCGAGGTGGACGTGGTGACGACCGGAACCTTCGGGGCGATGTGCTCGTCTGGTGTGTTTCTGAACTTCGGTCACGCGGACCCCCCCATCCGAATGGAGCGGGTCTGGCTGAACGATGTCGAGGCGTATGCCGGGATCGCCGCTGTGGACGCCTACCTCGGGGCGACCCAGCAGTCCGAGACCCGTCGGGACCAGTACGGGGGAGCGCATGTCATCGAGGACCTGATCTCGGGCAACTCGGTCGAGCTCCGGGCACATTCGCGCGGGACCGATTGCTACCCCCGAAGGACGGTCCGGACCGAACTGGGGCTTTCCGATCTCAACCAGGCGGTGATGGTGAATCCCAGGAACGCCTACCAGCGGTACAATGCAGCAGTAAACACCTCGGACCGGGTCCTTCACACCTACATGGGGATGCTCCTACCGAACCACGGCAACGTGACCTACTCCGGTGCGGGCGTCCTGAACCCGATCTCCAACGATCCCGGTTTCCGCTATATCGGGTCGGGTGTCCCGATCTTCCTCGGCGGTGGTGAGGGGGTCATCATCGGCGAGGGAACCCAGCACTCGCCGGCAGGGGGGTTCGGAACCCTGATGGTGAGCGGAGACCTCAAGGGGATGAGTCCCGACTACCTCCGGGCAGCCACGATGCACGGGTACGGTGTCACACTGTACGTCGGGCTCGGCGTTCCAATCCCGGTCCTCGACATCGAGACGGTTCGTGCCACCGCGGTGACCGATGCTGAGATAGAGGTCGACGTGGTCGACTACTCGGTCCCCGAGCGGTCTCGTCCCACCCTCCGGAAGGTCTCCTACGCCGACCTCCGATCCGGAAAGGTCGAGATCGCGGGAGAGGAGGTGACGACATCCCCGCTCTCCTCGTTCCGCCGGGCACGGCAGGTCGCCCAGGAGCTCGCCGATCGGATCGCCACGGGCCGGATGACCCTCTCCCTCCCCACCCGTCGGATCGACGCGACCAGGTCTGCCCGTCCGATGCGCGAGACGACACAGGGTCCCCGCGTCCGAGAGATCATGGACCGGCACGCGGTCTCGATCACGGGAGACGAACCGGTCACCACTGCGGCAAAGAAACTCCTGAAGGGGGAGACCAACCACCTGGTCGTGGTTGATGCCGTGGGTCGCCTCGCCGGCATCGTCACGACCTACGACCTCTCGAAGGCAGTTCTGAGGCCCGAACGAGCCCGCTCGGTCGCGGACGTGATGACTCGGCGCGTCATCACCACCGTGCCCGACGAACCCGTGGACATCGCCGCCCAGAAGTTACGGCGCAACAACATCAGCGCTCTGCCGGTGGTGGACGCCGACCGCCGGGTGGTCGGGATGTTGACGGCAACCAATCTCTCGGGCCTGATAGGGAGGGGACGCGGATGAAACTCGTGGTGACCTTCTCCCGAAAACGGGGTCGTGAGCCGGTGATCGCCCAGGTGGTACGCGATACGGGGATCCTGATCAATGTCGAGCGGGCGCAGATCGATTCCCACGAGGGAGAAGCCCTGATCGAGGTGCCTGATGAGGCCTGTCAGCTGGTACGCGAACGGATGGAGGCGCTAGGGGCCACGACACGCCGTCTCGACAGAACGATCCTCTTTGACGGGGACGAGTGTGTCGATTGCGGGGCGTGCATCTCGATCTGCCCTCAGGACGTCTTTGCATTCGATGAGGCATGGCGCCTGACCGTGGATGAGTCACGCTGTGTTCTCTGCGGCAAGTGCGAACTCGCCTGCCCCCATCACGCCCTATCGCTGCAGCTCTGATGATTCGTGAGCGTTTTCATCATCGAGAGACGCACGCCACGCTCCTTGGAGAAGAGGAGGCGCACCTCCTCGCGGCGAAAGAGGCGATGCTCGATGCCCGGGCGGCGATCGAACGAGCGGCAGCACGTGACCCCTTTTTTCTTGTGAGTCTCGAGCCCTGCGATCCCGGTGAAGACCACCCGATCGTCCGCCGCATGGTGCGAGCTGCCTCGGAAGCCAGCGTTGGGCCGATGGCATCCGTCGCCGGGGCGGTAGCCGCCGCCGGTGTCGATGGGATGATCGAAGCCGGCGCATCCTTCGGTGTGGTCGAGAACGGTGGCGACATTGCGTTCGTCACCGACCGGCCCCTTCGAATCGGCGTCCATGCGGGTGCTTCCGTCTACTCAGACCGGTTTGCGTTTGTCCTGCCACCCTCGGATCGCGTGCAGGGGTGCTGCACCTCGTCCGCGACGGTCGGCCCATCGGTCTCATTTGGCGTGGCGGATGCCGTGACCGTCTTCGGGCACGACCCGGTGCTGGTCGATGCATGGGCCACGCGCCTCTGCAACGACCTCAGGCCACACGATCGTTCGGCCCTGGATCGGCTCAACCCCTCGCAGGTCACCGGTGTCTGCGCCGTCTTCGAAAGGCTGGTCGTTCGCTGGGGGATGCTCCCCCCGGTGGTCTCCGCGCGGGTTGACCCGGCGCTGATCACGGCAGCGGACTCGGTCTAGGCGTTCTCATCCACAAAGGTGCGCGCCTCCTCGTAGGCATCGGGCCCCTCGAACCGGGAGATCAGTACTTCCCCGTCGCTGACGCCGATGAAACCTCTACGCTCCTGGACGTAGAAGATCAGCTCGTAGAGATCCCGGTGCTCGAGGAGGACTCCCGTGCGGGCCGCAAGGGCCGGCTCGAGTTCCAGCCGCTCGCGAGTGAGGTCGTCGGGCTCGTACCGGAAGATGTAGTAAAAGACCTGCCAGGCATTCAGCAGATTTGAGCCCAGGAGATCCCAGCGGACCTCTGGATCCAGCCCATCGAGCCGTGCAGCGATGCAGACGACGTCGTCCTCACACTCCTCGAAGATCTCGTCGGCCACCTCCTCCATCTCCGTGAACGGGTCGATCCACTCCCCGGATCCGCTGTCCTCATCGGTGTACTCGTCGTCGACCTCTTCGTCGAGAAGGTCGTCCTCATCGTCCTCGTGAGCCCGTCCGAACATACCTGGAGCTTCATGGCCACCCGGTCATTTATTATTTCTCCTTCTCCGCCAGATACGAAAAGGGATGATGCTGCGGGGTTGGACGGAACTCGACGGGAGGCGCTGTGCTCCACAGAAGCTCGAGGAGCTGGTCCTCGGGGGGGACCCCCGTCTCGCCCGCCTCGACGGGGAGTTCTCCCTTGAGGTCGATGGATGGCGAGGACGGGACATGCAGGGTATCATCCCGGGCGCGTGTCCTCCGGGTGAGCTCCAGCATAACGGCGTGATGGTCCGGAGGATCGAGCCGGAGATACCGGAACTCTCGCTCAGGGACGCGATCGAGCGCTCCGTCCAACGGCGGGGAGACGAGGGCGTGGTGGCGCTCTCGGGGGGTGTCGATTCGACCCTGATAGCGGCACTTGCGGGCCGCCCCTGCGTCGTCGTCGGCCTCGAAGACAGTCACGATCTGGAACGCGCCCGTCATGTCGCGGACCGGCTCCACCTGGACCTCTCCGAGGTGGTGATCCCCCCTGAACGCATCCCCGGTGTCCTGCTGGAGGTACTGCGCGTCATCCCCGTCAAGAGCCCCCTGAACGCCTCGATCGCGGCGACTCTCTATTTCGTCGCCGAGTGGGCACGTTCCCAGGGGCACGAGCGAATCCTGGCGGGACAGGGGGCGGACGAGGTCTTCGGGGGGTACTCCAGGTATACCGGCATCGGCTCGAAAGACCTCGAAGCAATGCTCGCAGCCGACTTCGATTCGCTCCCGGTTCAGAGAGCCCGCGACCAGGGAGTGGTCGGGCTCTTTGGATGTTACCTCTCGATGCCTTTCCTGGACCCCGCTGTTCTGCGGGCGGTCCGCGCGCTACCGTCGATCTCTCTGGTCGGCGACGGAACGGGAAAGGAGGCCCTTCGAAAGGTCGCTGCAACCTGGATTCCCGCCGATATCGCGGTGTATCCCAAGAAAGCGATGCAATATGGCTCCGGGGTCTGGCGGGAGGTGCGCCGATTGGCCCGTCATAACGGTTATAAAAATGCGGTGCAAGGGTACTTAACCACCCTGGAGAGGAACGATCATGGTCGATGAGAGCGATGTCCGGCGGATCGCCGAGCTCGCGGACGTAGGGATTCCGGCGGAGATACTGCCCACCTTTACCGCGCAGTTCAACCGGATCCTCGAATACTTCGATATTCTGGATACCCTGGGCGATGAGCGCACCGGGGAGCGGAGCCTGCACACGGTCCTCCGGGAGGACGAGGTCTGTCAGTCACTGCCGAACGAAGCGGTCGTGGCGAACGCCGCTGAGAGTGAGGATGGGTTCGTGAAGGCCCCGAGGGTGATGTGATGGAGGACCGGTTCAACGCCTACCTCCTCCGTTCCGAGGATCCGGGTCTCGACTCGGGCCCTCTTGCCGGTCGGACGGTCGCGATCAAGGACAACATCTCGACTGCCGGGCTGGAGACGACCTGTGGATCGCGGATCCTGAAGGGATACATCCCCCCGTACGACGCCCACGTGGTGACCCTTCTGCGCGAGGCGGGTGCCGCCATCAACGGCAAGACTAACCTGGACGAGTTCGGGATGGGGACCACGACTGAGAACTCTGGGTACGGTCCGACCCTGAACCCGGTCGATTCGAGCCGTGTCCCGGGGGGGTCATCGGGGGGGTCGGCCGCTGCCGTTGCCGCCGGGCTTGCCGATCTCGCACTCGGCACCGACACGGGGGGATCTATCCGCTGCCCCGCCTCCTTCTGCGGGATCGTCGGCCTCAAGCCGACGTATGGACGGGTTTCCCGGTACGGGCTGATCGCCTATGCGAACTCTCTCGAGACGATCGGGCCGATGGCCAGGACTGTGGCCGACGTCTCCGCCCTCTACCGGGTCATCTCCCGTCCCGATCCGCGCGATACCACCATGCAGGGCCGACCGTATGAGCACGATCCCGTGGCGAGCGTTCGAGGTCTCAGGATCGGGATCCCTGCCGAGTTCTTTGGGGCCGGGGTCGATCCCCGGGTGTCGGCGAAGGTCCAGGAGGCGATCGAAACCCTTGCAGGTTGCGGGGCTGTGATCGTCCCTGTCTCGATGCCCTCCATGAAGTACGCGCTTGCGGCCTACTATATCACCTGCACCTCCGAGGCGTCCTCGAACCTCGCCCGGTACGATGGTGTTCGGTTCGGGCCCGGGGGCGAGTCCCAGCGGTCCTGGCACGACGCCTTCACCGCCGTACGGGGAGAGCATTTCGGGGAGGAGGTCCGCCGCCGGATTCTGCTCGGAACCTTCGCCCTCTCAGCCGGCTATTACGGGCGGTATTACGGGAAGGCTCAGACTGCCCGCGCGAACGTCGCCGGCGACTTCGAACGACTCTTCGGCTCGGTCGACCTCCTCGCCGGACCGACGATGCCGACCGTCGCGTTCCGTCTCGGCGAACTGGCCGACCCACTCTCGATGTACCTGGCCGACGTCCTGACGGTGCCTGCGAACCTTGCCGGCATCCCGGCGATCTCGGTGCCGTGCGGTGAGGTGGCTGGACTCCCCGTCGGGCTGCAGTTGATGGGAAGACGTTTCGATGACGAGACCGTGATCGACGCTGCAGCCGCCTTCGAGGCGGAGGTGACCGCATGAGCGACGGCCAGGTGATTATCGGTCTCGAGATCCACTGCCAGCTCGATACGAAGACGAAGCTCTTCTGCGGCTGCTCAACGGATTACCGCGATGACGGACCGAACACCCATGTCTGCCCCGTATGCCTCGGACTGCCGGGAACGATGCCGGCCGTGAACAGGCGGGCGGTCGAGTTTGCCCTGAAGGTTGCGAAGGCCTTCCACTGCGAGATTCCCGAGGAGTGCGAGTTCTCGAGAAAGAACTATTTCTATCCCGACCTCCCCAAGGGGTACCAGATCACTCAGTACGATCGGCCTCTCGCCCTCGGCGGCCATATCGTGATCGAGTCTGAGGAGGGCGGTGAGAAGAAGGTCAGGCTGACCCGCATACACATGGAGGAAGACCCGGGTCGCCTGGTGCATTGCGGGGGAGGGAGCCGCGCCCGGTACTCACTCGTGGACTACAATCGCTCGGGTGTGCCGCTGATCGAGATCGTTACCGAACCGGACCTCAGGTCCCCGAAAGAGGCCCGTCGGCTTCTGGCAAAGCTGCGGGCTACCCTTGAGTACCTCGGTGTCTACGACTATGGCAAGGAGGGGTCGCTCCGGGTGGATGCGAACATCTCGATCGCCGGTCACGACCGGGTCGAGATCAAGAACATATCCTCGTACAAGGGCGTCGAGAAGGCGCTCACCTTCGAGATCACCCGCCAGCGTTCGCTGATTCGACGTGGGGCATCGGTCGACCGGGAGACCCGGCACTTCGTGGAAGCGAGGGGGACAACGACCGCCTCCCGGTCAAAGGTGGAGGAGCACGACTACCGTTACTTCCCCGAGCCGGACCTTCCCCCCCTCCGGGTTGCCTCCTGGGTGGATGATATCAGCCTGCCTGAATTACCCGACGCCCGGCGGGAGCGGTTCATGTCGCAGTACGGTCTCTCGGTGAACCATGCCAGGACCCTGACCGGCGACCTTGCCCTCGCCGAGTTCTTCGAGGTCGTGGCCGGTGATGACCCGCTCCTGGTGGCGACGTGGGTCGCGGATATCCTCCTCGGCGAACTGAACTACCGTGACCGATCGATCGCGACGGTCGATGTGGCCAGGTTCCGCTCCCTGATTGCGCTCAGGAAGGCAGGGACGATCACGGACCATTCCGGGGTCGAAGTCCTCCGAGCGGTCCTCGACACGCCCGAGGAGCCCGCATCCATCGTCGAGCGGCTCGGGCTCGCCGTCACCGGGGAGGACATTGTTGCGTCCGCGATCGCCGAGGTGCTCTCCGAGCAGCCCCAGGCGGTTGCCGATTACCGGGCCGGCAAGGGCAACGCCCTGAACTACCTGGCCGGCCAGGTCATGAAGAAGACCCGCGGGCGCGCGGACCCCCGTGACGTGGGCCGACGCCTTACCGAAGCCCTGGCGGAGTGAGAGTCGCGTGCACCTGATCATCACGGAGAAGAATATCGCGGCTGAGCGGATCGCGCGGATCCTTGCAGACCGGTCGTACGTCGAGACCCGGAAGGAGGGAGGCGTCAACACCTATTCGTTCAACGACACGACCGTGGTCGGCCTTCGCGGGCACGTGGTTGAGGTCGATTTCGAGCCGGGGTACACCAACTGGCGCTCCGAGCAGCACCGTCCCCGGTCGCTGATCGACGCTCGAACCATCAAGACTCCCACGGACAAGAAGATCGTGAGTCTGGTCCAGAAACTTGCGCGCAGGGCGGAACGGGTCACGATCGCGACCGACTTCGATACCGAGGGGGAGCTGATCGGCAAGGAGACCTACGACCTCATCCGGGCTGTGCGGCAGGACGTTCCGGTTGCTCGAGCGCGGTTCTCGGCGATCACGCCGCAGGAGATCCGGAGTGCGTTCGGTGAGCCGGCGGAACTCGACTTCGCCCTCGCCGCGGCAGGGGAGGCCCGCCAGGTGATCGACCTGATCTGGGGCGCCTCGCTCACGAGGTTCATCAGTCTCGCCGCCCGCAGGGGGGGCCGGAACATCCTCTCGGTCGGACGCGTCCAGTCGCCGACCCTCGCGATGATCGTGGACCGTGAGCGAGAGATCGAGGCCTTTCAACCCGAGTCGTACTGGGTCCTCTCGGTCGATTCGGAACGAGACGGGGTCGGCTTCTCTGCGCGGCACACGACCACCCGCTTCTCCGAGCGCGAGGCGGCCCTGTTGGCCCGTGACCGGACCAGCCCACCGCTTGTCGTAACCGAGTCCCGGGAGGGCCAGAAGATCGACCGTGCCCCGACACCATTCGACACGACCGGTTTCATCGTGGCCGCGGGCCGAGTCGGTTTCTCCGCCGCGAACGCTATGCGGATCGCCGAGGACCTGTACATGCACGGGTTCATATCGTACCCCCGCACGGACAACACGATCTATCCTCCCTCCCTCGACCTGGAAGGGACTCTGAAGACGCTTGAGAAGACCGAGTTTGGTACGGACGTCCGCTGGGTCCGCACCAACCGGCGCTCGGCCCCGACCCGGGGAAAGAAGTCCTCGACCGACCACCCCCCAATCCACCCGGCGGGAGCAGCGTCCCGAGCCGAGCTCGGCGAGGAACGGTGGCGTCTGTACGAGCTGGTGGTCCGCCGGTTCCTGGCGACCCTCTCCCCCGATGCCCGCTGGACCACGAGAAAGGTTCTCTTCGATGCCGGCGGTGAGCCGTACACCACGACCGGTTCCACCCTGGCGGAGGCAGGTTGGCGAACCGTCTACCCGTACTCGGACGCTGCGGAGCACGAGCTGCCGCCTTTCTCCGTCGGCGAGCATCTGCCGATCAACGCCGTGAAGCTCGAGGAGAAGGAGACCCAGCCTCCACCACGGTTCACTCAGTCTCGCCTGATCCAGGTGATGGAGGAGTTAGGACTGGGGACCAAGTCCACTCGCCATGAGGTGATCGGCAAGCTGGTGAGCCGGAAGTACGTCGAGGGGAATCCGCTCCGTCCCACCCTGGTGGGACGGGCTGTGATCGAGTCCCTCGAGGAGCATGCGGACCTCATCACCAAGCCGGACATGACGACCGCGATTGACCGGCACATGCAGGAGATCAAGGATCGCCGGCGAACTCGCGACGAGGTCGTGGACGAGTCCCGCGGTATGCTCCACCGTGCCTTCGACGACCTCGAGGCCCACGGTGATGAGATCGGGCGAGACATCATGGGCCGGACGGTCGAGGAGCAGATCCTCGGTCCGTGTCCGGTCTGCGGGTCCGATCTCCGCCTGCACCATATCCGATCGAGCCAGTTCATCGGGTGCGTCAACTACCCCGAGTGTCGGTTCAATATCGGCCTCCCGGTCACGACATGGGGCTTCGCCGTCCGCACCGATGATGTCTGCCCCGATCACAGGCTCGCGCATGTTCGCCTTGTCGCGAAAGGATCCCGCCCCTGGGAGATCGGCTGTCCGCTCTGCCATCACATCAGCTCCAACCGGGAGACGATGGCCCTGATGCCGTCCATGACCCCTGCGATGATCGAAAACCTCAACAGGAGGCATATCTACGCCGTGAACGAGGTCGCCTCGGCAGAGGTAGAGAAGCTCGCCGATGCCGTTGGCGTCGACACGGTGACCGCGGGACGTCTGAAGGAAGAGGCAGAGGAGGTCCTCTCTCTTTTGCGCCGCCGCTCAGAACTCCGGAAGTTCATCCGAAAACATGTCCCGCCCCGGCGGGGACGAAGCCATGCGAAGATCATGAAGGCCCTCTTTGCGAAGGGGATAGACACGATCGAGCACCTCGCCACAGCAGAACCTGACCAGGCCCGATTGGCGGGTATCGGAGAGAAGGAAGCAGCCTCCCTCCTCGATGAGGCACGGCGCCTCTGCAACGACCGTCGGCTCCGCGCGATGGGCATCCCGGCGATCAGCCTCAAGAAGTACTACGCCGCCGGGTTCCTGAGCCCCGAGGACATCCTCCGTAACCCGGCGCCTCTGCTTGCGCTGAAGACCGGGATCTCCCCCGTTACGGTCCACCGGCACGTCGAGCTGATCTGCGAGGCCCTCAGTCGTCCTGCTCCCCGGCGAACGACACGGGCGCAGCTTGAAAAAGGGCGAGCAGAGCTCCTTTCGATACCCGGTGTTGGCGAATCCACGATTGAGAAACTCTACGGCGGCGGTGTCTTCGATGCACGCAGTCTGATCGCGGCAGACCCGAAGGCGTTGGCAGAGGACTCGGGTCTCCCGGTGCGCAGGATCAGGGACTTCCAGGCTCACGCATCGACCCCTCGCGAGGCGCTGGGATGATCGAGGCTTAAAGGCCCGACGTCGATTGTATTACGATGGCTCCTCGCTGGCAGGATTGGGTCCACGTTACGAAACTGGACCCCGACAAAACCCTGTCGCCCGATGCGATCGCCGAGATCGCGGCGAGCGACACTGACGCCCTGATGCTCTCGGGCACCCTGAACGTGACCCGGGAAAACCTCGCCGATCTTCAGCAGCAGGTCGCCGAGTACGGCCTACCGCTCGTGGTCGAGCCTGCGGGGCCGGAAGGCGTCCTGGTGGACGGGATCGACCTCCTCTTCATCCCCAGCGTCATGAACACCACCGACGTGCGGTGGATCGTCGGCAAGCACCATGAGTGGGTCCTGCAGGAGACGGTCGCCTGGGAGAAGGTCGTTCCCGAGGCGTATATCGTGCTGAACCCTGCATCGGCAGTCGGCCGGGTGACGCGGGCTGTCTGTTCGTTATCTCCTGAATCGGTAGCGGCGTACGCGTCGGTTGCCGACCACTATTTCTGCTTCCCGATCGTCTACATCGAGTATAGCGGCACCTACGGGGATCCCGGGGTCGTCCGAGCAGTGCGCGATGCAATCGACCGGGCGGTGCTCTACTACGGCGGCGGGATCCGGACGGGTTCTCAGGCGGCGGAGATGGCCCGATATGCCGACACGATCGTGGTCGGAAACGCCGTGTACGAGGCAGGTGCCGGCGTGCTGAAGGAGACCGTTCGGGCGGTCAGGTAGGCGGATGCCCGAGATCCAGGTGGTCCTCGTCAACCCCCTCTACGAGGGGAACGTCGGTTCGGTCGCACGCGTGATGAAGAACTTTGGGTATACGCACCTCGCCCTGGTCGACCCGTGTCCTCTCCGCAACGAAGCGCGGGCGATGGCGTCGCACGCACAGGACGTGCTCGAGAATGCCCGACGCGTCACGCTGGACGAGGTCCTGGCCGAATCGGCGGTCGTCGTGGCGACGACAGGCGAGGTGGCGAAGTCGGTCTGCACACCGACGAGGATGCCGTACTACACGCCGCACGAGCTCAAGGAGATGATCGCCGACGTCGATGGCACGGTCTCGGTCCTCTTCGGGCGCGAGAACAGCGGGCTCCTGAACGAGGAACTGTCACGAGCCGGCATCATCTGCACCATTCCCACCTCGCCCATCTACCCGATCCTGAACCTCTCCCACGCGGTCGGAATCGTCTGCTACGAGCTTGCGGATCTCCAGCGCGGCGAGTACGCGCTCGCCTCGCCGTTCGAGATGGAGAGCCTGTACGCCCATATGGACCGTTTTCTCGACCTGGTCGACCATCCCCCTCACAAGCGGGAGATCACCCTCCTCCTTGCCCGTCGCCTCCTCTCGCGGGCGATGCCGACGATACGGGAGGCCTCGACGATCCACGGGATCCTTCGACGGACCGAGCAGCGCCTGACAGGTGCACTCCCTCGAAACGATGATGACACCTGTCCTCCAAAGGGTACCTGATGATCCTCGTCGACTGGCAGATCATGGACCGGATCAGGCGGGGCCAGATCATGATCGATCCGTTTGAACCATCGCTCGTGCAGCCGAACTCGCTCGATATCCGACTCGGGGACCACTTCGTCTGGTATCGTCCGGGGGAGCGCGTGATCGATCCGTACGACCGGGACTCGGTCCTGTCCGATGTCGACGAGTGCCGGGCCAGGGAGTTCGTGCTTCATCCGGGGCAGTTCGTGCTTGCCGAGACCTTCGAACTCGTCGCCCTGCCCGATAACATCGTCGCCTCGATCGAGGGTAAGTCATCGATCGCCCGACTCGGGATCGAGCTCCATCAGACCGGGGGCTGGATCGATGCAGGGTTCGCCGGCTCCATCACCCTGGAGATGTGCAACGTGAACGCACGACCGGTCAAGATCTACGCGGGGATGCCAATCGGCCAGCTCGTCTTCTACACCACCGAGCGGGCAGAGCGACCGTACAGCGCGAAGGGAGATGCGAAGTACCAGGGTCAGCGCCAGGCAACCCTCTCGAGATACCACGAGAACCCCCGCGTCGGGCCCGACTGAAGAGAAACCTTTTTTTCGCCCACACCCCTGGAAGGGGCATGGCTCCGGACCTTCGCCTCCAACTCGCTCTGACCGTGGCCCTGCTTGCCGCTGGATGCGCCGTGCCGGCCACGATCGGCGATCCGCCCTCGGTCTCCATCTTCTCGCCCGAACGCGTAACGTTCGACGACTCGCTCCTCTCCCGGCTCTCGGTCCCACTAGGGTTTACGGTGAACGTCTTCGCCCGCGACCTCGGCGGCGTCCGCGTCCTGGTCGCCGCCCGCGACGGCACGGTCTATGCCTCCGTCCCGTCTGCGGGCACGGTCATCCGCCTTCGCGACGCCGACGGCGACGGCATCTCCGAGCCGCCGGAGCCTGTGATCGAGGGCTACTCCGGGGTCCACGGGCTCGCGCTCGACAACGGCTCTCTCTTCTTCGCGACAGCGACCACGGTCTACGCGGCGCCGCTCGGGGACGACGGCTCTCTCGGAACCCCGCAGGCGATCGCGGAAGGCCTTCCATCGGGCGGCAACCACCAGGCCCCGGGGCTCGGTCTCGGCCCCGACGGCCGTCTTTACCTCACGATCGGGTCGAGCTGCAATGTCTGCGACGAGGCCAGCCCCGAGCGGGCCGTGATGCTCGTGCTGGAGGATGGGAGCCGGCAAGTATTCGCCCGGGGCCTCCGGAACACGATGGGGTTCGACTGGCACCCGGGGACCGGAGCGCTCTACGGCGCGGACCAGGGCTCGGACCTTCGCGGCGACGACCTGCCGCCCGAGGAGGTGAACCGCATCCGAGACGGCGGCCACTACGGCTGGCCCTGGGTCTACGGCGATCGCGTGGTCGATCGGCTCACGCCCTCCGACCCGCCCGGCCGCACGAAGGATGAGTTCGCGGCCACCACCGAGCCGGCCGTGCTCGAGCTCCCCGCCCACGCCTCGCCGATCCAGCTCCGGTTCTACTTCGGGACGGCGTTTCCCGAGGACTACCGCGGGGACGCGTTCGTGACCCTGCACGGCTCCTGGAACCGGAACCCACCGAACGGCTACCGTTTTGTCCGCCTCCGCTTCTCGGCGGCGGGCGAGCCCGAGGGGTACGAGGACTTTCTCACGGGCTTCCTCTTCGACAGGAACCGGGTCTTCGGCCGGCCGGCCGGGCTGGTCGTCCTGCCCGATGGCTCGCTCCTGGTCGGCGACGACTACAACGGGGTCGTCTACCGGGTCGCGTATGCCGGCACGGGCTGAGGATGGGTGGGGCTATCTTTCGAACGGACGGACCGGTCCCGCTCTGTGATCTGTGCAACGAGTGAGAAGCAGGGCCCGGCAACGGGCGGGCGGCGTCGGGGAGGAAGTTCACCACGAGGTCGAGGTCGCTCGCGTCGGAGACGTCGTTTCGAAGGGCGGAGCCGAAGAGCAGGAGCGTGCGGACCCGCCCGCCGCCGGCAGAGGGATCCGAGCTCGGCGGGAGCGAACCATGTCGCGGCGCCGGCGGCTACCTGGGGAACGTGGCAGCAACGGTTGCCGGTGTAATCGTCAGAGAATAGTTACAAACCCCAGTGTAGGATCTCATAATTACTTGACACCCGTAGAGACTAAATTAGGTTTAAAAAGTTAAAAGAACGGCCAAAGGGATTTTACCCGTTTCTCCGTATATTTCCCGCCCGCTCGCTCAACCCGGCGCTTCTCGGCTCTTTGCTTTTTCGTCAGAGTGCCGCTGCGCGTCTTTACTTTGACTGTCTCGCGCACCCATACCCCTCTCCATAGATCGAACCCCTCCACGTCGAAATCGGCACCGCCTTTGCGTGGGCTCCTGGGTGTAACCCTGTAACCCTGTGCTTCGTATTGGGCTCGAACTACATTCTTCGCGGCCTTGCTGTTACGGATAGTACGACGGACGCGATCGCTCATCGCGTCTGCCGGGCCGAACCTGATCGCGCTTCCGAAGGCCAGAGAATTGCCCCACATTAACCCACCGCTCCCCTTCGATTTTTTTGATGCCATTGGTTTAACGGTGGGGTATAGTGTCATTTCAGCCCCCAACTCCTATCACCTAGGAGGGGTTCATGACCAGGATTGTTTGCCCGCGATGTCACTGTGAGAAGCTGTATCGCATGAGCACAGGACAGCGTCGATGCTCCCACTGTCGGTACGACT
>CASGHK010000018.1 GCA_949320185.1 uncultured Methanomicrobiales archaeon | reverse complement strand
GTGCCGAGTTTCGCAAGCTGGCGCAACCGAGGAAAGTTTCAATCCACGCGCCCGTGAAGGGCGCGACTGCGATCCTTATCTACGACAAACCGGGACAAATATAAATCGTTTGGCTGTCCTTCGGCAGAGCCATCTGTTCTCATCCAAAGCGTCCGATATCCTTTTGAACGACCTCACCGAATTTTCTGCGAACCTCCCGGCGAAACCGTGATCGCTCCCGGTTCGCACGATCAGGTGATTAATACCCCTTCCGGGTCGTAGCCCTCCTTGGCTCCAAAGTGCTCGACGCGCCGCTTCCAGTTGCTGCCCAGGAAATAGAACCGGATACTGTCGCACTCCGGGTCCATCACCTCGAGCAGCCCGTCCTTCAGCCGGACGAACTGAGCCGGCTCCACGAGGCATTCGAAGACCGAGTTCTGGACCCGCTGGCCGTAGTTCTTGCAGATCTTCGCGACGGTCCGGAGACGCCGCCTCCCTTCCACCGTCTCGGTGTTTACGTCGTATGTGACCAGCACCATCATCTCGACACCGTTAATTCATGAAGAACGGGGGATACCCGTCCAGGTCGCCCCTGACAAACCGTGCCAGGAGGAGCGCCTGGATGTACGGCAGCAGGCCGATCGGGATCTTCTCTCGCAGGTACGGATGCACGATCTCCTCCCGCTTCCGCTTCTGCCATGCCCCCAGCACCTCCTTGCGTCCCTTCTCATTCAACAAAACACTGCCGTTCTCCTTGAGCGCAAAGTCCCGGGCGTTCACCTGCCGCAGGTTCACCAGGCTCAGCGCGAGCCGGTCCGCGAGATACGGCCGCAGTTCCTCCATCAGGTCGAGGGCCAGGCTCGGACGGCCCGGGCGGTCTGTGTGGAAGAACCCGACGTACGGGTCGAGCCCGACCGTCTCCAGCGCCGACTCGACATCGTGAGCGAGCAGCGTATAGAAGAACGAGAGCATGGCGTTCATCGGATCCATCGGAGGGCGCCTGTTTCGGTCACGCAGAAAGAACTCCTCCTTCTGCTGCAGGATCAGGTCGTCGAACGCGCCGAAGTAGCACTTCGCACAGGTCCCCTCGATCCCGCGGAGCGCTCCGAGATCCGAACACTCCCCAATCGCGTTGAGCGCTCCGGCAAGCCATCGGTCCGCGGACCGGAGCCCTGAGCAGTCCACGGCGTCATCGTGGTCCCGGATTCCCCGGCGCAGCACCGTCATGCAGTTGACGACCTTGCCCGTGATGAACGATCGGGCGATCGGCAGTGACCGTCCTTCATCGTCGGCCATCCGATACTGCTCCCGCCGTAGGAGTACGTTCCCCCGAACCCGGCCCTGGACCCGTGCCAGGAACCGGCCGGTCGGTGTCATGAAGGAGAGACCGACGCCGTTCTCCGTGCAGAGCCGCAGGACCTCAGGGCTCGCCCCGTAATAACCGAAACAGACGATCCCCTCGAGGTTGTGGACCGGCACCCGGGCCTTCTCCTCATTGCGGACGGATACGACCACATTCTCGCCCTCGCGCCGGAGAAACGAATCCGGGGTCACCACGTAGAGCGTATTCAGCAGCTTCTTCATAGCAGTTCCCTCGAGTTCCTCGCCTGGTGGTGGACTAACCCGCCCCCGAAATCGTGCTCTGCACGTGTCGCCGGATGTAGCCAGGGACCGAAGCTCGCTTCCGCGTCAACCCCGGCATGCAGAGGTCGCGAAGGGAGCAGTGCGTGCACCGCCGGGCGTCGACGGTCGCCGGCGGCGTCGTCCCCGCCCGGAAGATCGCGTGCATCTCCCGGGCGCTGGCGGCCACGGTCTCCCGCAGATCATCGGTCAGCGGGACCGCGTGCCGGCGGCGGGGTTCGTGATAGTACAGGTCCGCCGACTCGATGCGGCAGCCGAGCTGCTCCTCGAGGCAGATCGCCTGGGCGCAGACCTGCACCTCGTCGCGCTCGTCCGGTTTGGGCTTCCCCCGCTTGTACTCCACCGGCCTGACGGACCACCGTCCGTCCCGACCGGAGAGGGCGACGCCGTCCGATGATCGGGTGTACTCCACGACGTCGGCGACCCCCCGGAGCCCGAGCGACCGGGAGAGGAGCGGCACCGCCCGCGTCACGACCACCGGTCCACGTGCCTCTGAGAGAAACGGATCGTCCGCGCGCTCGTGGATAAGGTGCCCCTCCGCCGTCCGCCGGTCGTCGGCCCACTGTTGCTCAACGTGGATCAGCGCCCACTGCCGCGGGCAGAAATGAAAGTGCTGGATGCCGGACAACGGCAGGAGCTCGTCGTCGGCATACCCAGCCCCGCTCATACCTTCTCGATCAGCTCGACTCCCCGCGGCATCTCCCGGTCGATCGTCACCTCGTAGTCGGCGTACGAGCGGGCGGGCCGGTCGCCAACGAGAGATTTCATGGTCACCTTGTCGAAGAGCGCGTGCGCCTGGCAGCAGCCGAGCTCGTTCTCGTGCTTGAAGACCAGGAGTTTCCGGGTCGACATCTTGCCCCGCGTCGCCGAATGGTCGTGTTCGAACATGTTGACGAGGGCTGTCCAGAAGAGCTCGAGGTCGTCCTCGGAGAAGCCGGTGGACTTCCGGGCCAGGTTCGCCGAGACGTAACCGTCGGCACGGTAGAGCGCGTATGGCACCACCTGCTTCTTGCCCATCTCCCGGTCCTTCGTCTCGCCCTCCTTGGTCACCGCGCACCGCGTGAGCGTCACCTCGTTCTGGAAGATCGGGTCGATGCTCCGGGCGAACGCGAGCTGCACGGGGCCCCGCACCTGGCCGCAGTTCACGCCCGTCGTCATGACCGCTCCGAACGCCCGGATATCGTAGAAGTGATCGGTCATCCATTTGGTGACCGCGGGATCGGTGAGCTTCTTGTCGACCTGCGGAACCTTGAGCGCGTCGTAGGCGCGCCGGTGCTGCGCGTTCAGGACGGCCCCCGACTTCACGTAGATCTCGTACCCTTCCTGGTCTTCTTTAACCATCTCGACATAGTCCCGGACCTTCCGCTTCAGGCAGACGTCGGTCACGATCCCGTGGCCCGTCTGGGGGTCGATGCGGGGCATGTTTCCCATGTCCGGGTCCCCGTTCGGGTTCCCGTTCTCGACGTCGAACAGCAATACAAACTCGTACCGGTTCTTGATAGGCTCACTCATCTGCAGTCACCTCTCCCTTCTCTCCATTCTTCTTCGTGAACAGCGCCCGGCGCTGGTGGTAGTACCCGAGCATGAACATCCCCTGCTCCTCGAGGCCGAGCCACGCGGGGAACGCATCGACACCCGCCAGGATCTCCTCCATCTGCTGGGTGCTCTTCCACCCCCAGTCCGACTTCGCGATATGGTGCTGGGCGAGCTTGATCAGCGGCGGGAAGACCACCGCCGGCGTCGACGACGCGCTCGCGAAGAACTTGTTCTTGATCGTACTGTCGACCTCGCGGTCGTGGTTCGCGTCGGCCTGCGCCTTCTCGAGCACGGCGAACAGCCGGCCGAGCCGGTACGGAACGTTTGGACTTGTCTCATTCAGACTCACGGTGATCATCTCCTCGTGGATTCCCGCCACCCCGGGCCGCGCCCTCGCCAGCCGGAGCAGGTATGCCTTGATGACGCCGGCACGGACGCGGTTGAGATACTGGTCCGCCCGGATGCGGTTCAGGATCGCGCAGTACAGCTGGACCGGGTAGGTCGTGTTGAAGAGCACGGCCCGCATGAGCTGTCCGGACATCCCGGGCGGCGGCACCTTTCGATCCGCATTCCGCGGCACAGTCTCGAGCAGGATGCGGCGGACCGGAAGGATCTCGGGTTCGGACTGCCTGCGGGCAATCTCGAGGTCCAGGTGGTGCCGGGCCAGGTTGGTCGCCAGGTTGCCGAACGAGTCCTGGTGGAAGAACCGGATCGAGAGGCGCGCAACGTTCGGCGCGAGGCCGAGGATGAAACATCGCGTTGCAGGGTCGGGCACGAGGTCCGTGCGGCGGATCCCGGTGCCGCTCCGGACCAACAAGAGGATGTCCCGGATCAGGGCGATCTGTTTCCGGTCGGCGACCTGCCCTCCAGCGTCCCCGCCCGCTTCGGCCGTCTCCCCGTCATCGTCGGGCGGGTCGAGGAGGTTCGCGATGATCGCCTCGGTCGCCCGGTCGCCCGTCTGCGCCCAGAATACCGTCGTCGTGTCCCCGATCCGCACGCGGTGCATGGGCGACGCGATCAGCTGGTTGAGTGCCGTCGTGTACTTGAACTCGCATGCTTCACAGACAGGCGCGTTGAGGCTCTGCTCCCGGTTGTACGAGCAGAAGGCCTCCTGGTTGAAACTGACAAGCGCAGCACCCGTCGGCTGCGCGCCCGAGACGCCCCGGATCGCCTGGTGCGTCCGGGCGATCGGACCGCTCTCGCCGCTCACGAGGCACTGGCCGACCTGTGCCTCGTCGTCGCCGAGTGAGCCCTGCCAGGCCTGCAGGAGCGCGGGTGACTCGTGCAGGTATCCCTGTCCGAACCGGAAGGCGCACTTGGCCCCCGACAGCAGGTCCTCGACGTACTCGCGTACCTTCGGGTGGTCGGCGGCGCCCGTCGGGTCCCACGCATCGAGAAACGACAGGAGCGCCCGTGCGCCGGGCTCGTCGCAGCCCCCGAGAAGTCTCCGGTGAAGGTCGCGGAACGCGGCGAATGCATCCCGGGACCGGCGGGACGCGACCGCACGCCCCCGCTCGTTCTCGCAGACGATCAGGTCGTCCTTCGTCTTCTTCGCCGGGCGGGCCTTCGCATCTTTCGCCCCGACCCATTCGATGCCGAGGACATAGTCCGCCTTGTCGCAGAGGAAGAACGGAGAGACGCCGCTTGTCCGTGACTTCTGGAGCGGCACGAGGTGCTCCTGGGGGCGCAGCTTCTCCCCGCTCCGAAGGTCGATGATGTTCGTCAGCGTGCCGTCCGGAGCGAGCACGAGGGCGAACGAGACGCCCGTCCTGCTGAACCCGAACGGTGCCGGTGCTCCGTCCTCTTCCGTCGTCAGCACGTCGTAGACCGAGCAGAGCGACTGCAGGATCACGGGACCGCCCCCGTCCGAAGCCCCTCGTTGCAGTCGATCGTGCCGTCCCGCATGACCGGGCGGTAGAAGACCGGGGTCATATCCCTGGCAAAATCGATATCGTAGAGCATGAATCCGAGGTCCAGCTCCTGCCCGGAGTACGCGGACGGCGGGATCGGTCCCTCCCAGAGCTCGAACCGGAGCGGGAACTCGCGGCAGCCGAAGTACGGCTGGTGAAAGCACTGCCCCTTCCTGAGCCGGCGCAGGGCAACGTTATAGTGCTTCTCGGGCGTGTCCCCGGGCCCTGGCGCGCCGGTCATCTCGAAGTGCGCCTCGATGCAGTAGTCCACGTCCCGCAGCAGGTACGTCGCCCGCTGCTCCCGCTTCTCGGTCGCGTCGATCCCGAGCCCGACCTCGCCGCCCCGCATCGCTTTCCGGGCGTTCTGAGTCGAAGCTTTGCTCGAGACCTCGTTCCGGCGCACCGAATCGAACCGGATCTCGTTCAGCACGTGGATTCGGTCAATGCGCCAGACGATCGCCGGCTTCCAGTAGATCGCCTCGAGGATGCCCCGGGCGGCCGACGGCGTGATCACGTCGTAGCTCACCCGTTCGGCCTTCATCTCGGGCCGGGTGAAGCAGGCATAGTCGCCGCGGACGCGGATCGTGATGCCGAATCCCATGTCTAACCGCCTCTAGTCGTCGACCAGCAACAGATCGCTGTGTGAGTCACCTTGTACCTCCAATCCAATATTTTCTGAATAGCATGATGTATCATTAAGGACGGTGAATCTTTCGCTTCTTCGATGGACCACGTTCGCGTCTTCCAGGCGCCGCAGGACCTGCGGATAGACCGAGACTGTGTACCCCTGGAGACGCCGCAGGGTCCATCTCGAGAGATCGCCCGACTCGAGCGCGGCGATGGCCTTCCGTGCTTCGCCGTCGTACGGCACGATCACGGCTTCCGTCGCATCGATCAGGCGAAAACGCCCCGAAACCTCCTCGAACGGAAACTCAAGGGACGCCGCCAGCTGCCCCTGGAACGAGGCCAGGATCCGCTGTTTGTCGAGGTCCTCGAAGGAATAGAGCTCGTCGAAGTAGTCCGAGACCGCGGCAAGGGAGAGGGGATCTTCGTGCCGTCCGATCACCATCTCGCCGATCTCGGCCGTCCGGGCGAGCCAGCCCGGCGCCCGGCCGTGCACCTCGGTCGAAGAGAAGACGAACACCTCTCCCAACACCGGGAGACGGCCTTCGCGGTTGCAGCGCCCGGCGGCCTGTGCGATCGAGTCGATGCCGGCCATCGAACGGTAGACCACCGGGAAATCGATATCCACGCCTGCCTCGATCAGCTGGGTCGAGATCACGCAGCACGGGTCGCCGCACTGAAGATGGCCCCGGACCCGGTCCAAAATCCGGCGGCGGTGGACGGGACACATGTTCGCTGACAGGTGAAAGACGTCGCCGCGCATCGACCCGATGAGTTCGAACAATCTCCGGGCGTGGGCCTTGGTATTGACAACGCAGAGGACCCTCGGAGCCTCGGCGAGGCGGGCCGCGAGGGTCGCGTCGTCCAGCGGGCCCAGGTGGAGGGCACGGACCCGCCGAAACTCGTCGTACAGTCTCTCCGGCGCGCTCACGATCTCCGTCGGGGCGGGCAGCCCATCGATACGTCCCGCGATCCGCGGTTGCGTGGCCGTGCAGAAGACCATGGTTGACCCGAAGTGCCGCACGAGCTCGGCGACGCCCTCGAGGCACGGCCTGAGAAATGGCGTGGGGAGCATCTGGGCCTCGTCCAGGACGATGACGCTCCTGGCCAGCCGGTGCAGCTTCCGGCAACGGGACCGCCGGTTCGAGTAGAGGGATTCGAAGAACTGGACATTGGTCGTCACGGTGACCGGCATATCCCAGTTCTCGGACACGAGCGTGCTCAGCTCCCGTGCCGAATCATCGATCTCCCCCTCCGACCGGGGGTCGAAGTTACTGTGGTGCTCGAGGACGTTTCGAGCGCCGAAGATCCCCCGAAGGACCCGGGCGTTCTGCTCGATGATGGACGTGTAGGGGAGGACGTACACGACCTGCCGGAGACCGTGCCGCTCCATGTGCCGGATCGCGAAGGCCATTGACGAGAGGGTCTTTCCGCCGCCGGTTGGGACAGTCAGGGAAAAGAGGCCCGGCGGGCGCTCGGCGCTCTCGAGGCATTCGTTGAGGATCTGCCGCCGGAGGATATTGATCGGGGTAGGTGCGGCCGACCCCGCCAGGTCTTCGACGTGGCGGAAGAAACGAGTCGCGAGCCTATCGACCGGGTCGTACGAACCCCGGAGATCGGCCCGATCCGGGTTCACGAACCGCTCGGTGTCGAGCGAATCCGCGTCGATGAGGCAGGAGTAGAGCATCCGGATGAAGAACGCGATGGAGAACGGTCCGGCTCCGAAGGCGGCGCGCATCTCGGGGGAAGCAGGCAACCGCCGGGGTATCTCTATCTCCGATCGGTAGGCTGAATAGTCCGGGAGGCTCTCAGGGTTCCACAGGCGGGCTTCGAGGCCCCGGGCTGCAGTTCCGTAGTCCTGAAGGCCGCCATGATGGCCGGCGACGATGTACTCGAGCGGGCGGCTCTGCGTACGAAGGAGCGACCGGGCCTCGACGGCGCCCGCCGTCGAATGGTCGACCCGCTCGGGTGCGCCCTCGAGCCGGGCCTGGAACTCGGGGGAGTATTTTCCGAGGTCGTGGAGAAGGCCCGCTGCGGCGCCCCATTCCCGGGCCCCGAACGCAGACGCGTACCCGCCTGCGAGAGCTGCGACGTTCTGAAGGTGCTCATGGAGGGGTTGCCAGTCCTCTTTCGTGGGATCGGGCGTTGTGTGCGCGTAAAATCGGATTGGAAAACCGGATGGATCCATCGTTCTGCTTCCAGAGTGACCTTGCCTTTCCCAATCGATAAGACAAACGGTGGGAAGGTTCATAGTCAGGGGCGAATCAGAGTGGTCCACAACCTTCACTTCGCCGCCCTCGTCCCTACCTTTTCCGACTGCCCCCCCCATCGCCATCGCCGGCGGGCACCGCTCGACTGTCACTCCTCCCAGGTCCACCTTCCCCCGCCACGGCAGATGCACCCCAATCAGGTCCGCCTCGTGGTCCGTGACGATTGCGCTCCAGTTGCCGGCCACCGCGTATCCCCGCACCCGGGACCGCGTGAGATCGCCGATAACCCCGGTGCGTCACCACACTCCAGCTGCTCGGTGATCTCGAGGAGCCCCGGCCGAGATGGGGCCGGTCGCTGTCTCCACGCATCGTAATCCTCTTGTGCCGGCACGATGACACTCCGTCGATGCGGTATCTCGTGGTGATCACCGAGGATCTCGAGGACGGGGGATATAACGCGAGCTGTCCGGCCCTGCCGGGTTGCCACAGCGAGGGTGCCACGATCGAGGAGGCCTTGGACGGGATCCGTGAGGCCATCGCCTGCTATCTCGAGAGCCTGTCGATCGACGACCTGCCCGCACCGGCGCCGGCACCCGTCATCACCGAGGTTGAGGTCGCCTGACGTGGCATCCGCGCTGCCCTCGCTCTCGGGCGCCGAGGTCGTGCATCGATTGCAGCGCGCCGGGTTCGAGGCCCATCACCGGAAGGGGAGTCACGTCACGATGAAGGAGCGGCGTCTCCCCACCGCAGGGATGTGGTTCCGATGCACGACCAGGTTCGGCGGGGGACGCTGCGAGCCATCATCCGCGATGCCGGACTGACCGTCGAGGAGTTCGTGGCGCTCCTCTGACGCGGTATTCCTGCACCGGTGGTGTGGTTGCCGAACGGTGAACGGGGTCGATGTCGTTGGCTGCAGGTCGAAGATTTCGCCTTCTTCATCTCATCGCCGGTGCCGGCGGGCACCGCTTGATTGTTAGCCCGCCCACATCCACCATCCCCCGCGCCGGCGTATGCACCTCGATGAGGTCAGCGTCGTTATCCGTCACGATCGCGATCCGGTTGCCGGCCATCGCGTACCCCGGCGCCCGGCACAGGTCCACGTCCTCGACGTGCGAGGGCGCGTCCACGAATTCCAGCCGCTCCGTGATCCCGAGCAGTACGGGCCGGCCCGTGCCGGTATCCAGCGGGAGCATGATGCACAACGGTGGTCGACGTCATACTCGAGATCCATCACCGCCGATACCCCTGCTCGACGGGGATCAGGGATCGTCGTCGCTCGCCTTGCCCTGCAGGAAGAGCAGCTCCGGGAGAAGGGACGGCAGCTGCCCGTCGACGATCGTCCAGACGGTCTCAGGGTCGACCGCGAAATATCGATGCACCACAACGTTCCGGAGTCCGACGATCTGTCGCCAGGGGATCTCCGGATGCCGTTCGCGAAACGGCACGGGGACCTGAGAGGCCGCCTCGCCGATCACCTCGAGGTTCCGCAATACCGCATCGAATGTCCGGGTGTCCGCCACGAACGCCGGATACGAATATCCGTCCACGTAGCCGAGAATCCGCTCCGTGGCCTCTCTCATGTCAGCGATGAGGACGAGCACGGACCGTCTAGACATAGACGAGCTCCCGGCTCACCCGGTCCCAGAGGGCCGGGCGCTGAACAAGGCCCCCCCGTACGACCAGGTCGACGGGGGCACCGAGCAGGGATTCCAGGTAGTCGCGGAGCAGGACGACGTCCCAGCCGAGTGGACGGACGAGCTCGACCATCAGGTCGATGTCGCTGCCGGCCGCCGATTCCCCGCGGGCGACCGATCCGAACAGCGCCAGCTCGGCAACCCCGAACTCCTCGGCCAGCGTCTGGCGATGGGCGCGCAGTCGTGCGAGGATCTCCGCCCGCGACAGTCCCTGCTCTCCCGCTGCGTCTGACATCCCGTTCTCATATCCACCCGGTCGACGTTTAACCATTCCGCCCCACGATACGGTGAACGGGGCGGGCAACCGGGGAGGAAGAACCTGACTCGGGCGCACTCTCCTCCTGCATCACGGGGGAAGCACGACCCCTGGTAGAAGGTGAACGCTGCTCCTGAGAGGTACCTGTACCTCATAGCCGGCGCCGGCGGGCACCGCTCGACTGTCACCTCGCCAAGGTCCACCTTCCCCCCCGCGACGGCGGGTGCACCCCAATCAGGTCCGCCTCGTGGTCCGTGACGATTGCGCACCGGTTGCCGGCCATCGAGTAGCCCCGCGCCCGGTACCGCTCCAGGTCCTCGACGTGCGATGGCGCATCGACGTACTCCAGCCGCTCCGTGATCCCGAGCAGCAGCCGGCCTGAGGAGCAATAAACGGGAGGCGGCTTTGCGTGAATACGGAGTTGCCGGTCACCGACCGCGCAGCAGGAGGTTGAACTCGGCGACGGTGATGCCGGCGTCGCGAATGAGGCCACAGGCCGTTCCCTTCGCGACGGGATCGTGGCGTGGCACGACCAGGATGTCGTCGCCGCGGTTGAGGACGATATGGCTGCCCCGCTGTCTGGCCACGACGAAGCCGAGCTTTCGAAAGACCGCGACCATCTCCTCGCCGCTGACCGACGGAAGACGGCTGGTGGTCATACCGCTATCTCTATCAGGGAACTGCCGGATCGGCCAGCGGCCGATCTCCTCGCGATCTCCCCGGCCACCTCGAGATAGAGTTCGATCGCCTCCTGGATATTCGCTATTGCCTCGTCCCGGGTTCGTCCCTGCGAATGACATCCCTTGAGCGCCGGGCAGTGGACGGAGAAGGTGCCGTCGTCTTCCTCTTCAAGGACGATATCGAGTTTCATGCGAAGTCCGATCCCCGGTCTGTACATAGAGCGAGGTGCCCCAAATAGGTTCTGATGGAGTCGATAACGCAGTCGATCGGCATGGAAAGATCGAGTCCCACGTCGACCCGATCGTGAACAGAGTCCGAACCGTCGCCGAGGTCTGGTCGTGGCCGATCCCTGCCGGATCGTAGATGCGGGTGGTGCAGGATCGAATCGCGGGATTTCTGGCAGGAAAACCAGCGCTCCCCCATCGCCGGCGCCGGCGGGCACTGCTCGACCGTCAGTCCCCAGAGATCCACCCTCTCTCGCGACGGCGGATGCACCTCGATCAGGTCCGCCTCGTGGTCCGTGATGATTGCGCACCGGGTGCCGGCCATCGCGTATCCCCGCGCCCGGTACCGCTCCAGGTCCTCGACGTGCGAGGGCGCGTCCACGTACTCCAGCCGCTCCGTGATCCCGAGCAGGATGGATAGGCCCGTGCCGGCGAAAAAGAGGTCAGAGATTGTTGAACAGCCAGGTGACGTCGGCGAAATCGATGCGGCCGTTGCCGTTGTAGTCGAACGCGGCGATCGGCTCGTTCGCCGCGATCCAGGTCATCTGGTTGAAGTAGAGCGTGACGTCCGCGAAGTCGAGCCGGAAGTTACCGTTCACGTCGTCGAACTTCCCCTCGGTCTTTAACCAGTGGGGCATGCCGCTCCCCCCCGGCACGACCTTGATCGGCTGCGCCGTCGGCTTCGGCGTCGGCACAACCTGAGGCGGGTCGAGGAGGAACGAATCGAACTGGTACCCGCTCCCCCGGTAGGCGAACCGGATCGCGTTCATATACGGCCGCAGTCGGACCGTGGTGTTCACGAGCGCGAAGGCCGTGTTCGAGCCCGTGTACGGCACGTTCACCGTGACGGTGTTCGGGAGCCCGTCGACCGTGATCGTGACCGTGCGGACGTCAATACTACTGTCGCCGTTCGCGAGCCGGAGCGAGAGCACGGCGTCTCGTTCCGTCGCGCCGGCGTTCCAGACGGAGTACCGTGTCCACTCGCCCGTCTGGATATCGGTGATCGCGAACCCGCTCTCGCCCCCCCTGATGGAAAAGGCCGCGATGTCCACGTCCTGGTCCGGCCGATACGCCCCGCCGCTGTTGCCCGGCGTCAGATCGTGCGAGTCCACGCCCTCACCGCCGCTTCCGAAGTCCTCCGCCTGGACCAGGATCCGCCCGCCGGCGATCTGGTGGACCACGATGTACCCCGTCTTCCGGAGTGTCTGCGTCCCCGCCGCCGCGTTGGCGACGGTAAGGGTCACCGCGTACGTCCCGGGCGCGGTGTAGGTATGCGAGGGGTGCTGCGCTGTTGATGTCTCCCCGTCGCCGAAGTCCCAGAGCCACGAGGTCGGGCCGCCCGTGGTGAGGTCCGTGAACTGCACCGGAAACGGCTGGTACCCGGCCCACGCATTCGCGGTGAAGCTCGGCTTCAGCGCCTCGTAGACGGTGATGAAGCCCGTTTTCTGAACATCCCGGAATTGCCCGCCGGGATAGGTCACCCGCAACGAGACCGTGTAGGTGCCGGGCTGGGTGTAGGTATGACTCGGGTGCTGGGACGTGGAGGTCCCGCCGTCCCCGAACTGCCAGGACCAGCCGATCGGCCCGCCCGTCGAGGAGTCCGTGAACTGCACGGCGAGCGGCGCCGGGCCCGCCGTCCGGTTTGCGTTGAAGGTGACCTGATTCGCATTCAGGATCGTCACGACTCCAACGCTTGCGTTCGTGATCGAGGGATAGGTATTGTCCTTGATCCGGATCTCGTACTGGCCGGCGTCGTCGGCCAGGTGGGGCACGGTGAACGAGAACGACCGCGTGCCCCCCGGGACGAGGGGTGTCGAGGCGCTGTTGTTATCGACGTGCGTGTTCGTGAGGAAGGTATCGGCGCTTCCGTCCTTCTTGCGGAGCGTGAGCATCACGGTCGTGCCCATGAGCCAGGCATGCGACCAGGTGACGGTGCGCGTCTCTCCCTCGATCCAGACCTCGTTCGTCTTCTGGGAGTCGACCGTGAGCGACCTCGTGATATTGGCGGCATAGATGTCCGGGTTGCCGTTCCGCTTGTCCGCCCAGACGACCCAG
>CASGHK010000017.1 GCA_949320185.1 uncultured Methanomicrobiales archaeon | reverse complement strand
GGCCGAACCGCGTCCCACCGCCGGCGGCGAGGACGGCGGCTCCGGCGCGGTGGTGAACCCAGCGAGCGCCTGGAGCAGCGCCGCCGGCACCACCTCAGCCTCGTACGGCCTGGTGATGATCGCGGACCGGTTGTGCGGCCGTTCCCTCGTGGAGTCGCCCTTCCGGCTCACGGTGCCGTAACACTTCCAGATCCGCGCCGCGTTAAAGTTCGCCATGTCCACCTTCGCCACGTCGCTCGAGAACTGCAGGTCGAGCACCGCGAGCACACCCTTCACCAGCTCGGTCGATGCTGCATCGTTTGGCAGGTCGATCCGGTAGAGAAGATGGCCCCCGTTCCCAGAGTCCGCGACGATCGGACGGGGCCAGCCGGCCTCCGTGAGCGCGTCGCAGATATCCCGGGCCGTCCGGCAGGCGGCCCGGTGCTCCTCCAGCGTCGCGGAGATCCCGCTCGGCCGGACCGGGTCGATGTCGATCGGCAGCCAGCGCCGGCGGACGATGTCGGCGTCCGACGTGGTCGCGTCCTTGCGGGAGAGCCGGCTCTGCACCCGGTTCGCCCGCCGGGCGAGCAGCGCGGGGTTGACCGGGTTGAGGGTGACGTAGATCCCGGAGAACTCGCCCGTCGCGTCGAGCACCTCCGCGGCCGTCGCCATCAGGGCGGCGTCGTCGAAGAACCCGGACGAGATCCGGCCGTCAGCACCGATCGCGCGGAGCTCGGCGACCGTGCCCGGCTCGACGAGCAGGCCGAGCGCCTCGAGCACCGAGTGGTAGGGCGTGTCCTTTGTCATGCCCCAACCTCGACGCGGACCCGGTCCTTCAGTTCCTGGCGCTTCGCCGCGTTCCAGCCGGCGACGTCACTGAGGTAACCGGTGATCCGGCTCACCTGGGCGACGTCGTGGCAGCCGCAGATCGGGCACATCGGCGCACCGCACTCCGGGCAGTAGGCGATCCCGTCCACCACGTCGTGCGCACAGTGGGCATGGTCACGCGAACACATCGGTGTCGGCTCGGGGTTGCCGCAGACCGGGCAGGGGACCGATTCGACAATGTGGAAGCAGAGCCGGCACGTGTACCGCTCAGATACCATACGAGGCCTCCTTCTGCTGCCGCCAGGCGCGGTAGTCCTGGAGCGCCGCCCGTAGGCGCTGCTGGGACAGGCGGGACCGGAGCTGGAACCGCGCGCTCGCCGCCGCGATCACCGTCTCCGGGGGCGCATTGTAGAGCCAGTCATAGTCGCCGACAGAGACCGCGTAGCCGAGGAGCCGCCGGCGTTCCTGGATCACCGTCCGGGCGTACCGGCGGTACGTGATCGCGTCGAGGTAGTCGGCGATCCGAATCCCGGACGCCATCAGGTCGCCCCCGTCACGACGAGGTGGTCGACCGGGATGTCGCCCCGCGCCACCCAGATGAGGCGCGAGCGGTGGATGAGGTAATGAGTGCCCGCGAGGACGAAACGGATCCACCGGCGGTCCTGCGCGGGCATGGCCGTCGCGGGCCCCGCATTGGGATCGTCGACCGCGAGCTCGACCATGTTGCCGAGAAAGAGGAGGGAGCGAAGCCCCTCCGCTGCCAACCGGTAGGTGGCGGTCTCGGTCAGGACCTCGATCGCATTGGGTCCTGCCGGCATCACGACCGCCGGTCCCGATGGGAAACGCTTATCCACTGGGATCGACGACGTTTCACCTGGTCCTCTCTCAGTTTCTCCGTGCAACAGGGTACCTCTGAGGGGGCCGTTTATTCTGGTCGACATCCGTTCCTCCGTCGCGCCTCGACGACCTTCCGCTCCTCGAGGGACCTGCCGAGCCCGGGGAGGGTGCAGCGCTTCTCGCACGCCGTCATCGCCTTCCCGCTGACATGGAATCTGTTCATGACGATCTGTTCCCGGTGCTGTGACCGATCGAGATGGCCGATCGCAATCACCGATGAACCGTTGTCTTTGAAGTATACGAAGCGGGAACGACGCGGTGCGAGACTAAAGGAAAAGAAGGCAGAATTGGGCGTAAAATGGATGATGAGAGAAAGTGTTCACTTTCACGCCACACGGGGAGCGGCCGTTGTCCCCGTCAAACCCTTCGTTCGGACGAGATGATCGAGGTCGGCGCGCAGGTGCTCCCCGATCAAACGCTGGATCGCCTCGTCATCGTCGGCGGCCTTCTCGGTGAGGCTCCGGTCGCTGACGGCGCAGTCGGGTTTGACCGGCGGGGTACGCTCCGCATCAGGCGAACGACATCCCAGGCTCTCTCTCGAGAACGGATCGCGGATCGTCTCACTGCCGGGAAGCGAAGGCACTATACGCGGGTTCAGTGGCGCGGCCCTGATTTTAGAGGACGAAGCGGCGAGAGTGAACGACGCGCTCTAGTATGCCGTCCGGCCGATGCTCGCGGTATCGGGTGGTCGGCTGGTTCTCATGTCTACCTCGTTCGGGAAGCGCGGGCACTTCTTCGAGGCATGGCAGGATGGCAGCGGCGAATGGGAGCGGATCGAGATCCCGGCTACACGGTGCGCCCGGATCGCACCGGGGTTCCTTGAAGAAGAATGCCGGCTGATGGGCAATTGGTGGTTCCGGCAGGAATACCTGAGCGAGTTCGTGGCGACGACAGATCGGGTCTTCAGCTACGACCTAGTGATGGGTGCACTCTCTGACGACGTGATACCCTTGTTCTCGGCGGGCGGTCCGGTCGACGCGGCCGGGATCGATGCCGGCGTTGAACCGTTCGTCCCGCCGGCGTGAACGGCCCGAAATTCGGCCGTTCCCCTGCGTTTCTTGGGCACTTCTACGTCTAGGTAAGGGTTACCCACCGTGCCAAGTTCCTGGAAGCGGCGCCCCGATGTATAGCATACAGAAGGCAATTCGACACAATTAACAGGAGCGCGCACATAACATCGAACAAGATTGCGCTGTTCTTTGGAACAACAGCGCGAGAAAAGTAAGAGATTCAAACTTTCTGTAATTAGGCCAGGGCCGAGACTCGAACCCGGGTCGGGGGATCCACAGTCCCCTAGGATAACCAGCTACCCCACCCTGGCGGATGTGCCATGAGTGTAGGACATTCCAAAACATAAAGGTATGTCATGCGAAGGAACCTCGAATGCTCGGGCATGAATTTTAATACGCGATCGGCAATAATGATACAGGCTGGGCCGGCGCCCTTTTTCCTTCGCCGGCCCTCTATTGGAGGCGGCGACGTTGTCACAGGGCGGAATACGGACACCCATCGTCTGCGTGCTCGGGCACGTGGACCACGGCAAGACCTCGCTGCTCGACCGAATCCGCGGGTCTTCGGTCGTCTCGAGCGAGGCCGGCGCGATCACGCAGCACATCGGCGCGACCGTCGTGCCGATCGAGGCGATCCAGGGGATCTCGGCGGGGATGCAGAAGGTCGCTGTCCAGGTGCCGGGCCTGCTCTTCATCGACACACCGGGCCATCACGCGTTCACCACGCTCCGTGCCCGTGGCGGGGCGCTCGCGGACATGGCGATCGTGGTGGTCGACATCAACGAGGGGTTCCAGCCCCAGACCGAGGAGGCCCTCTCGATCCTCCGTAACTGCCGGACCCCGTTCGTCGTGGCTCTGACCAAGATCGACCGGGTTCACGGGTGGCGCTCCACCGAGAAGTCTCCATTCCTCGCCTCGTTCGCAAAGCAGAACGAACGGGTGACCGAGTTCATGGAGACCCGGCACTACGAGATCGTCGGGAAGCTCTCCGATCTCGGGTTCAACTCGGAGCGGTTCGACCGGGTGACCGACTTCGCCCGGACGATCGCTATCGTCCCCATCTCGGCCCACACGGGCGAGGGGATCTCTGACCTCCTCCTGGTGATGGTTGGCCTGGCGCAGCGGTACATGGGCGAGGCCCTCGCCGTCGAGGTCCAGGGGCCGGGACAGGGAACGGTGCTCGAGGTGAAGGAAGAGCGCGGGCTCGGCCTCACCCTCGATGTGATCCTCTTCGACGGCACCCTCTCGATCGGTGACCAGGTGATGCTCGCCACCACGGACGGTGTCGTTCAGACCAAGGTGAAGTCGCTCTTAAAACCGCGACCGATGAAGGAGATCCTGACCGAGGACCGGTTCGAACGTGTCCGCTCGGTGATCGCCGCCTCGGGAGTCAAGGTCGCTGCCCCGGGCCTCGACCGAGTGATCGCCGGCTCCCCACTCCGCGTGGTGCGGGGCGACCGCGACGCGATCGGAAAGGAGATCCGGGACGAGGTCTCCCAGATCAACGTCACCCTCTCGGACGAGGGGCTCATCATCAAGGCGGACACGATCGGAGCGCTCGAGGCTCTCTCCAAGGAGCTCGAGTCGCGAGAGATCGGAGTGATGCGAGCCGCCGTCGGACCGGTGAGCCGGCACGACCTGGTGGACGCCCAGACGATCAAGGCCCCGCTCTACCGGGCCGTGCTCGCCTTCAACGCCCCGCTCCTCCCCGACGCCCAGGCGATCGTGAGAGATGGGGGGCCTGACCTCCCGCAGGTCTTCCAGGCGAAGGTGATATACCAGTTGATCGACGAGTTCGTCGAGTGGCGGGACACCGAGAAGCAGCGGATGGAGCAGCAGCGGTTCGAACGGATCATCCTCCCCGCCAAGCTCCGGGTGTTGCCGGGCTGCGTCTTCCGGCAGAGCAACCCGGCAGTCGTTGGAGTCCGGGTCCTTGGCGGCACCCTCAGGACCGACGTCGGTATCGTGAGGACCGACGGCAGGAAGGTCGGCCACCTCAAGACGATCCAGTCCCAGGGCGAATATGTTCACGAGGTCGAGGCAGGTGCGGAGGTCGCCGTCGCGATCGAGGGGGCAACCGTCGGGCGCCAGCTCGATGTGGATGACGACCTCTACGTCGACCTTCCCGAGCGGCACGTCAAGGTCCTCGAGAAGGAGATGCTCAACCACATCTCGACGACCGCTCGGGAAGTCCTGGATGAGTACACGGCGATGCGGCGGCGGGGTGAGCCCTTCTGGGGCAAATGAGCCGGAAGATCCGCAGCTTTATCAATTCCCCCACCCACAACTATGGGTACTTCGCCTCAGTGGAGATTGGATATGGTCGATTTTAAAGTCGTGCTCTCGGACCCGAAGACCGGTCGTTCATACAAGATGACCGCGAGCGGCGGGGCGGCCGGAGCCTTCATCGGAAAGCGGGTCGGCGGCGAGGTTGACGCGAGCCCGCTGGGCCTGCCCGGGTATCGAGTCGCAATTACCGGTGCATCGGATAGGAACGGCACGCCGGCTCGCAGGGACCTCCCCGGCGCAGGCCGGCGGCGCCTCCTCCTGGCGGGCGGCGTGGGCTTCAAGCCGGTCATGGACGGACAGCGGGCCCGCAAGGCGGTCCGCGGAAGCGAGATCACCCAGGACTTCGTCCAGATCAACGCCGCCGTCACCGAGTTCGGCGAGAAGTCCCTCGACGACCTCCTGGCCGAGCCGGCAGCGGCCGCCGAGTAAAACCCATTTCAATTCTTTTACAGCCCAACCTTCAGCGAAGCGAGCAGATCAGCGAACGGGACGCCATAACGGCGGGCGAGCAGGACCAGCGCCGCCCGCGGCCGGAGCGCTCCGTCGAACTGCTCGGCGGCGATCCGGTTCGCCTCGGCGGCGACCTCCCGCACATCCTGCCCGATCGCCGACGCGATCCGCCCGAGCAGCACTCGTTCTGAGTCGGGCGGCTCCAGGTCTTCCGAGCCCGGGCGGAAACCCAGGGGGACGGTCACCTCGTCCACAGGATAGAGCGGGACGAGGATCCCCGCCTCGACCGCCAGGAGCCCTTCGGAGATGGCCAGTTCGATAAGCCCCTTCGCCTGGTCGGAGTTCATCCACATCCGGTCGTGGGCAAGATAGTGGATGAACTCGCTCCGACGCAGGCGGTCCCGGTGCAGGTGCCGAAACGGGGCCGCGATCGTGATACGAAGACTCACACGGCGGACCTCCTCCCCCAGGGAGAGTGGCGGCCCGTGCTAAAAAAAGGGTATCTTTTCACTCGAGCAGGACCGCGTTGATCACGCCGTCCTGGCCCGGGCGGCTGACGATGCGGGCCTGACCGAGCTCGGTCCGGATGATCGCGCCTCTGGTCAGCAGGTTCCGCCGGACAAAGTTCGGATTGGCGGTGTTCTGCTCGACATTCTCAATCTTCACCTTCTGTGCGACCCCGGTTCCCCGGTTCGCCACGTTCGCGAACGTCGCCCGGAGTGCCCGGATCTTCGTGTTTCCACCGTAGGTGCGGATCGCTCGCCGGCGGTCCTCTCCGATGTGCGTCTCTGCGGGCGAGCGCCCGATCTCGGTGCGCCGCTTCCCCCGCAGAGGAGCGTACCGTCCACCGGTCACCTTCCTGATAGATCTACCTTGCCAGAGCATGTGCGTTCACCCGATTCAACTCGAGAATCAGAAGTGCTGTATATATTCCTCTCAACGTTATTTAACCCCTCGGATCACGCGAGGAGGGCCTCGAGCAGGGGTTCGGTCCCCTCGCCCGCCTTCAGGTTGGTCCGAAAGACCTGCATCCCGGGGTTGTACCGGCGCATGTCCCGCTCCATCCGGTCGAGGTCGGCACCAACGAGTGGGGCGAGGTCGACCTTGTTGATCACACCGATGGAGCATGAACGGAACATCATCGGGTGCTTGTTGACGACGTCGTCCCCCTCCGTCGAAGAGACGACGACGACCCGCTTCGAGGCGCCGAGCAGGAAATCGGTCGGGCAGACCATGTTCCCAACGTTCTCGATGAACAGCACGTCCAGGTCGTCGAGCGGGAGATGGTCAAGGGCGTGGTCGACCAGGTGGGCGTCGAGGTGGCACTCCTTGCCCGTGTTCGCGTTCACCGCCGGGATACCGAGAGCCGCGATACGCTGGTAGTCGTCATCACCGTAGACATCACCCGCGATTGCCCCCGCCCGCTTGCCGCGTGCAGCGAGCAACGGGGCCAGACGCTCGACCAGCGCGGTCTTCCCCGACCCGATCGCGCCGAGGAGGTCGATCCCGATCACACCGTGGGCCGCAAGCCGGGACGCGTTCTCCGCCGCGATCGCCTCGTTCGCCGCAAAGAGATCCTTCTCGATCCGGACATCGATCTGGTGCATCAGGAGTACTACCATGCCGCACGGTTTATAGGTTCACCTGCCGACCCTGATCCGATGGAGAAGGACCGGATTCTTTACCCCTGCTACTTCAACGCAGCCCTCGGGCGGGAGCAGGGCCGCCGAGTCCCGCTCGCGCTCGCCCAGAAGGGTGTGACCATGCAGGAGCTCGAACGCGCCCTGAAGAGGAGCGGGCTCCCGTTCCGTGTTGAGCCAGGGTCTCACCCCACCCACTGGTTCCGCCGTGACGGACGGGCGGTTGTCCCCTGGTCGGGATCGAAAGAGGCCCTCCTTCGCCGCGTGGCCGGCGCCCTCGAGGCGAGGAAGTAGGCGCGGCATGTACGACCTGCACACCCACACGCTCCGGTCGGACGGGGAGCTCCTCCCCCTCGAGCTGGTACGCCGGATGGCCGTGCTCGGCTACGACTCGGTTGGGATCGCCGACCACGTCGACACGACAACCCTCCCCCTCGTGCTGGAGTCTGCCGATGCCGCCCGTCAATCCGCAATGCTCTACGGGGTCCGGCTCTATGCCGGCGTCGAGCTGACCCATGTTCCTGCCGCCGAGATCGACGCCCTCGCCCGCCGGGCGAAGGCAGACGGAGCGGAGATCGTCGTGGTCCACGGTGAGACACCCGTGGAGCCAGTGGCGCCCGGCACCAACCATGCAGCCTGCGCCTCGGATTATGTGGACATCCTGGCCCATCCAGGCATGATCACACTTGAGGACGCCCGGGCGGCTGCAGACCGGGGAATCGCGCTCGAGCTGACCGGACGCGGGGGCCACAACCGGACGAACGGCCACGTGGCCCGTGTCGCCCTCGAAGCAAACTGCCGGCTCGTGGTCAACTCCGACGCCCACGCCCCGCACGATCTCATGTCCGCCGACGCCCGGGAGCTCGTCGTCCGAGGGGCCGGGCTGGACATGCGCGCGACGCACAACATCATCGATTTAAATATCGAAACATGGCTCAAATCACGTCGATGATTTCAATATTACCCCAATGTTTAAATATAGCGATGGTGCAAATATATAAATTGCGGCAAAGATTCTTCCAGATTCCCCCTATGAGTATGCGATGAAGACGGTCGGACGCATCCAGCACGCGTGTGGAAAAAGGATGCTGATCGTTGCGGTCGATGCGGCACAGTTACCCCCCCTGTACGCGACGGTCGTCGACCGGCGTCATCGCCCTGTTGGCCGAATCGTGGACCTCTTTGGAAACGTAAAATGTCCATACGCCGCAGTCCTGTGCCCGGGCCGGTGCGAGCACCCGGTCGGCGAGAAGGTATTCACCAGATCATAGGTGTAAAAAAGTTATGCAGGAGATAGAAAAACTTCGAATTTTACAGAGCCAGCGCGAGGCATTCCGCAACCGGAGCCGCGTCGTTGAGCGGGAGCGCAAGACCGAGGAGCACACCGAGACGGTCTGTCCCGAGTGCAAGAGCCGGCAACTCGTCCACGACTACGAGCGGGCCGAGCTCGTCTGCCAGAACTGTGGCCTTGTCATCGACGACGACTTCATCGACCGTGGCCCCGAGTGGAGAGCCTTCGACCACGACCAGCGAATGAAGCGGTCCCGTGTCGGCGCCCCGATGACCTTTACGATCCACGATAAGGGCCTCTCGACGATGATCGACTGGCGTAACCGCGACAGTTACGGTCGTGCGATCTCGTCGAAGAACCGGGCCCAGCTCTACCGGCTCCGGAAGTGGCAGCGGCGGATCCGGGTCTCGAATGCAACCGAGCGGAACCTTGCCTTCGCCCTATCCGAGCTTGACCGGATGGCCTCAGCCCTCGGTCTCCCCCGGAACGTCCGCGAGACGGCCGCCGTCGTCTACCGCGACGCGGTCGACAAGAACCTGATCCGCGGCCGTTCCATCGAGGGAGTCGCTGCAGCCGCACTCTACGCCGCGTGCCGCCAGTGCAGTGTTCCGCGAACCCTCGACGAGATAGCCGAGGTATCCCGTGTGAGCCGAAAGGAGATCGGGCGGACCTACCGGTTCATCTCGCGGGAGCTCGGGCTCAAACTCCTCCCGACATCGCCGATCGACTACGTCCCGCGCTTCTGCTCCGGGCTTACCCTGAAGGGAGAGGTCCAGAGCCGTGCGGTCGAGATCCTGAGGCAGGCGGCGGAACGCGAATTAACGAGCGGCAGAGGCCCAACAGGAGTCGCTGCAGCCGCCATTTACATCTCATCGATCCTGGGTGGAGAGCGCCGGACGCAGCGCGAGGTGGCCGAAGTGGCGGGCGTCACCGAGGTCACGATCCGGAACCGATATAAGGAACTGGCAGAGAAATTAGATATCGAGATTATTCTCTGACCATGAATCTTTTTCGTGGGCTCGTAGATCAGGGGTAGATCGCTACGTTCGCAACGTAGAGGCCACGGGTTCAAATCCCGTCGAGTCCATACTGCTCTCATTCGAGAGGAGTCGATACCTTCGTTTCACCGCATGTGCGGGCTCGTAGATCAGGGGTAGATCGTCGCGTTTGCAACGCGAAGGCCACGGGTTCGAATCCCGTCGAGTCCATGTTTCCGAGGGGCCAGGACAGCCTCTCAACATCATTTATTGAAGAACTGTCTCTCTACTCGAAGTAGACTTCGCCATCGTCGTTCAGGTAGACCTGTATAGCGTCCTTGACGAAACGGGACTGCAGGTGCTCGGGCAGGCTCTCGCGGAGGCGGTTGATCAGGCCGATCGTGTCGTATCGAACCTTCACGCCCCGGCCACTCGCCTCGCGAAAGATACGATCGGGGACGGAAAGGAGGTCCTCCCCTGACGGGATCTCGCAGAGGAACCGGGCGTCGAGCGTGTACATGAACTGGAGGGTCTCGCGTGCCCGCCGCACGTTCTCAAGGGCCGACTTCTCGATGGTGCAGACGTTCGCCTTCGACGTCCCGATGATATCGGCGATCTGCTGCTGGGTAAGCCCCTGCCTGCGGTGACGCAGCACCTCCCTCTGCCGATCGGTCAGGAGACCGTCTTTCATACAGATGTATGGTGCAGTCAGAAAACTTAAACAATTCTCTTTAACCCATAGGGGAGATAAGAGGAATCGTTCTACTCCCGGCCCGGGGTCGCGAAGGGGCCATCCACCCGGAAAAAAGAAAACACAACATTTTTATGAGTTTTAATGGAAACTAGAAGCTATCAACGAGGTGAATTGAATGGTTGTCAAAGTAGGCATTGCAAAACTCGGAAATATCGCATCCGGCGTCATGGCCGAACTCCTGCTCGACGAGCGTGCAGACCGTGAGGACATGCAGACCTTCATGGCCACGTCCGGCACCAAGCTTCAGCCCGAGGACATCGACCGTGTCGTCACCAACATGAAGGCCTGGGGCCCCGACTTCTGCGTCGTCGTCTCTCCGAACGGCGTCCTCCCCGGACCCACCGGAGCCCGCGAGCAGCTCGCCGCCGCCGGCATTCCCGTCGTCGTCATCACTGACGACGTCACGACCAAGAAGGAGTGGGCAGACCTCAAGGAGTCGAAGTTCGGCTACATCATCATGAAGGCTGACTCGATGATCGGAGCCCGCCGCGAGTTCCTCGACCCCATCGAGATGGCCGACTACAACGGGAATCTGGTCAAGGTTCTCTCCATTACCGGTGCATTCCGCAAGCTCCAGCAGGAGCTCGACAAGGTGATCGACCAGGTGAAGGCCGGCAAGAAGGGTGCCGACCTCGAGCTCCCGAAGGTCGTCATGACCCCGGAGAAGGCGATCGACGGCGAGTTCTCGAACCCCTACGCGCATGCGAAGGCCCGCGCCGCCTACGAGATCGCCGCAGCGGTTGCGATGGTGAACGTCAAGGGCTGCTTCATGACGAAGGAGTGGGAGAAGTACATCCCGATCGTCGCGTCCGCCCACGAGATGATGCGCGTCGCCGCCATCCTCTGCGACGAGGCACGTGAGCTCGACAAGGCCGGCGACGGTGTCGTCCGCAAGCCCCACAAGAAGGACGGCGTCATCGTCTCCAAGACGAAGCTCATCTCGAAGCCCGAGTAACCCTAACACTCTTTTTTAGTGCGCATCCCGCCCGTAGCGACCGAGCTCCTCGGGGAGCGTCATCACGATCGGGTGCAGGTGAAGCCGCTCCATGAACGCGGAGTCCGAGATCGAGTTCTCATTCGGGTTGATCCGCGAGATGACCGAGCAGAAGGCTGAGAAGCCCCGGTCACGCCCCGACCGGCCGAAGTAGCAGGTGATGTTGAACGCGTGGGACCCGAGGTCCTGGTAGAGGTCGAGAACCCTGCAGAGCCCGGTCGCCAGACTCTCGAAGTACGGCACCGCCTCCTCTAGGCTGCCGGCAGGGAGGAACGCCCGCACCTCTCGCTCGCCGATCGGCACCGCCGAGGCGACGAACGGGACCTCGTCCCCGAAGAGGAACCGGTCGGTGGAGCGCTCGTGTTCGAGGAGCGCCTCCCGGTACAACCGCCCAGTCCGCGAGAGAAACCGGGCCGAACCGGCCAGGTACCGGGCGTGGACGAACGAGGCCCGACCCATTACGAGCCCCTGGAGGTGGGGGTGGTCGAGCGACGCCCCTGCCGAGTGCCGAAAGTTCCAGTTGATCGACGCGTACCCCTGGGCGCCGACGAGGGACGCTGCGGCACCCTGCAGGGCATCTGCGAGCTCGAGGGGGCGAAAACGGACCACGGCGTGGGCACGGGTGATCACCGTGACCGTGTGGCAGGGAGCAAACGGGTACAGGTTCGGGAACGTGACCGACTCTCCCCGCCGGATACGCGAGCCGTGCGGAAAGGTCGGGGTCTCGCGCTCCAGCCGCCCTGGACAGAACGGACAGTCGTCCGCCGGAGCGGCTGGCATCGGCGGGTGATTGAGACCTCGGGAGAGGCGTGTCGGGCTGATCGTACACGAAAGACCGGTCAGGCGTTCTCGCCGAAACTCAATCGGCCGACCACCGGACAGGCTTCGCTCGATCAGGAACATGGACTGTCGAGCATTCGGGCCAGGACGATATAAACGCTTGGAAAAAAGGAGGGTGAGTTTTTGGGAGGATCAGACGACGTACTTGCCGAGCAGGCGGATCGAGTTGGTCATGTCCGGCCCGAGCGGAGAGCCGAAGATGATCTGGGTGACGCCGGACGCCTCGAGGGCTGCGCACTTCTCCTTGACCATCTCGGGGGTGCCAGCGATGGTGAACGCGTCGATCTCCTTGTCGCCGACGAGCTCGCCGACCGACTTGAAGTCGAACTTGCCGAGGGCTTCCTTAATCTTCGCGACGTTCGCGAGGTCGAGGCCGTGGCGGGTGAGCAGGGGCTCGGGCGAGCCGGCAGCGATGAACGCGGCGACGATCTTCGCGGCGTTGCGGGCCTTCTTCTCGGACTTGTCGATCGACATCGCGGTGTAGGCACCGATGTCGAAGCCCTTCTTGCCGACCTTGTCGGTCGCACCCTTGATGATCGGGATCGCAGCGGCGAAGTCCTTGGGGTTCGAGGCGTTGATCAGCGCACCGTCACCGACCGTGCCGGCGAGCTCGAGGACCTTGGGGCCCTGGGCGCCGATATAGACGGGGATGCCCTTCTTGCCGGGGAGGTTAACGCCGGTCAGCTTCGCGCCGTCGTACTTGAAGAACTCCATCTCCGGGGTCGAGACGGTCTCACCGGCGAGGAGCTTGCGGATGACCGCGACGGCCTCGCCCAGGCGGGCGACGGGCTTCTCGGGGGAAATTGCGAGCTTCGGCAGGGTCGAGAGGTCACCCGGTCCAATGCCGAGCACAGCGCGTCCGTCCGAGATCTCGTTGAGCGTCGCGGCGAACGAGGCCATTGCGGCCGGCGTGTCCGTGAACGCGTTCATGATGCCCGGGCCCATC